>NZ_JAGPVV010000204.1 GCF_018066915.1 Roseovarius sp.
CGCGCCAATTGCCCGGTCATCTGGGTGGCGCGCATGTATTCCGGCGTGCCAAAGGCCGGTGCGCCGGATTTCATGTCAACATTCGAGGTAAAAGTGCCAATCGCACAGGGCGCGCCAGGGCGGATCAGTTGCGCCAGAACCACCGCACAGAGCGCCTCGGCGATGGATTGCGCCACCGCCCCCGCCATCGTCACCGGCGCCATGGCCCCGGCCAAAGTAAACGGCGTGACCACCAGCCCCTGACCGCGCCGCGCCAGCCGCATCCAGCCGTCCAGCATCGGATAGTCATGCTTGAGCGGCGAGGTGGAGTTGATGTTGGTATACATGCGCGGGCTGGCCTCGAATTCCTCGTGGCTCAAACCCCCCGCAATCCGCACCATCTCCATCACGTCATCGACCCGCTCTGCGCCCAAGCTATAGGCATGCATCGCCTTGTCGGTCAGCGTCAGCTTGTCATAGAGCACGTCGAGGTGCCGGACGCTGGCATGGATATCCTGCGGCTCGACCGGATAGCCGCCCGCGAAATGGATACAGTTGAAATATTGCGTCAGTTTCAAGAGGTTCTGGCACATCTCGCGCGTGCCTGCGACCTTGCGCCCAATCTTCATGTCCCAATAACTCGGCGGTGACGACACATTGCCAAAATTAAGGTGATTGCCCCCCATGGTGATCCGGCGGTCCGGGTTGCGCGGCGTGATGGTCCAGCTTTCGGGTGCCTTGGCGATCATCTCCATGACGAAATCGCGGCCCATGCGGACATTCTCGCCATTGATCTTGCAGCCACCGGACGCGCGCAGGATTTCAACCGCCTCGGGGTTGAGAAACTCGATCCCGATCTCTTCAAGTATACGCATCGCGCCATCGTGAATCGCCAACACCCCCGCATCGGTCAGAGGCTCGGTCGGGCGATCGCGGTTGATGGGCGGGTTCCACGGCATCTGTTCGATGACCGCGCTGCCGCGCCGGGCCACCCCGCCTGCGCGCCCACCGCTGCGTGTCCTGCGTTTGAGATCTTCGGCCATCTGATGCCCCTCCGGTGCTCGTTTGACCTCACGAAACACCGCTCAGGGCGACCTCACATGCCGCTTAGCGACGTATGCTGTCGTTTTTGCTTTTCGCGGATCACGATTGCAGCGCCATGCGCCGCCGCCCGGTCTGCCAGAGGTAGATCGCCAGCGTGACCACCACGATCAGCCCCCCCAAGAGCATCATCGGCGTCGGCCCCTCACCGGTGCCCAGCCAGACCCAGAGCGGCCCAAGAACGGTCTCGAGCAGCAACAAGAGGCTCACATTCGAGGCGTGGGTATAGCGCGACGCAAGCGAGAGCGAAAAGAACGACACCGGCAAGATCACCAGACCACAGATCGCAATCGCCCAGACCTCGCCTTGCATCATGGCCGCAGGCCCGGTCACAAACACGCCAGAGGCCCCCGCCAGCACCGCGCCCAACCCGATCACCAAAAGGATCGGCACCTGCGGTTGCGCCCGCAGGATCACGAAATTGAGCGCCAGCACCATCGCCACGCCCAGTCCAGCCAGTGCCCCCCAGAGCGCGGCGCGGTCCAGCGTCACATCGCCATGCCCGCCGCCAAACACCGCGAGCGCGATGCCCGCCATGACCACGACAATGGTGATCCATGTGGAGGTGCGCGTCGGCTCTCCGATGATGACCCGCGCAAAGAGTGCCGCGAACACCGGCACGGTGGCCACGCCAAAGAGAACGACAGCGACCGGCGCATTGGCAATGCCTAGGCTGAAGAGCGTCGCGTTGGCATATTGGCAGATCACGATGCCAATCCCGTACCCACTGACCAGAACACCCAGATCGCGCAGACGGTGCCTAGAGGTCACGGCCCAGAAGATCAGGAAAACAAGGCCCATCATCAAGCCGCGCCAGCCGACCATCTGATAGCCGCCCATGCCCGACCACCGCATGAAGAGCGCATCGGGCGTGAGCATCAGCGCGCCGAACGTCGCCAGCGCCAGCCCGAACAGGGGATGTTGCCTCATGCGGTCAGCCAAGCCGGGATATGGCCGATGTCAGGCAGCACGATATCGGCGAGCGATTCCAGATCGGCGCGGCTCGCCGTGCCGGTCAGAACGCCCACGCATTGCATCCCCGCCGCACGCCCTGCCATCAGGTCATGGGTGCTGTCACCCACCATGACCACGCGCGCAGGCTCTAGCGCCATGGCGCGCGCAAAGGCCAAGAGCGGCCCCGGCGCAGGCTTGGCCCCATAGCCCGAATCAAACCCCGCGATGAAATCGAAATGCCCAAGCACCCCGGCCTTGCCCAGATGCGCGCGCGCACCGTATTCGGTGTCATTGGTCATCACGCCCAGCCGCAGCCCTCGCGCGGCCAACCCTTCAAGATAGGGGGCAAGGGGCACCGCCGGGGCAAGCGGTGCGGTGGCCGCACTCAGCCTCAGGTGATCCTCGATCTCGTCCACGGCCCGGCCCGGTAAGGCGCGGCCCAGACATTCGGCGGCTTCCCGGTTGGTGCCCGCAATGATCGGGCTGGTGGGGTGAAATCGCCGCGCCACCAGATCGTAATGCGCCTCATGGGCCATCCGCGCCATGACATCGGGGGAACCCTCCGAGAGATCGGCAATGACCCCATGCGCCCACACGCTCCAGGTCGCGTGGAAATCAAAGAGCGTGCCGTCCTTGTCAAAGAGAATTCCGTCGGCGCGGCTCATGTCCAGCTCATCTGTGCCCCGCCCGGCAAGGCCGCACGCGCCATCATCGGCGTCTCGTATTTCATCCCCTGCGCGTCGCAGAACCGCACGACCCAGGCATCATCCATCATCAGAAAATCCAGCACCGCACCCAGAAATTCCGGCTCTGTCGCGCGCACGCGCAGGTCCTGCTCCGAGGCACCCGTCGCCCCAAGGAACACCGGCAAGAGCTCGTCCTGCGCCGCAAGCCAGCCCAGCGCCTGCAAGGCAATCGTTTCGGCGGTTTCCTGCTGCATCGTCATCCCGGTTAATTTCTGGAAAGGTTTTCTTAACCTCTGCCATGGATAGTGAACCAATCGTAAAGGGCAAGAGCAAAGGCGTCGCGTCCATGTCAGGAAAAATTCTGATCGTCGACGATCTTGCGACCAACAGGATCGTGTTGAAGGTCAAATTATGCCACGCACATTACGAGGTCGTTCAAGCGGCCTCGGCCAAAGAGGCGCTGCGCCTTGTCGCCGTAGAGCGCCCTGATCTGATCCTGGCAAATGCCTGCCTGCCCGATACCACGGCCTCGGACTTCCTCACCGCCCTGCGCCGCGCCGAAGGAAACCGGACCATTCCCGTGATGTTCCTCCAGACGACGGACTGTCCGACCGAACGCCGCGCAGCCCTCAGCGCCGGGGCGGACGACATTCTGAGCAAACCGGTGCCCGAGGCGCTGCTCTTGGCGCGCCTGCGCAATCTTCTGCGCCAGCATCACGGCGAACAGGAACTCAGCCTGCAAATTGGTGGCGCACAGGCCCTTGGCTTTGCCGAGGCCCCTCCGGGCTTTGATGCGCCGGGCCGCATCGGGATCATCGCCCGCTCGCGCGCCGGGGCCTATGGCCTGCAAACCCTGCTGGCGCGCCATTCCGCCCATGCCACAACCGTCATCGACGCCGACCGCGCCCTGTCGCTCTCGGATACGCAGCCGCCCGCCGATGTCTATCTCCTGCAGATCACCGGGGCAGAGGCCGAAGAGGGCCTGCGTCTTTTGGCCGAACTCAAGGCCGCACCGCGCAGCCGCTGCCGCCCGATCATCGCACTGGTCGAGGCCGATGCCGCCTCTCTTGGCGTGACCGTGCTCGACATGGGCGCGGATGACGTGATCACAGGAGATCCCGATCCGCGAGAGCTGATTCTCCGCCTCTCGGCGCAACTGCGCCGCAAACGACGCGGCGAGCGCCTGCGCGCGGCGCTGCGCGACGGGCTCAACGCGGCCATGTTCGACCCGCTGACCGGCGCGCATAACCGCCGCTTTGCCCTGCCCTTCCTGCAACGTCTGATCGAATCCAGCCAGACATCCGGCGAGAGTTTTGCCGTGATGCTGGCCGACCTCGACTTTTTCAAACAGGTCAATGACCGCCATGGGCACGCGGCCGGCGACGAGGTGCTCTGCGCGGTCACGCGCCACTTGCGCGCACATCTGCGCGATGGCGACATGCTCGCCCGCATCGGCGGCGAGGAGTTTCTGATCGTGACCCCCGCCACCAGCCGCAGGCGCGCCCAGCGCACCGCCGACCGGCTCTGCGCCATGATTGCCCAGACCCCCATCGCGGTCACGGCCCAGACGCCCCCGCTGCATGTCACCATCTCCATCGGCGTGACCATGGCCACACCGTCACCCACCGGCCCCGCGCCCGGTGTCGGGCAATTGCTGGAAGAGGCGGATCGCGCGCTCTATGCGGCCAAGGCGCAGGGGCGCAACATGGTCACGTTCTGCGCCCGCTCCGCCGCCTGATCACCGCTCCTGTCCCAGCCGAAAGGCGCGCGGCGATTGTCCCCAGACCTCGACAAAGGCGCGGGTAAACGCGCTGCGGCTGGCAAAGCCCACCATTTGCGCCACCCGTTTGACCGGCACACGCTGATCCACCAAGAGCTGCGCCGCGCGCGCCAATCGCAACGCCCGCAGAAATCCCATCGGACCCTGCCCATAGGCGGCCTGAAACCGCTCTGCAAACCGCGACCGGCTCATGCCCGCAGCCTCGGCAAGACTCTCGAGCGCATGGGGCGCGCCGGGATCATCGAGCATCACGCAGAGCGCCCGCCACAGCCCCGGATCGGCCAACGCGCCCACCCACATGACAGCGGGATCACCCGCCTCGAGCCGCCCGCGCAACATCTCGATCACGCATTGCAAGAGCAGAACGCGCACCATGGCCCGCCCGCCGGTCCGCTGCTGCGACACCTCGCCCAGCAAGGTCTCCATCGCCCGCGCGGCCCCCGGTGCCGTGTTCAGATCAAGACTGAGCGGCGCGCGCATGAGATCAATCAGCCCATGCGTGCCCCGGAGCCCCAGATGCAGCCGCGCACAGAGCACGACCATCGTGCCCTCGCCCTCGCCGCGCGCCACGTGTTCCTCAAGATCAAGCCCCGCAGGCTTGCACTCCGGCACCACCGTGGCACCTTTGCCATTGTGGCTCAGCGAATGGCGCGCACAGGATGGCACCAGCACCATCCGCCCCGGCGCAAGCGCAATCGGCGCATGCCCCTGCAAGCTCAGATGCCCCTCCCCGCTCAGGACATAATGCAACGTCGCGCCCGGCACCCGCCCAAGCCCGAGACTGCACATCCCCTCCAGCGCACAGAGCGCAAAGGGCTCTGGCCGGATGTCGAGCTCGCTCAGGATTCGGTCATGGGTCTCGGTGATCTGCATGGCGCAGAGCGTGCCACGGGCCGGGCGGGATTGGCACTGAAATAATGCCATGCGCCACGTATTCGGGACGCAA
Organism: Roseovarius sp.; assembly: GCF_018066915.1. GTDB lineage: Bacteria > Pseudomonadota > Alphaproteobacteria > Rhodobacterales > Rhodobacteraceae > Roseovarius. The sequence goes on from NZ_JAGPVV010000204.1 coordinate 5,447, forward strand.
AGGCACATGGCCCCTGCCAATGTCGCCCCATTCAACCCCCACTCAGGAGAGAGAGACCATGTGCAATTGTCATGACCACGACCACGAGCCGAAACTCACCCGCCGTCAGGCGCTGACCGGCACCGTGGCCCTTGCTGCCGCCGCGACCGGCCTTGCCGCCACCGGCGCTCAGGCGCAGGACAATCCCTATGCCGATCCCGCCGAACCGGCCCTGCCGCCCAGCGACATGAAGATCGACCTGACGCGCGTCGCCCTGGTCGTCACCGACCCGCAAAACGATTTTCTCAGCCCCAATGGCGTGACCTGGGGTGTGGTCGGCGCCAGTGTCGAGCGGAACAACACCGTCGCCAATATCGAGAGCCTGTTCAAGGCGGCCAAGGCGGCGGGCATTACGGTCGCGGTCTCGCCGCATTACTACTATCCCACCGATCACGGCTGGAAGTTCGAAGGCGCGCTCGAAAAGCTGATGCACAAGATCGGCATGTTCGACCGCAAGGACCCGCTGTCGCTCGAAGGATTCGAAGGCTCGGGTGCCGATTTCCTCGATCTCTACAAACCCTACATCAACGACGGCAAGACCATCGTCACCTCGCCTCATAAACTCTACGGGCCAGAGCATAACGACCTTGCCCTGCAACTGCGCAAACAGGGCGTCGATCAGGTGATCCTCGCCGGCATGTCCGCCAACCTCTGCACCGAGAGCCATATGCGCGAATTGCTGGAACAGGGCTTCGAGGTCGCGGTGATCAAGGACGCCACCGCCGCCGCCATGCTGCCCGAGGGCGATGGCTATCTCGCCGCCCTGATCAACTTCCGCTACATGGCCAACGCCGTCTGGACCACCGAAGAGGTCGTGGCGATGCTGGGCTAACGCCCGCTGCCACTTTGCCTGCTTGCCGGGGATGACAGGCAGGCACGCCCGCGCGGATCACGGACCGCGCGGGCATTTTCATTTGCCGCGAACCGTCGTAACCATGATCCCAAGAGGCATCAGACAGGACAGCAGCACATGACAGAGACAATGATCGGGGTGATCGGCGGTTCCGGGCTCTACGAGATTGACGGGCTGCAAGGGGCTGAATGGCGCAGGGTGGAAACCCCTTGGGGCGCGCCCTCGGATGCGATCCTCACCGGCACGCTCGACGGGGTGCCGATGGCCTTTCTGCCCCGCCACGGGCGCGGTCATGTGCATAGCCCCTCTTCCGTGCCCTACCGCGCCAATATCGACGCGCTCAAACGTCTGGGTGTCACGGATGTGATCTCTGTCTCGGCCTGCGGCTCGTTCCGCGAAGACATGGCACCGGGCGATTTCGTCCTTGTCGATCAGTATATCGACCGCACCTTTGCGCGCGAGAAATCCTTTTTCGGCCCCGGCTGCGTGGCCCATGTCAGCGTAGCGCATCCCACCTGTCCCCGCCTCTCAGAGGCCTGTGCTATAGCGGCAGAGGGGGCAGGCATCACCGTGCATCGCGCCGGCACCTACCTCGCCATGGAAGGCCCGCAATTCTCGACCCTCGCGGAATCGAACCTCTACCGCAATGTCTGGGGCTGCGACGTGATCGGCATGACCGGCATGCCCGAGGCCAAACTCGCCCGCGAGGCGGAACTCTGCTATGCCTGCGTCGCCATGATCACCGACTATGATAGCTGGCACCCGGATCACGGCGCGGTCGATATCACCGCCATCATCGCCACCCTCACCGGCAATGCCGACAAGGGGCGCAGCCTTCTTCGCCGCCTGCCTGCCCTTCTGGGGGCCGACCGCGCCCCCTGCCCGCATGGCTGCGACCGGGCGCTCGATTTTGCCCTGATCACCGCCCCCGAAAAACGCGATCCCGCGCTGATGGCGCGGCTCGACGCGGTGGCGGGGCGGGTGCTGGGCTGATCGCCCCTGCTCAACTCTTCGCGCGCAGGCTGTCACACCACTGGACGCCCGCGCGCGCCGCGCCCACAACAGGCGCATGAGCCATTTCATCGACAAACTCACCAATCAACAGTGGCGCTATGCCATGGGCCGCCGCTTCGAGGCGCTCACCGATGAGATATTTCAGGTCATCCGCTGGGTTCTGGTTGTGGGCTTTGCCAGCTATCTCGCGCGCACCAATGATCAGCCGATCATCCTCGTCACCTATTGGATTCTCTCGGCGCTGCTCTTTGGCTATATCGCCTCGCGCTTTCTCTTACGGCCTGAGATCGCCTTTCTCGGCAATCCGGCGGGGCGGCTTGGGCGCCTCCTACAATCCGCGCTCAATTTCCTCCTCTGCATCGTGGTCTTTGGCCTCACCCTCTGGGCCATCGGCACCCTGACCGAGGTCATCGCCCAGTATCGCACCACGCACTGAGCGCTTGCGCCCGCGCGCGCCCTGCGCCACAACCCTGCCGCAGCCAGCCGGAGCCACACCATGCCACCGATTAAAACCGTCCGCGACTATATCCGCACCATCGTCGATTTCCCACATGAGGGGATTCTCTTTCGCGATGTGACCACGCTCTTTGCCGATCCGCGCGGCTTTCGCATGGCCATCGACCAGATGCTGCATCCCTATGCCGGCGAGCCCATCGACAAGGTGGCAGGGCTCGAGGCGCGCGGCTTCATCCTCGGCGGTGCCATCGCGCACCAATTGTCCGTGGGTTTCGTGCCGATCCGCAAAAAGGGCAAACTGCCCGGCGCGGTGATCTCAGAAGAGTATCAGCTCGAATATGGCGAAGCGGTGGTTGAAATCCATGATGACGCCATCCAGCCCGGCGAGCGCGTGCTCTTGGTCGATGACCTTCTGGCGACAGGCGGCACCGCAGCGGCGGGGATTCGGCTGATCGAACGGCTGGGCGGGATCATCACCGGCTGCGCCTTTGTCGTCGACCTGCCCGACTTGGGCGGCCACAAGCGGCTGACCGACATGGGCATGGACGTCCACACGCTCTGCACTTTCGAGGGGCTCTGACCGCCCCTTTCATCGTTCCCAAAATACTCAAATTTCCCGATCCGCCACGGGACACAGCACATCCGGCTACTTCAACGCTTCCCAAAAGAGCGCCAGATGCCGCTGGACAATCTCGCCATAGCGCCCGCTCTCGCGCAGCTTGGCAAGCCCCGCATTGAGCCGGTAGAGATGCGTCGTGCCGCGCCAATGGGTCTTGGAAATCACCGCAAAGAGCGCCTCACGCGAGAGCGGTTGATCGACCGGCACCACTTGCCCGCGCAGGCCCATGGCCACGATCTTGGCCGCGCCCTCGAACACATCGAGGCTGACGGCATCGACCGCCCCCGCCATCAAGAGCGCAAAACACTCCTCGGGGCTGCCGGGCTGGGTCAGGCTGATCTTGCCTTGCGCTAACCAGCGCCGGTCCGCCCGGTCAAGATCATGGATAAACCGCCCCGCCGGACGGCAGAGCCGCTTGCCCAGAATATCCGCATCCTCAGTATAACGAAAATCGCTGTCGGCGCGCCGGAACAGCATCACCGGCAAATCCATCAAGGGCTCGGAAAAATGAAATTCAGTGCAGAGCGCCACGTCTGGCTCAAGGCTGCAATCGGGCTTGATCCAGGGAAAGCCCATGTCATAGCGCTTTTGCCCCAACAGCGGCTCCAGATGCTGACTGCGATCCGGCTCCCACACGATTTCATAGGGCACCGGCGACGGGCTCAGCTCTAATGCGGCATTGACCAGTTCCGTAACCATGCCGCCCCCCGGCCAATCCTGATCGGCAAAGGGCACATCCCCCCCGGCGGTGAGCAGGGTCAGTTCCGCCCCGCTTTGGCGCAGCGGTGTGGCATCAGGCTCCGGGTTCTGTGCCGGACAGGGAATATAGATCTCGCTCCCTGCGACCAAGGCCTGAGCCTGCCCTGCCAGCCCGGCCTGATTGGCGTAATAGATCAAGGTCCATTGCTCGGCATCCTCGTAATGCGTCTCGGCAACCCCGGCCAGCGTATCGCCGGGCTGCACCCGGTAGGTCACATCGCAGAGCGCCCGCGCCGCCCCCGGCAGCAGCAGGGTGGCCCCCAGAATGACGACGGCTGCGATCCGATCCTGCATCCCCTCAGAACCCCGCCCAGACGCGGCTCATATGCGCCTCGATGATTTGCTGATAGCGCCCATCCGCCTTGATTTCGGCCAGTCCCCGCTCGAACACCGCCAGAAACGCCGGGCCGTCGGGGTGCGACCGATGCACGACCATATGCGTGCCTTCGACCGAAATCGGCTGGCCGTCGGCCACGACCACGCGCGCCTCCAGCCCCAATTCCTTGATCTTGCCCCGTCCGAGGAATTCGTTGAGCACAACGCCATCCACCTCGCCTTCCACCAAGAGCCGCAGGCACTCAGCAGGGGAGCGCGGCGTCTTGAGCGTGATCACGCCCGTCTTGAGCCAGTTGCGCCCGCCCTGATCCAACATGAAGGTGGGATAGCCCGCAGGCCGGCACAGCGTCTTGCCTTGCATATCCGCGTCCGAGTGAAAGGCCATGGGCCGCGACCGATCGACAAAGAGCAGCATCAGCACTTCGAACATCGACCCGGAATAGAGCAGGTTAGCGCATTGATCGGTCTCGGGATCACGGGCGCAATCGGGCTTGAACCACGGAAACCCGATATCGAGGAGCGCATTGGACAAGAGCGGCTCTTGATGCGCAGACCAGTCATCGACCCAGTGAATCGCAAACCCCTGCGGCGGGTTCGTCGCCTGCATCGCCGCCTCTACTACCTCGGTCAGCATGCCGCCACCGGGCATCGCCTTGTCTGTGAAAGGCCAGAAATCGCCCCCCGTCAGGATGTTGATCTTGCGCCTCGTGGCGGCATTGCCGGGGGCCACGACCAGCGGCTTCGCGGCGGCAAGCGGTGCCTCGGGCGCGACCGTGCCACCCGCGAGGCCCGTGGGCCGACCGTCGATACAGCGCAGCCGCAGGTTCATGCCCGCCCGCAAATTGTTGGGGTCTTCGCCGATCTGATCGAGATTGGCCGAATGGATCGCGGTCCACTTTCCCGCGTCCTGATAGAACCGATCCGCTATCAGCGTCAGGCTATCGCCGCCTTGCACCACATAGCTGCCGCCACAGCCCTGCGCCTGAGAGTGCCCGGCCACGACACCGGCCAGCAGCAACACCGCCCCACCAATAGCGTTCCTCATTAAACATTCCCCCAGATAATGGGGGCACTAAGGCCAATCCGGCAGATTCGGTCAAGTCGTTTCCGCCCCGCCACCCCGCTTTGCAGGCTCAGTGCGCGCCGCCCCGCCCGATCCGCGCGGCCAGTCGCAGCGCGTGGCTCGCATCCTGACTGACCGGCGGCAAAACAGGGTCATAGGCCGCCCGGATCAACGCCCCGATCTCGGGCCGCAGCACAACACCGCCCCCCGGCAGCACGGCCAGCGCCGAGCGGTCCTGAAACGCCCGGTCCGACCATAAAACCATACTCTGCACGATCTGGCTCAGCGCCAATGTTTCAGCGGGCACCGCACTCAGATGCGCGTCCATCCGCAGGAACACAAAGCAGGCCCGAATGGCCCCCGCCGGATCAAAGCGGAAAATCCTGTATTGATTGGCTTCCGCCCCCTCCAGCTTTGCCACCAGCGGGCCAAGATCCGGGATCAGCCGATCCAGCCCCGGCACCTCCGGCAATTCCTGCCAGTCGCGAAAGAAAAAGAGCATGAGGTTCGCGCCCAGTTCCGGGTCGGTCTCGGCCATCTGATGCCCGGCCAAGGCCACCACCGCCTCGACCGCGCCCTTGACCACGCTCAATGTCGCGTCATCCGTGCCGAACACCACCGGCACAATGGGCCGCCCCCAGCGGGCAAAGAGAAACTCCCCATCCGCACGCGTAAACAGCGCCGCAATCTCGTCAGGTGTCAGGGTGTCGCTCATGCCAAGCCCCTGCAATCCAGGCACACCTTGCCTTTCATCGTTCTGAAAATACTCAACTCCAACATCACCAACCGCGCCTTACCCCTCGAATAGATCACTCTGCCCTTTCGGCCCCGGTGCGGCCAGCCCCAGATGCGCCCAGCCGCCCTGCGCCAGCATCCTTCCGCGCGGTGTGCGTTGGATCAGGCCCTGTTGCAGGAGAAACGGCTCAATCACCTCTTCCAGCGCATCGCGGCTCTCACTCAGCGCCGCACTGATGGTCTCGATCCCAACTGGCCCGCCCTGATAGGCCTCGGCAATCAGGCGCAGATAGCGCCGGTCGGCACCATCCAGCCCCAGATGATCCACGCCAAGCCGGGTGAGTGAACTATCCGCCAACGCACGACTGATGACGCCACCGCCCTCAACCACCGCGAAATCCACCACCCGGCGCAAGAGGCGGCCCGCGATGCGCGGCGTGCCGCGCGCGCGCCGCGCAATCTCGCGTGCGCCGTCGGTGTCGGTTGGGATGTTCAAGAGCTTTGCGTTGCGCGTCACGATCTCGTGCAACTCGTCGATCTCATAAAATTGCAGCCGCGTGGGAATGCCAAAGCGGTCGCGCAACGGCGTGGTCAAGAGGCCCAGCCGCGTTGTCGCCCCCACCAGCGTGAAGGGCTGCAACTCGATCCGCACGGTGCGCGCTGCGGGCCCTTCGCCGATCACCAGATCCAGCTCGAAATCCTCCATCGCCGGATAGAGCACCTCTTCCACCGCCGGGTTGAGGCGATGGATTTCGTCGATGAAAAGCACATCATTGCGCTCGAGATTGGTGAGGATCGCCGCGAGATCCCCGGCCTTGGCCAGCACCGGACCAGAGGTCATGCGAAACCCCACCCCCAGTTCGCGCGCCATGATCTGCGCCAGCGTGGTCTTGCCCAGACCGGGGGGACCGTGAAAGAGCGTATGATCCATCGCATCGCCGCGCTGCCGCGCCGATTGGATAAAGACCGCCAGATTGGCCCGCGCCTCGCGCTGCCCGATGAACTCCGACAGCGCCTGTGGCCGCAGGCTGCGGTCCTGATCCTCGGGCAAGGCCGCGCCGCGCAATGTCGGGTCCGGTTCAGCCATGGTTTACCCTTTCGGTGCCAACCGCCGCAGGGCGGCGCGGATCAGATCGGATGTCGTGCCCTCGGGCATCTCGCCCGCCACCTGCGCCACGGCCCCTGCCGCCTCGCCGGGGGAATAGCCCAGATTGGTCAGCGCCGACAGTGCCTCGGCCTGTGCGCCGGGGCTGGGAGGGACCGTGGCGGGTGCGGCCACCAGCACAGTTTCGATCACCTCGCCCGTGTCCGGCGAAGGCGGGGCTGGGGGCGGTGCCGCCCCCATTGCCATGACCAGCGGCGCCTTGTCCTTCAACTCGTTGACCACGCGCTGCGCGGTCTTGGCCCCGATGCCCTTGGCCGCCGTGACCGAATTCCAATCCCCAATCGCAATCGCGCGCCCCACGCCCTCTGGCCCAAGCGCCCCCAAAATGGCGAGCGAGGCCTTGGCCCCCACCCCCTGCACGCTCATCAGCAAGCGGTGCCATTCCTTTTCCACCAGGGTTGGAAAGCCGAAAAGCTGCAAGAGATCCTCGCGCACCAGCAGATCCGTATAGAGCGCCGCCATCCCCCCAACCCCCGGCAGCGCCGACAGCGTCCGCTCCGAGCAATACACGAGATAGCCCACCCCACGCACGTCGATCAGCACATGATCCGTGCCGCGATAATCAATCCGCCCGGCAACGCGCCCGATCATGCGCTGGCCCTCGCCACCGCCCGCGCCAGCATGTCAGAGGACCGCGCGTGATGCGCGTGACAGATCGCAATCGCCAGCGCATCCGCCGCATCCGGCCCCGCCAGCACGACACCGGGCAATTGCACCTTGACCATATGCGCCACCTGTTCCTTGGCGGCATGGCCCACGCCCACCACCGTTTTCTTGACCGTATTGGGCGAATATTCCCCCACCGTCAGCCCGTATTGCGCGGGCACCAACAGGGCAATGCCCCGCGCCTGACCCAGTTTCAGCGTGCCCGCCCCGTCCTTGTTGACAAAGGTCTGCTCGACCGCCGCGGCCTGCGGATCAAATCGGTGCAGAATATCGGTGAGTTGCTCATAGAGCGACAAGAGCCGCGCCGCGAGGTCCGGACCACTCGAATGGCAGATGCCGTTGGCCACATGGCTCAGCCTGCTGCCCTCGACCTCGATCACGCCCCAGCCGAGGTTGCGTAACCCCGGATCAATTCCCAATACCCGCATCTCGCTGCCCTGCCCGTTCATTTTTTTCAGCAATAGCACGAAACGAGAACAAGCACCAAGCGGAATGCGCGTTCACAAACTGCCCGTTTTCCCATCGCTGCGTTGCAGAAATGTCGCGCATCCCCTTGGCACGCGACCAATGCCAATTTTAAAATCATTTAAAAACAATAGGCTTAAGCCTTGTTATACCCATGCATAAAACGCATAAGAACTATGCAATAAACTCGCCTTGCGAGAACGATAGGTGCGGATTACCTGCGGTCCAGAAACAGACACACTCTGTCCCCTCATTCTACAGGAATAAAATCATGGCCGCTCTCGATAGCACCCGCTCTCACGCTTCTCACGCCGGTTTCGGCGCAATCTTCGCCCGCGCCTTCTCGGTTCTCGCCGCTTGGAACGAGCGTCGCGCCACCCGCGCCGCCCTGTCGCGCCTTTCGGACCGCGAACTCGACGATATCGGTCTCAGCCGGGGCGACATTGATCTGGTCGCACGCCAGATCTGATCGCGCCATGAGGCCCAAACAATAAACCCGCGCCGGTATGTACCGCGCGGGTTTTTTTCATGCGTAAAAGGCTTGGCGCTCAGCGCAGGATCGGGCGCAGATAGGCCGAGAGCATCTGGCTGACCGGATCGGACTGCATCACCACAGCCCCTGCCTGTTCCACGATGCTGCCCTGCGCCAATTGCGCCAGCCGATCCGCATAGAGCGGCGCGCCCAGATGCGCGATGATCACCGCTTTGAAAAAGGTAAATCCGAGCACGAGATAGAACAGACCGCGCAGCGGCACGCCCGTTTTGCGGCGTTTGGGACGAAAGACGATCAACCCGTCCTTGCCAACCTTGCTCACATAGCCCTGCGCCAGTCGTGTACGCTTGCGGCCGATGGATTTGAGGCGCGAGTCGAACCCTTGAAATGCTTCACTCATATCGAGACATCCCGTTATCACGACCCCCACCGCGATAAGGAGAAGGTAGGTCCGAAATGTGGCAAAACCAAGGCAGCGTTCCAGATCAGCCCCAATCCTGACGCAATTTTATAGACTTTTAGATAGGGTCAGCGTGGTCCAGTCACCAATCTCTTCGCGATGCTCGACACTGTTTCCAAGCGCGCAATAAACGTCGCGCACCTCATCGGCCTGCTCGTTCAAAATGCCCGAGAGAATCACTTTGCCCCCTGGCATCAACGCCGCCGTGATGCCAGGTGCCAGGGCAATCAACGGCCCTTTCAGAATATTGGCAAAGACCAGATCATAGGGGGCCGCCGCACTCAGGCGCGGATGCTCCAGCCCTTCGGCCTCGATACAGTCCACCCGGCCCTCAAGCGCATTGGCCGTCACATTGGCACTCGCCACTTCGACCGCCACCGCGTCAATGTCGCTGGCCAGCATGACGCCCGGCCAGATCCGCGCCGCAGCCATCGCCAAAACCGCCGTGCCACAGCCCAGATCGAGCACCGACCGCCCGACAAAGCCTTGACCCGCCAGCCGGTCCAGCGCCTTGAGACAGCCCTGAGTCGTGCCATGGTGCCCGGTGCCAAAGGCCATCGCCGCTTCGATCAACAGCGGCTCGCAATCCTCGGGCACCTTGTCGGCATCATGGCTGCCATAGACAAAGAACCGACCCGCCACCACCGGCGTCAGATCGCGCCGCACCTTGGCCACCCAATCCACCTCGGGCAATTCGGAGATGACAAAGGGCTTGGCCCCGTGTGCTTTGGCCAAAAGCGCCAGCGCCAACTCGTCCGGGGCCTCCTCGAAATAGGCCCCAATCTCCCACAGACCCGATCCGTCCTCCATCTCGAACGATCCGATGCCGGTCGGTTCCGGTTCCAGATGCTCCAACGCCTCGGCCAGCGCCTCGGCATTGGCTTTTTCGGGAAGGGTGGTAAGGGCGGTATAGGTCGGCATGCAGGGTCTTTCTGAGAAGAATGGGATCACTCGGCGGGGGCGGGAACGAACCGCGACAGCACGGTCTCGTTGCCCGGCTCGGGATGGCGCGGGATCAGCAGCGCAAGGCAGAACGAGACCATGGCCATTCCCGCCGCCCCCACAAACACCGCCGCGGGCGACACCAGCCACAAATAGCCCAGCGCCGCAGGCAGGAACACCGCCGCGATATGGTTGATGGTAAAGGCCACGGCTGCGGTGGGCGCAATATCACCGGGATCGGCGATCTTCTGGAAATAGGTCTTGAGCGCCAGAGCCAGCGAAAACAGGATATGGTCGATCACATAGAGCGTCGCCGCCAGCACCACGCCCCAGCCAAAGAAGTAAATGCCGCCATAGGCCAGAAACACGATCGCCAACCCGGCATATTCAAAGAGCAGCGTCCTGCGCTCGCCGAAATGAAACACCGCCTTGCCCATCAGGGGCGCGAAAATCATGTTGACCACAAGGTTGATGAGAAAGAGCGCCGTCACCTCATGCACGTCAAAGCCGAATTTCTCGACCATCATGAAGCCAGCAAAGACGATGAAAATCTGCCGCCGCGCCCCGGCCATGAATTGCAGCGCATAATAGAGCCAATAGCGCCGCCGCAGTATCATCTTCTTGATCTGCGGATTGGGCGCCTCGAACCGGGGATAGGCGATCAGGCAAAACACCGCCACCACGGCGGTAAAGCCACCCGAGACCATATAGACGAAATTGTAACTCAGATCAAAGGCTTGCCAGGTCAGCACAATGAGCACATAGGCCACCAGCGTCGCCGCCGACCCGCCCGCCATCAGCCAGCCCAGCATCTGCGGCGCGCGCAGCTTGTCCAGCCATTGCAATTGCAGCGATTGGTTCACGGTCTCGAAATAGTGAAACCCGATGGAACTGAGCATGGTGATCATCAGAATCCCGCCCAGACTCGGGAAATGCGCCGTGATCGCGGTCGCCACCCCCAAGAGCAGCAAAGAGACCAGCGCCAGAACCTGCTCATGCATGAAGAGGATGAGCGCGATCACCCCGATGGCCAGAAACCCCGGAATTTCCCGCACCGTATGCAACCAGCCGATATCAGAGCCGTTGAACCCCGCCACCTCGATTACAAAGTTATTGAGCAGCGCCGACCATGTGGCAAAGGCCACCGGCATCGCGGCGGCCATCAGGAACAGCAGCGTGACAGGCCTGCGCCAGAATGGCAGCTCTTGTGCTCTGCCCAGAGGGAATTGCGGTCTCATATTTTCCCTTTACGCCCAAGTCGCCGCCTTGGCGAGAGGCTGCGCCATGGTCGCCTTCAATAAAAACTCTGCGGGTCAATATCGACCGTGAGGCGCATTTGCGCGGGCAACCGCACCTGCGCGATCCACTCCGACACCGCCGCCTGCAACGCCGCGCCCTTGGGGGCCTTGACCAGCAGGCGCACCCGGTGCCGCCCCCGGATACGGGCAATCGGTGCCGGTGCCGGACCAAAGACTTGCGCCCCCACCGCCCGAATAGGCCCATCGCGCCGCGCCAGCGCCTCGCCCAGATCGAACACCGCCTGCATGTCGGGGGAACTGAGGATGATCCCGGCCATCCGGCCATAGGGCGGCACGCCCGCCTGCCTGCGCCCCTCCGCCTCGGCGCGCCAGAACCCCTCCTCATCCCCCGCCAGAATCGCGCGAATGACCGGATGCTCGGGTTGGAACGTCTGCAAGAGCGCCCGCCCCGCCCGCTCGGCCCGGCCCGCACGCCCTGCCACCTGCCGCATCAATTGAAATGTCCGCTCGGCGGCGCGCAGGTCAGAGCCTTGCAAGCCCAGATCGGCATCAATCACCCCCACCAAGGTGAGCAACGGAAAATTATGTCCTTTTGCAACCAGTTGCGTGCCGATGATGATGTCAGCCGCCCCTTGGGCAATCTCGACGATCTGCTCTTTAAGCGCCCGCGCCGAGCCGAACAAATCCGACGACAGCACCGCGATCCGCGCCTGCGGGAAAAGCGCCGCCGCCTCTTCCGCCAGCCGCTCCACCCCCGGCCCGACCGCCGCCAGCTTGCCTGCCACACCGCAGGACGGGCAGGCCTCGGGCATGGCGGCGCTCTCGCCACATTGATGGCACATAAGCCGCTTTTGAAACCGATGCTCGACCATCCGCGCATCGCACTGCGGGCATCCGATCTGATGCCCACAGGCGCGGCAGATCGTGGTCGGCGCATAGCCGCGCCGGTTGAGGAACAAGAGCGCCTGTTCCCCCGCCGCCACCCGCGCATTCACCGCCGCCTGCAACGTGGGCGAAATCCAGCGGTTCGACGGCAAAGTTTCCGCCCGCATGTCGATGGCCGCCAGTTCCGGCATCACCGCCACGCCAAACCGCGCATCGAGATCCAATCGTTCATACTTCCCGGCTTCGGCATTGGCCCAGGTCTCAAGGCTTGGCGTGGCCGAGGCCAGCACCACCCGCGCCCCACACAGGCTCGCCCGCAAGACCGCCATATCGCGCGCATGATAGAGCGCGCCGTCCTCTTGCTTGTAGGAACTATCGTGTTCCTCATCGACCACGATCAGCGCAAGGTTCTGAAACGGCAGGAAAAGCGCAGACCTTGCGCCTACCACCATTTGCGCGCCCCCCTGCCCGACCATTTTCCACACCCGCCGCCGCTCGGTCATGGTGACGCCGGAATGCCATTCCGCCGGGCGCGCGCCAAACCGCGCCTCAACCCGCGTCAGAAATTCGGCGGTCAGCGCAATCTCGGGCAAGAGCACCAGCGCTTGTCCCCCTTGGCGCAGCGCCTCGGCCACCGCCTCCAGATACACTTCCGTTTTGCCCGATCCGGTCACACCGCGCAGCAAGGTTGTGCCATAGCCCTGCCCGCGCAGCCCCGCGCGCAAGTGCTCTGCCGCCGCTGCCTGATCCTCGGTCAGCGCCTTGGCGGGCAGGTCCGGATCAAGCGGGGCAAAGGGCGTATCGCGCGGCGTGTCCTCTTCGCGCACGGCCCCTTGCGCCACCAACCCCTTGACCACCGACGATGTCACCCCCGCCAGATCGCTCACTTCCTTGAGCGTGAACCCCAGCCCACCATGGTCGCGCAAAACCTCCAAAACCCGCGCCCGTGCATCGGTCAGGCGCGCAGGCTCCGCCTCGCCCAGCCGGTAAATCTTCTGCATCGACGGCGGATCGCTTAGCCCCGGCGCGCGCGTGGCCAGTCGCAGCATCGCCGGCAGCGGCGTCAGCGTATATTCCCCCGCCCGGCGCAGAAACTCCTGCATTTCCTCCCGCATCGGGGCGACATCAAGCACACGCAAAATGCTGCGCGCCTTCTTGAGGTCAAATCCGCCCCGCCCCGGCCCCCAGACCACGCCCAAGACCTTGCGCGGTCCCAGCGGCACCTCGACAAAGGCCCCGGCCATGACCCCGCCCTCAGGGGCCAGATAATCCAGCGGCCCCTGGAGCGGTTGCGCCGTCAGCACCGCCACCAACGCCCCTTCGTCGTAAAAGTCGGGCAAGGCTTGGGTCAACGGGCGGCTCCTGTCGCATGAGGGGTTTCGGCGGACGCCCCCATGAGGTAAACGCTTCGCCAAGCAAACCCAACCCGCCACAGAGGGCAATCCCCATGAAATTCTTTGTCGATACCGCCGAAACCGATCAGATCGCCGAACTCAATGACCTTGGCATGGTGGACGGCGTCACCACCAACCCCTCGCTCATCCTGAAATCAGGCCGCGACATTCTCGAAGTGACCAAAGAAATCGCCGAGATGGTCGATGGCCCGGTCAGCGCCGAGGTTGTGGCCCTCAAGGCCGACGAGATGATTGCCGAGGGGCGCAAACTCGCCGCCATCGCGGGCAATATCGCCGTCAAGGTCCCGCTCACCTGGGACGGTCTCAAGGCGTGCAAGGTGCTCTCGGGCGAGGGCCACATGGTCAACGTGACGCTCTGCTTTTCGGCCAATCAGGCGCTCTTGGCGGCCAAGGCGGGCGCCACGTTCATTTCCCCCTTCATCGGGCGTCTTGATGACATCAACCTCGACGGGATGGAACTGATCGCCGACATCCGCACGATCTATGACAATTACGGGTTCGAGACGCAGATTCTCGCGGCCTCGATCCGCACCGTCAACCACGCCTTTCAGGCCGCCCATATCGGGGCCGACGTGATGACCGCCCCCCCGTCCGTGATCAAGAAAATGGCCGAGCATCCGCTGACCGAACAGGGGCTCAAGACCTTCATGGCCGATTGGGAAAAGACCGGCCAGAAAATCCTCTGACCTGTCTTTGACAAGAGGCCAAGAGGGGCACCAATTGGTGCCCCTTTCTCATGGCACCTCTCGGGCAAGTGGACGCATCCCCCTGCCCCGCCTATACATCAGACATTGCGGGCTGTGGCAGCACCCCCAGACCGCGCGACAGACACATGAGGATTTTCATGCGACATTTCATTTCAGCCCTGCTTGGCACGCTGGCCCTCTGCGGCGCGGCCCATGCCCATAGCGTGAAAAAAGACACGCTCGAGATCATCCACCCCCATATCAACGAACCCTTCGCCGGGGCCAAATCCGCCGCCGCCTATATGGCCATCAGCAATGAGGGGGCGCAGGACGACCGCCTCATTGGCATCGAAACCCCCGCCGCGAAAAAGGCCAGCCTGCACAGCACCGAACACGCCAGTGACGGGGTGGCGCGGATGACGCCGATAGAAGCCATCGACATCCCGGCGGGCGAAACCATCAATCTCGAACCGGGCGGGATGCATATCATGCTGATGGGCCTCACCGGACCGATCAAGGAGGGGGACATGGTGCCAACCACCTTCCATTTCGAGCACGCAGGCCCGGTCGCGGTCGAGTTCATGGTCGATCCGGCGGACGGCGTGGACCATTCCAAGATGGATCACGCCAGCCCCTCGAACTGAGCGCGCCACAGAAAAAGAGGGGGCACTAGGCCCCCTCGAGTCTCGCGGATCGGGTGTCATTCACTGCCCGACTGTGGTTGTTGCCTGCTTCCGATCCGCGTCCGGGACGAGCGCACCCGCCCCGTGTCTCTGATATGTGTCCGAGATCCTCAGCTACACCCGCTCGTCGCACCACAGGTGTTGCACTTCATGCAGGTGCCGTTGCGCACCAGCGTGTAGTTGCCGCAATCGCCGCAGGCCTCGCCTTCGTAGCCCTGAAGCCGCGCCTTGGTGCGGGCATCCATGCTGACCGAGCCAGAGGCAACCGCCGTCGTCGTGGTCATCGACGACATCGTCGCTGTGGCCGTTTCGGGCACCAGCGTGGCCAGCATGCTCATCGCATCCATGCCATCGCCTGCGGCGCGCGCCATGGCCTGTCCACCTTGGAACACCACCAACTCTTGCGGCAGACGCTTGCGCAGATAGCCAGTCGAGCTGATCTGGCGCAGCACTTCCAGCGACCGGCTTGCCGCCGCCTCGCTCATTTCCGAGACATTGCGCACGCCCTCTTCCTCGCCACGGCCCAGATCGTCAAAGCTGGCCCCTTGCGGTTTGACATGCGCCAGATCGGTGCGATCCAGATAGCTCACCGCCAGTTCGCGGAAGATATAGTCAAGGATCGAGGTTGCATTCTTGATGCTGTCATTGCCCTGCACCATGCCCGCCGGTTCGAACTTGGTAAAGGTGAAGGCGTCGACGAACTCCTCCAGCGGAACACCATATTGCAGGCCAACCGACACCGCGATCGCGAAATTGTTCATCATTGCGCGGAACCCGGCACCCTCTTTGTGCATGTCGATAAAGATTTCACCGAGCTTGCCATCCTCATACTCGCCGGTGCGCAGGTAAACCTTGTGCCCGCCGACAATCGCCTTTTGCGTATAGCCCTTGCGCCGCTCGGGCAGCTTTTCGCGGTGCGATTTCTGGATTTCCTTGATGATCACCTTTTCGACAATCTTCTCGGCCAGCACCTGCGCCTTTTGCTGCGGCGTGCCGGACTCAAAGATTTCGGCGGCTTCTTCATCATCCTCGACAAGGCTGGCCGCAAGCGGCTGGCTCAGCTTCGATCCATCACGGTAGAGCGCATTGGCCTTGACGCCCAAGGACCACGACAGCTCATAGGCTTTTTGGCAATCCACGATGGTTGCATCATTGGCCATGTTGATGGTCTTGGAAATCGCCCCCGAGATAAAGGACTGCGCCGCCGCCATCATGGTGATATGGCTCTCGACGCTCAGATAGCGCTTGCCCTTCTTGCCGCAGGGATTGGCGCAGTCAAAGACCTTGTAATGCTCCACCTTGAGATGCGGTGCCCCCTCGAGCGTCATCGTGCCGCAAACATGGTCATTGGCCAGTTCGACATCGCGCTTGGAATAGCCCAGATGGGCGAGCAGATCAAAGGTCGGATCGTTCAGCTTTTCCGCCGGTATCCCCAACACATTGGTGCAGAATTCGGTGCCGAGCGTCCATTGGTTGAACACGAACCGGATATCAAAGGCCGAGCCGAGCGCGCCATCCACCTTGGCCAGCTCATTGGGGCCAAAGCCGTGACCGATCAAGGAGGTGTGGTTGATCCCCGGCGCGTTGCCGATGGTGCCATGGCCCACGGCGTAGCTCACGATTTCCTCGATCTGCGCCGATCCATAGCCCAGCTTTTCCAGCGCTGCGGGCACCGAATGGTTGATGATCTTGAAATAACCACCCCCCGCCAGCTTCTTGAACTTGACCAGCGCGAAATCGGGCTCGATCCCGGTCGTGTCGCAATCCATCACCAGACCGATGGTGCCCGTGGGCGCAATCACCGAGGTCTGCGCATTGCGGTAGCCATGCTTTTCGCCCAGCTTGAGCGCCTCGTCCCAAGACGCCATCGCCAGATCAACAAGCCGCGCATCGGGGCAATTCTTGTGGTCGAGCGGCACGGGTTTCACCGCCAGCCCTTCATAGCCCTCAGTCGCGCCATAGGCGGCGTTGCGGTGGTTGCGGATCACGCGCAGCATATGCTTGGCATTGCGCTTGTAGCCCGCAAAGGCCCCCAGTTCCCCGGCCATCTCGGCGCTGGTGGCATAGGCCACGCCGGTCATGATCGCGGTCAGCGCCCCACAGAGCGCGCGGCCCTCGTCGCTGTCATAGCCAAAGCCCATGTTCATCAACAGGCCGCCGATATTGGCATAGCCCAGACCCAGCGTGCGGAACTCATAGCTCAGTTGCGCGATTTCTTTGGACGGGAACTGCGCCATCGTCACCGAGATTTCCAGCGTCACAGTCCAGAGGCGCGTCGCATGCATATAGGCGTCAGCATCAAACTTGCCGTCCACAAAGAACTTCAAGAGGTTCATCGAGGCAAGGTTGCAGGCCGTATCATCAAGGAACATGTATTCCGAGCAGGGGTTCGACCCCCGGATCTCGCCATCTTCCGGGCAGGTGTGCCAGGCATTTACCGTGTCGTGATACTGGATACCCGGATCGGCACAGGCCCAGGCCGCATGCCCCACATCTTCCCACAGATCGCGCGCCTTGATCGTCTTGGCAACCGACCCATCGGTGCGGTTGATCAGCGCCCAATCCTGATCCTCGCGGACCGCCTTGAGAAAGGCATCGGTGACGCGGATCGAGTTGTTGGAGTTTTGGCCCGAAACGCTGGCATAGGCCTCGCTGTCCCAATCGGTGTCATAGGTCGGGAATTCGATGCTCTCATAGCCCTGCTTGGCATAATCCAGCACCCGCTTGACATAGGTCTCGGGGATTTGCACCTGCTTGGCGCTGCGAATGGCGGCCTTGAGTTGCTCGTTCTTCTTGGGGTCCACCGAATCCTCAGAGCTGCCATCCCACGCCCGGATCGCAGCAAAGATCTGGTTGAGCTTCTGCTCGTGCATCTTGGAGCCCGCGACGATGCTCGCGACCTTCTGCTCTTCCTTGACCTTCCAGTTGATGAATTCCTGAATGTCGGGGTGATCGGCATCACAGATCACCATCTTGGCCGCGCGCCGCGTGGTGCCCCCCGATTTGATCGCCCCCGCCGCGCGGTCGCCAATCTTGAGAAAGCCCATGAGGCCAGACGACTTGCCGCCACCCGACAGCTTTTCACCCTCGGCACGCAGGCTCGAGAAATTCGTGCCGGTGCCCGACCCGTATTTGAACAGACGCGCCTCACGCACCCAGAGGTCCATGATGCCGCCATCCCCCACCAGATCATCCTTGACCGACTGGATAAAGCAGGCATGCGGCTGCGGATGCTCATAGGCCGAGGTGGACTTGGTCAGCTCGCCGGTCTGGAAATCGACATAGTAATGTCCTTGGCTCGGACCGTCGATGCCATAGGCCCAATGCAGGCCGGTGTTGAACCACTGCGGGCTATTGGGCGCCGCCATCTGGCGCGCCAGCATATAGCGCATCTCGTCGAAATAGGCGCGGGCATCGGCCTCTTTGGTGAAATAGCCACCTTTCCAGCCCCAATAGCACCACGCCCCCGCCAGCCGGTCGAACACCTGCTTGGCGCTCGTCTCGCCGCCGAATCCGTCATTGTCCGCCGCCGGTACCGAGCGCCACAGGAACTCAGGGACCCCCTCTTCCTTGACCTTTTCGATCCGGTTCGGGATGCCCGCCTTGCGGAAATACTTTTGCGCGATCACGTCGCTTGCGACCTGGCTCCAGCCGCGGGGCACTTCGATGTCATCCAGCCGGAAAACCGTCGTCCCATCCGGGTTGCGGATTTCAGAACTCGTGGTCACGAATTCCAGCGCTGCATACGCGTCTTGTCCGGCGGTGGTGAATTTTCTTTCGATCTTCATCTCTTCTGCCCCATCGCAATCGTTTTTAAGGCCCTCGGCCCGGTTTGATTTTCAGGCCGTGGGCCCGGTGTGGTTCGGTCGTTTCAACCTTGAACGGCATAGGTGCGGCATCGCGAAACGCCTCTGTTCCATACCGTGCGGAGTGGTCGCTATCTGGTCGTCCTGAGTGTTTGTGTCATGTCCCTGCCGAGGCGAGCCACTATATGTTGTGGCCTTGATGCCCGCCCACACAAACTGACGTATGTTGCCATAGGCGGTCAACGAAAACTTTTCGGATTTGGGTAGAAAAATCATTTGACTATGCCTCAGGTCACGCCCCCCCGATCGCAGACATGATTCATCCACAGGCTGCATCGCAAAGAAGCCGTTATTTCCGGCACATTTGCCGGTCATAGCTGTGACAGAGGTTGAAGTTTGGTGCGCCGCGTGCATGCACACGAACGCAAAGCACACGCACTGAGGCCCCCGGAAATTCGGGGCTCATGCGTGCCAACAGAGTGTGAAATGGTCGGGGCGATAGGATTCGAACCTACGACCCCCTGTTCCCAAAACAGGTGCGCTACCAGACTGCGCTACGCCCCGGACCGTGCGCCTGCATACTGGCGATTGCGTGCCTTGAAAAGCTAAAAACCGGCCTCACTTCGGTTTATTGGCTCTCTGCGCAGGGCCAGGCGGCCTTGGTCTGGTCAATCGCCGCGTGCCGAAGGGTCCAACCCTCGGCAATACCGATCTTGCGCGCCAGACCGCCATTGATCTCGAGCACGGCCAGAATATCCTCGCCCCCGAAAATTGGCGACTCGTCCAGCGGCTGCGCCTCGTGATGCACCTTCTTCACGGTGCCCGTCTCGTCCATGAAAATCATGTCGAGCGGAATCAGCGTGTTCTTCATCCAGAACCCCACCGGCTGCGGCTCGGGATAGACAAAGAGCATGCCCGCACTCATCGACATCGTCTCGCGATTCATGAGGCCCTGCGCACGCTCTTGCTTGTCATCCGCCACCTCGACACGGAAACGGGCGGTGCCGGCATCGCTGCGCAGCATCACCACATCCTCGCGGCAGCCTTCCGCCGCTGCCGTGCTTGCCAGACCGGCAAGCACGACAGCCGCCATCACTCGGACAATTTTACCGCCGTTTCCCATCCACACACCTCGGTTGCCATTCGCCCCCTTTTACCATCAATCACGCGGATTGCCAGCGCCTCACCGGGCTGAACATCCGCAAGACCGGAGCGGCGCAAAACCTCGATATGCACGAACACATCTTCGTCGCGACCAAAGGTATTGGCAAAGCCAAACCCCTTGCCCTTGTCGAACCATTTGACGCGGGCCGGTTGCAGCGGCGCGTTGCGAATGATCTCGGGATCAATCTCGTCGAGATCGGCAAGCCCCGTATGTTCAAGATCATCCGGCGGGCTGATCGCATGCACCGCCACCGCTTGCCGACCGCGTTCGGTCTGCTGCACGTCCAATTCCACCCCGGCGCGATCCGCAACCGAACTCTGACCAAAATTCCGCAGAACATTGGCGTGTAGCAAAATATCAGGGCCACCTTCATCGGCAATCACAAACCCGAACCCTTTCACAGGGTCAAACCACTTAACACGCCCCCTTACTCTGCGAATATCATCATCCTGTATCGTCACTTTTTCCTACCTAACAGCCTTCATCCCCAAGACTGCCTAACACTTGCGTTATATTCGCCCCCGCTTGCAAGTGGTTAATATCTTTCTTTTTCAATGCCTTGCATTTCACGCAACGTGAAATTCACGGGTTCAGACGTTGAATTTTCCAGCTTTCCCCTACGCGCGCGCGTCGCCACACGAACCGGTCATGCAGACGAAACGCCCCGTCCGCCCAGAATTCGATTTCAACGGGCGCAATCTTGAAACCGCCCCAAAAGGGCGGGCGCGGGGGATTCGGCCCCTTTTGCGCCGTGATCTTGGCCACTTTCGCCATCAGCGTCCCCCGACTGTCGAGCGGCTGAGACTGCTCCGACGCCCAGGCCCCAAGACGGCTCTTGAGCGAGCGCGAGGCGTAATACTCATCCGCACGCGTCCCCTCCTCGCGGCTGACCATACCACGAATCCTGACCTGTCGCCGCAGAGATTTCCAATGCAACACCATCGCCGCCTTGGGATTGGCCGTCAGTTCCCGCCCCTTGGCGCTGTTGTAATTGGTGTAAAAGATGAAGCCGTCCTCGGAAATCTCTTTGAGCAGCACCATCCGCACATTCGGCAACCCATCGGCATCCACCGTGGACAGCGCCACGGCATTGGGATCATTCAGCTCTGATTTCTCCGCCTCAGCCAGCCAACTCCGAGCAATCTCGAACGGGTCATTCCCTGCAAATAGTCCGTCGCGTTCCATGAAGTTCCTTTGATCCTGCCTGCCAGATTCCGCCGATATGTTTCCATATGTGTCAAACTAGTGTTCTCAACGGCATTTGACACCCTGCTCTGGAAAATGACCAGCCCTTGATGCAATCCCCCCAATCGCCTAAAGGTCAGAAAAATCTGATGGTCGGGGGCTGGGAATGTCGAACAATCTGATGGCGGGAAAACGCGGGCTGATCATGGGGCTCGCCAATGACAAATCAATCGCCTGGGGCATTGCCCGCGCCTGCGCCGATGCGGGCGCGGAACTGGCCTTCAGCTATCAGGGCGATGCGCTCAAGAAGCGGGTCGATCCGCTCGCGGCAGAGCTGGGCTCCACCATCGTTCTGCCCTGCGACGTGGGCAATATGGCCTCGGTCGATCAGCTCTTTGTCGATCTTGCCAGCCATTGGGACAGCCTCGATTTCGTGGTTCACGCCATCGGCTTTTCCGACAAGAACGAATTGCGCGGGCGCTACGTCGACACCAGCCGCGACAATTTCCTGATGACCATGGATATCTCGGTCTATTCCTTTACCGCCGTGATGCAGCGCGCGGAAAAGATGATGGGCGAGGGCGGATCGGCCCTCACCCTTACCTATTACGGGGCCGAACAGGTCATGCCGCATTACAACGTGATGGGGGTGGCCAAGGCCGCCCTTGAGGCATCGGTCAAGTACATGGCCGAGGATCTGGGCAAGGACGGCATCCGCGTCAACGCCATCAGCGCCGGTCCGATCAAGACACTGGCCGCCTCCGGCATCGGCGATTTCCGCTATATCCTGAAATGGAACGAACTGAACTCGCCGCTGCGCCGCAACGTGACCATCGACGACGTGGGCCGCTCCGCGGTCTACCTGCTCAGCGATCTGGGCTCTGGCGTGACCGGCGAGACGCTGCATGTCGATGCCGGCTACCACATTGTCGGGATGAAGGCCGTGGATGCCCCCGACATCGACGCCACCGGCGGGCGCAAGGATCAGGATCAGTGACACTCGCGGCCTTTCTCGCCATTTGCGTCCTGCACCTGATGGCGGCGATCAGCCCCGGACCAGCAGTCTTGATGGCCGCGCGCACCGGCGTCACCGAAGGTCTGCGCACCGGCGCCTTTCTGGCGATGGGCATCGGCGTGGGCGGCGTGGTCTGGGCGGCGGCGGCGCTCTTTGGCTTGGGTCTGGTGTTTCAGGCCGCCCCGGCCCTGCTCTGGGCGCTCAAGATCATCGGGGCCGCCTATCTCATCTGGATGGCTTGGGGCCTGTGGCGCGATGCCGACCGTCCGCTCGACATGGGCGCAGAGGCGCGGCTGCCCCGCTCTGCGGCTTCGGCCTTTCGGCTGGGCCTGATGACGCAATTGGCCAACCCGAAACCGGCGGTGCTCTTTTCCGCGATTTTCATCGGCACCGTGCCCCCCGGCACCTCGCCTTTGATCTTTGCCGCGCTGCTGGCTGTGGTTTTTCTCAATGAAACCCTGTGGAACATCCTTGTTGCGCGTATCTTCTCGCTGGAACGCAGCCGCACCGCCTATGTCAGCCTGAAATCCATCCTTGATCGCACGTTCGGCGGGCTTTTGGCCCTGCTTGGCGTCAAGATCGCGAGCACCTGAGAGGACAGCCCATGACCGCGCTCGATCTTTTGGCCTTCAACGCGGTTCTGGCCGCCGCCATTCTCAGCCCCGGTCCCGCCCTCTTGTTTGCCCTGCGCACCGCATTGGCCGATGGCCGCAGCGCGGGCATCGCCGCGGGACTGGGACTTGGCCTTGTCGCCGCACTCTGGACACTCGCCGCACTTCTGGGGCTCGAGGCACTCTTTACCCTCTTTCCATGGGCCTACATGGCGCTCAAGATCTCAGGGGCGGCCTATCTCCTCTATATTGCATGGACCACGTGGCGCGCCGCCCGTCAGCCCGTGAATGAAGGCCCACGCAAACCGCGCGGGCGGGCGTTTCTCGACGGGGTGCTGATCAACCTTGGCAATCCGAAATCGGTGCTCTTCGCGGCCTCCGTGCTGGTGGTGGTCTTTCCCAAGGGCCTCAGCGCCACGGAAATCGCGCTCATCACCGCCAATCACATGCTGGTGGAATGGCTCTTTTACGCGGGCTTCGCCACCCTTCTGAGCGGGGCCGCCGCCCGCCGCGCCTATCTGGGCGCAAAACCGATGATCGACCGCGCAGCAGCCCTCCTTCTGGGCGCGCTCGGGCTGAAACTCCTCTTGAGCAGGTAACGACATGATGGACCGCCTCCCCCATGAAAAAGGCTTTCACGTAAGCTGGGATCAACTCCACCGCGACGCCCGCGCCCTTGCGTGGCGGCTTCAGGGCGAGGCACCCGAAGGCGGCTGGCGCGCAGTCGTGGCGATCACGCGCGGCGGCATGGCCCCGGCAATGATCGTCGCGCGCGAGTTGGACATTCGCACCGTCGATACGATCAGCGTCAAATCCTACAACCACCAGAGCCAGACCGCCCCGGTGGTGATCAAATCCCCCGATATGTCGATCATGGGCGATGGTGCGGGCGTGCTCATCGTCGATGATCTGGTGGACACTGGCCGCACACTGGAAGTCGTGCGCCAACATCTGCCAAAGGCGCATGTCGCCACCGTCTACGCCAAGCCGATGGGCCGCGCTCAGGTCAACACCTTCGTGACCGAAGTGAGTCAGGATACCTGGATTTTCTTCCCGTGGGACATGGCCCTGCAATATGTCGAACCCTATCGGGGCGCCTGACATGACCAACCTGCCCCGCACCGCCTGCACCTTTTCGCCCCCCGTGATGGAGGCGCGGCGCTGGCTTGACGGGGTGACATTCCCGGCCCATCGCCCGCTCATCAACGTAAGCCAAGCCGCCCCTGTCGCGCCCCCGCCAGAGGCGCTGCGCCGTGCCGTGGCAGAGGCGGCGCTGAATGAACCGCAGGCGCATCTCTACGGCCCCGTGCTGGGCCTGCCCGACCTGCGCGCCGAAGTGGCGGCGCAATGGTCCGCCACCTATGGCGGCAGCATCACGCCCGCTCAGGTCGCAATCACCTCGGGGTGCAATCAGGCCTTTTGCGCGGCCATCACCACGCTCTGCGCCGAAGGGGATGAAGTTATCCTTCCAACCCCTTGGTATTTCAACCATAAAATGTGGCTCGACATGGCAGGCGTGCGGGCTGTCCCGCTGCCTGCGGGGGCCGAACTCTTGCCTGATCCGGATCAGGCAGCGGCGCTTATCACGCCCCGCACCCGCGCCATCGTGCTCGTCACCCCCAACAATCCGGGCGGCGTGGAATACCCCGCCGACCTCACCCGCGCCTTCTATACTCTGGCCCAAGAGCGCGGCATCGCCCTCATCGTGGATGAAACCTACCGCGATTTCGATGCCCGCCCCGGCGCAGGCCATGATCTCTTTCACGATCCCGACTGGGCCGAGACACTCATCCAGCTTTATTCCTTTTCCAAGGCCTACCGCCTGACCGGACACCGCGTCGGCGCAATGGTGGCCTCCCCGACCCGTCTGGCCGAGGTCGAGAAATTCCTCGACACCGTCACCATCTGCCCCAACCAACTGGGCCAGATCGCAGCCCTCTGGGGGATGCGCAACCTCGGGCAATGGCTGGCCGGAGAGCGCGCCGAAATCCTCGACCGGCGCGCGGCCATCCACGACAACATGCCCAAACTCGCAGGCCAAGGCTGGACCCTCTTGGGCTGCGGCGCCTATTTCGCCTATATTGCGCATCCCTTCGCGATGGACTCGACCCAACTGGCACAGGCGCTGGTGCCCGAGGCAGGCGTGCTTCTGCTCCCCGGCACGATGTTCCGGCCCGCCGATGACCCACAGGGGCTGCATGAATTGCGCGTGGCCTTCGCCAATCTCGACCGCGCCGGCATCGACACGCTCTTTGACCGGCTGGCTGCGCTCCGCTGGCCCCTTGTCGCGGGCGGTCACAGCGCGTAGACAGTCGCCCAATGAGGGCGCAAGCCACCAACAGTGAGGGGGCCATCATGGCGGGCAAAGGTATCTACAAGGGCGCGATGTGGCTTCTGATGGGCCTCTTGATCATCGGCCTTGCCGGGTTTGGCGCAACCAACCTCTCGGGCAATGTGCGCAGCATCGGCCATGTCGGCACCGCCGAGATTGACGTGACCACCTACGCCCGCGCGCTGCAAAACGAAATCCGCGCGCTCGAGGCCGAGCGCGGCTCTGCCTTGACCTTTGCCGAGGCCCGCGCCGCCGGAGTCGATACCGATGTGCTGGGCCGTCTGGTGGCGCGCGCGGCGCTGGAACATGAGGCCAATCGTCTTGGCCTCTCCATCGGCGACGAGAACCTGCGCGACCAAATTCTCGACATTCCCGCCTTTCAGGGGCTCGACGGCAGCTTCGATCGCGCGGCCTATACCTTTGCCCTCGATCAGGCGGGGCTGAACGAATCCCAGTTCGAGGAGAATATCCGCGCCGAGACCGCCAGCACGCTGGTGCAGGCGGCAGCACTCGCCGGTCTGCAAACGCCCACGGCCTATATGGACGCGATGATGACCTATCTGGCCGAGCGGCGCAGCCTGGCCTTTGCCGTGCTCGACCGCAGCGCGCTGCAAACTGGCCTGCCAGTCCCGTCAGAGGATGACCTCAAGACCTATCACCAGAGCCATCTGCCCGACTTTACCACGCCCGAAACCAAGAGCATCACCTACGCTTGGGTCACGCCCGCGATGATCCTCGATAGCGTCGAGGTGGACGAGACCGCCCTGCGCGAGGCCTATGCCGAACGTGAGTCCGAATTCAACCTGCCCGAACGTCGGCTGGTGGAACGTCTGGTCTTTGCCGATACCGAGGCCGCCACCCGCGCCCGCGCCCGGATCGACGAGGGCGTAGCCCTCGAAATGCTGGTCTCTGAACGCGGGCTCGACATGGCCGATATTGATCTTGGCGATGTCAGCCGCGATGATCTGGGCGCTGCCGCTGACGCGGTGTTCTCTGCTCAGGCCGGCGATGTGGTCGGCCCGATCGACACCAACCTTGGCCCGGCCCTCTTTCGCGTCAATGCCATTCTCGCCGCGCAAGTCACCCCCTTCGAAGAGGCTGAACCGCGCCTGCGCGAAGAGCTGGCCTCTGACCGCGCCCGCCGCGTGATCGAGGCCCAGATCGACACGGTCAGTGACCTTCTCGCTGGCGGGGCCACGCTCGAGGATGTGGCCAAGGAAACCGATCTCGAACTCGGCAGCATCGACTGGCACCCCGGCCTGACCGAAGGCATGGCAGGCTACGACAGCTTCCGCGAGGCCGCCGACGCGGTGACGACAGGCGACTATCCCGAGGTCGAACAACTTGCCGATGGCGGCATCTTTGCCCTGCGTCTCGACGGTACCCAAGAGCCGCAGATTCAACCGCTCGAAGATGTGCGCGACGCCGTGCTCAGCGGCTGGCGGGCCGAGGCCACGGTCGCCGCCCTGCGCGCGCAACTGGAACCGCAACTTGCCGAACTGCGCGCCGGTGCCAGCTTTGCCGATCTGGGTCTGACCGCCACCGAAGTGACCGACATGACCCGCCGCGATTACCGCCCCGAGGCGCCTGCCGAATTCATCGACACGGTCTTTTCCATGACCACCGGCGAGGTCCGCGTGATCGAGGGCGAAGGCCGCCTCTTTGTGCTGCGTCTCGACAGCATCGCGCCGCCCCTGCCCGCAGAAGAGGACGAGGATCTCGCCCGCCTGCGCAGCGCCCTTCAGGATCAGGTCGCCGCCGATCTCGGGCAGGATCTCTTTCAGGTGCT
>NZ_JAGPVV010000218.1 GCF_018066915.1 Roseovarius sp.
AGATCCGGCGCGCGCGCCGCTCAAGCTATGGGTCAGTTCGAGATTGCGCCGAGTTGCAGCGTCGATCTGCATCACGCGCGTCTCGTTTTCCCGAACGGGCGGGCGCAGCAGGGGCAATTTGCCCTTTTGCGTGATATCGAGCCAATCGACGATGGCCCCCATGGCGGCCATCTCGGGCCGGGTGAAGGCCCCGTAGGCGTCGAGCGTCTCGACGCCGTAGAGCTGGCAAAGCCGCCGGGCGCCGGCCGTGCTGTCAAAGGCGGCTTGCCCCAGCCCCGTGAGGGACGCGCCCGATTCAGAGACCAATTCACCCAAACTCGGGATATCGCCATCGGTCAGCAGCACCTCGCGGGGGGCGAGGCGGGCCAATTCGGGGCCAAGCCGCGCTGGCGTCAGCGGCATGACATGGAAGGCACCGGTGGAAATATCGACCCAAGCCAGCGCACCTTCGCCGCGCAGATTTGCAAAGCTGGCCAGGTAATTGTGACGGCGCGCGTCGAGCAGGCTTTCTTCGGTCAGGGTGCCGGGGGTGACGAGGCGCACCACCTCGCGCCGGACCACGGATTTGGCCCCGCGTTTCTTGGCCTCGGCGGGGTCCTCCATCTGTTCGCAGACCGCAACGCGAAAGCCTTTGCGAATGAGGGTCAAGAGATAGCCCTCGGCGGCATGGACGGGCACGCCGCACATGGGGATATCCTGATCGAGATGTTTGCCGCGTTTGGTGAGCGCGATATCCAGCGCCTCGGCAGCGGCGGCGGCATCGTCAAAGAAGAGTTCGTAGAAATCGCCCATGCGGTAGAAGAGCAGCGCTTGCGGGTACTGCGCCTTGATCTCGAGATATTGCGCCATCATCGGCGTTACGGTTGATCCCGTGGTGTTCACCTGCGTCCCCCTATTCCTCGGGTGACCTTACAAATCCATGCTGCGGGGTGAAAGACCAAAGCGCGATTGCGGGCGGGCGCGAGGGTGTTATCCTTGGACGAGTAAGATGAGTATTTGGGCCAAGAAGAAGCGGGCGGGATGATTTTCAATCTTGGGTCAATCAATGCCGATCACGTCTACCGCGTGGCGCATTTGCCGCGTGCGGGGGAAACCGTGGCGGCGCAGGGCTATGCGCGGTTACTGGGGGGCAAGGGGGCGAACCAGTCGATTGCCGGGGCGCGGGCCGGAGGGCAGGTGGTGCATATCGGCGCGGTGGGCGCGGATGGGGATTGGATGGTTGCCGCCTTGGCGGATGCGGGCGTGGATGTGCGGCACGTGCGTCAGGGGCCGGTCGTGTCGGGGCATGCGGTGGTCACGGTCGAGGAGGGCGGCGAGAATGCGATTGTGATCCATGCCGGGGCCAATCGGGCGCTGCGGTTGCAGGATGTTGAGGCGGCGTTGGCGGAGGCGGGGCCGGGCGATTGGCTCTTGATGCAGAACGAGACAAATTTGCACGTCGAGGCGGCGCGGATGGCGGAGGCCAAGGGGCTGCGCATTGCCTATTCTGCGGCGCCCTTTGATGTCGCGGCGGTGCGGGCGGTTTTGCCCCATGTCACGCTCTTGATGCTGAACGAGGGCGAGGCGGGGCAGATGGCGCGGGAGATGGGCGAGATTGCCGTGCCGATGCTCTGTGTCACGCGGGGGGCGCGGGGCGTGCTCTGGACCGAGGCGGGCGTGGGAGAAACAGTCACTATTCCAGCACCAAAGGTGGTTGCGGTCGATACAACCGGGGCCGGGGATACCTTTGCCGGGTATCTGGTCGCGGGGTTGGCGGCGGGGTTGGAGCCGCGTTCTGCGCTGCGCCGTGCGGTTTC
Organism: Roseovarius sp.; assembly: GCF_018066915.1. Lineage (GTDB taxonomy): Bacteria > Pseudomonadota > Alphaproteobacteria > Rhodobacterales > Rhodobacteraceae > Roseovarius. The sequence goes on from NZ_JAGPVV010000218.1 coordinate 1,797, forward strand.
CGCCGCCGCCATTTCGGTCACGCGCCCCGGTGCGTCGGGGGCGATTCCCATGGCGGCGGAGGTCGCGGCGTTTCTGGCTCAGGAGTGACCGGCGAAGGGCGCATCCTTGCCCCAAAGCTCTTTGACGCGCGCATCACGTCCGCAGGCGTCGCGGTAGAGTTTATAGGCGCTGGCCTTGGTCCGGGGGCCAAAGCGGGTGAGGATAATCTCGCTGCTCTTGTAATAGTCCTGATGATAGGCCTCGGCAGGATAAAAGCGCTGGGCGTTCAAGATCGGCGTCACGATCTGTTTGCCCAAGGCGGATTTTGCCTCGGCGATGGCGCTCTCGGCGATACGCTTTTCGGCCGCATCAGTGACGAAAATCGCGGTGCGGTAACTCTCGCCCCGGTCGCAGAATTGGCCGCCCGCGTCGGTCGGATCGACCGAGCGGAGGAAGAGGTGCAGGAGTTGCGCCCGCGTGACCTGCGTGGGGTCGAAGGTGATTTGCACCGCCTCGTAATGGCCGGTGCCGCCGGCAGTCACCTGTTTGTAGCTGGGGTTCTCGACGGTGCCGCCGGTAAATCCCGATTCGGCCGCAATCACGCCCCGGACCTGTTCAAAATCTGATTCGACACACCAGAAGCAGCCGCCTGCGACGATGAGCGTTTCCGTCTCTGCTGCATGCGCCCGGCCACCGTGGACGCAGAGGCCGATGAGGATCAGCGCGGCGAGCAGCGCCGCCTTGAGTTCGCGAAGATGTGTCAGCATGGTCTTTGCCCTCCTGCTTTGGTGGTCATCATGGCGCAAGTGGCGGGTGACGCCAAACGACGACGCTGTGATGTCACGCGCAGTTGAGCAATGTTTCGCTTTTTCTGCGCCAATCGGCGAAAGAAGGCTCAGCGCGGGGCAAGGTGCAGCGCCAGTTCGCGTGCGGGGCAGACACCCTTGAGCCCGCCGGGCACGTCGAGATCGGCAAGCTGGGTGATCTGGTAGTGGGGGGCGTAATGGGTGCGCACCTCTGCCGCCGTCACGGAAAAGGGCGGGCCTGCCATGATCGCGGGATCGTATTCGAAGGTCACGAGCAATTGCGGGGCGGTGCCAGTCAGCACCCGCATATGAGCGGTATAGCGTGCGCGCATGTCGTTGGGCAGGGCCACGAGAGCGGCGCGGTCATAGACCGCGTCTACCGGCCCGAGCAGATCGGGGGTGAGCGCGAAAATGTCGCCTGCGAAGATGGTGACACCGGGGGCGGCATAGGCGCGGAGCGGGCCATGCTCGGTGATGTCGGGTGTGACGCCCAGTTCCTTGAAAAGCTGACCCACGGCAATGTCGCTGAGTTCCGCGCCCGCCACCCGGTAACCTTGGGCCAAGAGCCAGGCGATATCGCGGGTCTTGCCACAGAGGGGCAGGAAAATCCGCGCGCCGGGATCAAGACCCAACGCGCCGATATGGGCCGAGAGCATGCGATTGACCGCGCCCTCGTGAAAGCCGATCTGCATGTTTTCCCAACGGGTATGCCAAAAATCGGCCTCCATGATGGTTAGCCCTTGAGCCTGCGGTTGCGGGCGGCGAGGAGTTTCAGGCGCAGCGCATTGAGCTGGATGAAGCCTGCGGCGTCTTTTTGATCATAGGCGCCGGCGTCATCCTCGAAGGTGACATGCGCCTCGGAATAGAGGCTGTGATCGGACCAGCGGCCAACACAGGACACCGAGCCTTTGTAGAGCTTGAGGCGCACGGTGCCGGTGACATGTTCCTGGCTTTTGTCGATGGCGGCCTGAAGCATATAGCGTTCGGGCGAGAACCAGAAGCCGTTATAGATCAGCTCGGCATAGCGCGGCATGAGCGAATCCTTGAGATGGCCTGAGCCGCTATCAAGGGTGATCTGTTCGATGCCGCGATGCGCCTCGAGCAGGATGGTGCCGCCCGGTGTTTCGTAGATGCCACGCGATTTCATTCCCACAAAGCGGTTTTCCACGAAATCGAGCCGCCCGATGCCATGTTTGCGGCCAAACTCGTTGAGATCGGTCAGGATCGTGGCGGGGCTGAGGGCGGCGCCATTGATGGCCACGGCATCGCCACGCTCGAAGCTGACTTCGATATATTCGGGCGTGTCGGGTGCATCCTCGGGGCTGACGGTGCGCTGATAGACGTAATCGGGGGCCATTTCGGCGGGGTCTTCGAGCACGCGGCCTTCTGATGAGGTGTGCAGCAGATTGGCATCGACCGAAAAGGGAGCCTCGCCACGCTTGTTCTTGGCGATCGGAATCTGGTTTTCCTCGGCGAAGGCGATGAGCTTGGTCCGACTGGTCAAATCCCAGAGCCGCCAGGGCGCGATCACCTTGATATCGGGGTTGAGCGCGTAGGCCGCAAGCTCGAACCGCACCTGATCGTTGCCCTTGCCGGTGGCGCCATGGGCCACGGCATCGGCGCCGGTCATGGCGGCAATCTCGACCAGACGTTTGGAGATCAGCGGGCGGGCGATGGAGGTGCCCAAGAGGTAGAGCCCTTCGTAGAGCGCATTGGCGCGGAACATCGGAAAGACGAAATCGCGCACGAATTCTTCGCGGACATCCTCGATATAGATATTCTCGGGCTTGATCCCCAGCAACTCGGCCTTTTGGCGCGCGGGGTCCAGTTCCTCGCCCTGACCGAGATCGGCGGTGAAGGTCACCACCTCGCAGCCATATTCGGTCTGGAGCCATTTCAGGATGATCGAGGTATCGAGGCCCCCGGAATAGGCCAGAACAACTTTTTTGGGCGCGGACATGTCATTCCCCTTGCGTCAAATCTGGCTGGCGGAGTAGCGGCTTTTGCGATGATGGGCAAGTGGACGCGGTTGACTGCGCCTCTGGTTGTGCTAGCCACATCAGGCAATTGTCAAAAGGTGCGATTATGGCGGCGTGGCGTATTTTCATCCATTCGGTGCAGATGATTTTCAACAACCTGCCGCAGGTGGTGCGCATTGTCTTGGTGCCGATGGGGATCGGGATTGCGGTGATCGCCCTGTTTGCGGTTCTGGGTGTCTCGATGGACGGGACGGATGCCGAGGGTGCGACGGGGGGACAGATCGCGGGGCTGATCCTCTTGGCGCTTGTCCTGATCGGTCTGGCGCTCTGGGTCATTGTGGCGTGGCACCGCTTTATCCTCTTGGCGGAATATCCCCGAGGCTGGGTGCCGATGCTGCGCACGGATCGCATGCTGTCTTATATCGGACATTCGCTCTGGCTTGGCCTTGTGATGATGGGCCTGATGTTGCCCCTCTTTCTGCTGGTTGGGGTTATTGGCGGGCTGGCCCCTCTGATTGTCACCATTGTGAGTGTCGTGGTGATTGTGGCGGCCAATGTGGTGTTCTTTCGGCTCTCGACGATGCTGCCTGCGGCGGCGATTGGACAGCCGCTTACGCTGAAAGAGGCGTGGACCGCGACCGAAGGCAGCAGCGTCACGATCCTGATCCTTGTTCTCATTCTGGGTGCGGCGCAATTCGCGCTGCAGCTTTTGCTGGGGCTGCTGCTCTTGGCGCCGGTGATCGGGGCCGTGTTGATGGTGCTGGGCACGGTGGTGTCGGGTCTGGTCAATATCAGCGTTCTGACCACGCTTTACGGCTATTATATCGAAAAGCGCGCGCTCTGAGCCTTGTCAGGGGGGCACGATTGCGGCACTGAGGCGGGCATGACCGAGTTTCAGGAAAATGCCCGCGCCGCAGAGGCCGCGATGCGCGCCGTGTTCGAGCCGACACCGCTCCAACGCAATGATCACCTGTCCGAGCGCTATGGCGCCGAGATCCTGCTCAAGCGCGAGGATCTGAGCCCGGTGCGCTCCTACAAGCTGCGCGGGGCGTTCAATGCGATGCGCAAGGTGCTGGCGGCGCGGCCGGAAACCGCGACATTTGTCTGTGCCAGTGCGGGCAATCACGCGCAGGGCGTGGCCTATATGTGCCGGCACTTTGGTGTCAAGGGCGTGATTTTCATGCCGGTGACGACGCCGCAACAAAAGATTGGCAAGACCGAGAAATTTGGCGGCGATGCGGTGGCGATCCGGCTGACGGGCGACTATTTCGACGACACGCTGGCGGCGGCGCAGGCCTATTGTGCGCAGGTGGGTGGGCATTTCCTGTCGCCCTTCGATGATGAGGATGTGATCGAGGGTCAGGCCAGCGTTGCGGTCGAGATCGAGGCACAGTTGGGCGGGATGCCCGATCACCTCATTTTGCCGGTGGGCGGTGGCGGGCTCTCGGCGGGCGTGCGTAGCTATGTTGGCGCGCGCGTGGCGCTGACGCTGGTGGAACCGGCGGGGGGCGCGTGCCTGGGTGCGGCGCTGGCGGCGGGGGCGCCTGTGCGCTTGCGGCATGTGAACACCTTTGCCGATGGGGCGGCGGTGGCGCAGATCGGCGCGCGCACATTCGCGCGGCTGGCGGATCTTGATCCTGCGCAGGCGATGGTGATCGAAGAGGACCGGCTCTGCACCACCATGCTGGAAATGCTGAATATCGAGGGGATCGTGCTCGAGCCTGCAGGGGCGCTGGCGGTCGATGCGCTTAAGGATATGGCAGAGGCGATCCGGGGCAAGACGGTGGTGTGTGTTACCTCGGGCGGGAATTTCGATTTCGAGCGGTTGCCCGAGGTCAAGGAGCGGGCGCAGCGGTTTTCGGGTGTGAAAAAGTATTTCATCCTGCGGATGCCGCAGCGGCCCGGCGCGCTGCGCGAGTTTCTGGAGATTTTGGGACCAGAGGACGATATCGCCCGGTTCGAATATCTCAAGAAATCGGCGCGCAACTTTGGCTCTGTGCTGATCGGGATCGAGACGACGCGGCCCGAGAATTTTGCGCCGATCCTGACGCGGCTGGATGCGGCGGGTTTCGAGTATCGTGACATCACGCGGGATGAGGTGTTGGCAGAGTTCCTGATCTGAGGGTCAGGCGGCGATGACCTGTGCCAGACCGGCGATGAATTCGGATTTCGAGCGCGTGTAGCACTCGAGCACAGCGTCGAGGTCGATGCCCGCATGCTGGCCGGTGGCGGCGGCGCGTTCGCCCCGGTGGCACAGATCGGCAAAGGCGGCAAAGCCGAGATTGAGCGCGCTGCCCTTGAGGAAATGCAACAGCGCCTCGAGGTTTGCGCCGGCATCCGGCAGGCGCAGTTTCCCGATCTCGGTATCCACCTCGTCAAGAAAAAGCTCTACCACCTCGGCAAAGGCGTCAGCCCCGATTTCATCGCGCAGGTCCTGCACGCGGCCCCAGTCGATCATCATCTACCCTCCGATACCTGCACCCAAGATTGGGCGCAAAGGGCTGATAAAGGGTTAAGCCGCGCCGAAAAGCCGTGCGAATTTTAACATTCACCTCCTGTTAAATCCTGCGGGCCTAGGAAAGGGGGCGGACAGTGCAAAGGTGGCCCGAGTGCGATCACGAGTGGAACAGGCGGCAGAGGCGGATGCAGGCGGCGGGGTGATCCAGCGCGTTCTGGTGGTGGATGACAGCCGATTGCAGCGGCGGATTCTGACCGCCTCGTTGCAGCGCTGGGGATTCGAGGTGCAAGAGGCGGATTCGGGCGAGGAGGCGCTGCGGCTCTGTCGGGATCATCCGCCCGATCTGGTGATGAGCGACTGGATGATGCCGGGGCTGAGCGGGCTTGAATTCTGTCGGCGATTCAGAGAGATGCCGCGTGAGAGCTATGGCTATTTCATCCTCCTGACCTCGAAGAGCGACAAGGATGAGGTGGCGCTGGGCCTTGATGCCGGGGCGGATGATTTTCTGACCAAGCCGGTCAATGCCGCCGAATTGCGGGCGCGGATTTCGGCGGGGGCGCGTATCCTGCGGATGCAGCGCGAGCTGACCGAAAAGAACAGGCTGATCAAATCGACGCTGGATGAATTGCAGACGCTCTATGATTCGCTCGACAGCGATCTGATCGAGGCGAAGAAGCTGCAACAATCGCTGGTGAGCGAGCGCTATCGCGATTTTGGCGCGGCAGAGGTGTCCTTGATGTTGCAATCGGCAGGGCACGTGGGCGGCGATCTGGTGGGGATGTTTCCGATTGGGGCCACGCGCATCGGACTCTATGGCATTGACGTGTCAGGGCATGGGATCAGTTCGGCGCTGATGACGGCGCGGTTGGCGGGGTATCTGTCGGCCTCTGTGCCCGAGCAGAACCTCGCCCTACGCAAGACGCGCGATGGTCGGTTCGTGGCGCGCCCGCCCGCGCAGGCGATTGCGATGCTGAATCGGTTGATCATGTCAGAGATGGAGACCGAGCATTATTTCACCCTCGTGCTGGCCGATGTCGATCTGGAAACCGGGCGGGTGATCCTGTCTCAGGCGGGGCATCCGCATCCGGCGTTGCAGCGGGCCGATGGCACGGTGGAATTTGTTGGCGCGGGCGGCTTGCCGGTGGGCCTTATTGACGGGGCCGAGTTTGAGCAATTCGAGGTGCAGATGGGGCCGGGCGACCGGCTCTTGATCCATTCCGACGGGGTGATCGAGTGTGCGGGCCAATCCGGCGCGCTGTTGCAGGAGGAGGGGCTGGCCGCGATCCTGCGCGATCTGCGGCAAACGCGTGGCATGGCGCTGCTCGAATCGCTGATCTGGAAACTGTCGGAATTTGCCGGGGATGCCGAGTTTACCGATGATATTTCCGGTGTTCTGCTCGAATTCAAAGGCAGCGGATTTCCCGGCTGACGAAATGCCGGTCCCCGGCATTGCCCAGCTCCTGCGCCGCCTGATCGGGTGTGATCCAGACCGCGCGATGACCCGGCTCGCTGGGGGGGCCCAGCCGCCGAACCGGATGGGCGCGGTAGATGATGCAGAGCTTTTCCGCCCAGAACCCGTATTCCGGCATATAGGTAAAGCGGCGAAACGCGCCCAACCGCCGGGGCCGGGCGATGAGCCAGCCGGTTTCCTCGAATACCTCGCGATAGAGCGCCTGCACCGGTGATTCGCCGGGATCAATGCCACCGCCGGGCAATTGCAGCTCTCGCAGCGGTTCCGCCTGATGGGTCACGAGCAGCCGGCCGCGATGCGGCAGGATGGCGTAGGCGCCGGGGCGCAGGCGATAGGCCACTTCGGGCCGCGGGCTATCTCCGAATCGTCTGATCATCTGGCACCTCTCTTGGGGTTGGCTTGTCCTGACGGTACAGGCGCGATATGCCAAGTCGAGACCCAAAGGAAAGCCCATGACACTTGGACAGAAAATCGCTTGGGATGATACGATCCTGCCCTTTCAGCTTGACCGCGCCGATATTCGCGGGCGGGTCGTGCGCCTTGATGGGGTGCTGGACGGGATTCTGAAACAGCATGATTATCCACCGCAGGTCGAGGCGTTGATCGCGGAAATGGCTCTTTTGACCGCCTTGATCGGCCAGACGATCAAGCTGCGGTGGAAGCTGTCGTTGCAGGTGCAAACGCGCGGCGCGGTGCGGATGATCGCCACCGATTACTATGGCCCGACCGAGCCGGGAGAGCCTGCGCGCATGCGCGCCTATGCCAGTTTTGACCGGGAGCGGCTGACGCATGCGCGCCCGTTCGATCAGCTGGGCGGCGGATATTTCGCGGTCATGCTGGATCAGGGACAGGGCACGACGCCTTATCAAGGGATCACGCCCATCGCCGGTGAGGCGCTGCGCCACTGTGCCGAGGCGTATTTTGCCCAGTCCGAGCAATTGCCGACGCGCTTTGCGCTGAGTTTCGGGAAGTCCACCGAAGCGGGGGGCGTGGAGCATTGGCGCGCGGGCGGTGTCATGCTGCAACATATGCCCAAGGCTTCGCCCTTTGCCAATGATGGCGGGTCGGGCGATGGTGGGCTGCTGCAGGCCGAGGATATTCTGGAAGGCGACGATGCCGAGAACTGGACTCGTGCCAATGTCCTGCTCGATACGGTCGAGGATCTGGAGCTGATCGGGCCATCGGTCGCGCCGACGGATCTGTTGGTCCGGCTGTTTCACGAAGAGGGGCCGCGGGTTTTCGACATGCAGGCGGTGCGGTTTGGCTGCACCTGTTCGGAGGAGCGGGTGCGCAACAGCCTGTCGATTTATTCGGCGCGCGATATCGCGACCATGACGACGCAAGAGGGGCTTGTGACCGCCGATTGCCAGTTTTGCGGGGCGCATTACCGGCTTGACCCGGCGACGGTCGGGTTCGAGGCCAAGGATGACGGGGCCGGGGGCGGTGACTGATCCGCTTGATCGGGTGCTGGGCGCGCTGCGGGCCGCGCGGACGCCCTCGTCGGATTATGATCTCAATCCCGGTGTTGTCCTGCCCGAGGGGCGCAAATTGCGGGCGGCGGCGGTTTTGGTGCCGGTGCGCGAGGGGCGTGTGATTTTGACGAAGCGATCGTCAAAGCTCCGGCATCATCCGGGGCAGATTGCCTTTCCGGGGGGCAAGCAGGATGCGGGCGATCCTGACATCACCACCACGGCGCTGCGCGAAGCGGAGGAGGAAATCGGGCTCGACCGGCGCAGCGTTGAGGTGCTGGGGTTTCTGCCTCGGCATGAGACTGTGACCGGGTTTGACGTGACGCCGGTTCTGGCGCGGGTTCATGGGGCGTTTCAGCCCCGTGCCGAGCAGGGCGAGGTCGATGAGGTGTTCGATGTGCCGCTGGCGCATGTGCTCGAGTTGGGCCGATACAGGGTCGAAAAGCGGCGCTGGCGCGGGGACTGGCGGCGCTATTATGCGGTCCCCTATGGCCCCTATTACATCTGGGGGGCCACGGCGCGCATTTTGCGTAATCTGGCGGATCTGGCGGGGCCGGAATGAAGGTTTCCGGCGCATGGATCGAGTCTAGGGCGACCCAAGCGGTCTGTGCGATGCTGACCGAGGGCGGGTATCAGGCGTTCTTTGTCGGCGGGTGCGTGCGCAATGCGCTCTTGGGCATGCCGGTGGGGGACGTGGATATCGCCACCGATGCGCGGCCCGACGTGGTGATGAAACTGGCCACGGCGGCGGGGCTGAAGCCGGTGCCGACGGGCATCGAGCATGGCACGATTACAGTGGTTTCGAGCCATATCGGGCATGAGGTGACGACGTTTCGCGAGGATGTGCAGACATTCGGTCGGCATGCGGTGGTGGCCTTTGGCACGGATATCGGCACCGATGCGCGGCGGCGGGATTTTACCATGAATGCGCTTTATGCCCGGCCTGACGGCAGCGTGGTCGATCCTCTGGGGGGGCTGGAAGACCTGCGCGCGCGGCGGGTGCGATTCATCGAGGATGCGGAGCAGAGGATTCGCGAGGATTACCTGCGAATCCTGCGGTTTTTCCGGTTTCACGCCTGGTATGGCGATCCCGAAGGCGGGCTCGATGCAGAAGGGCTGGCGGCGGCTGCGGGCAATGTCGACGGGTTGGCGCGCCTCTCGCGTGAGCGGGTGGGGGCGGAAATGCGCAAGCTCTTGGCGGCACCTGATCCGGCCCCTTCGGTTGCGGCGATGCAGGCGGCGGGGGTGTTGCACGGGGTTTTACCGGGCAGTGATGCGCGGGGTTTGACCCTGCTGGTGCATTTGGAATCAGAGACAAACACGGCCCCGGACGCAATTTTGCGGCTGGCTGCATTGGGTGGTGACGCGGTGGCAGAGCGGTTGCGCCTGTCGCGGGCAGAGGCGCGGCGGCTGGATCTTTTGCGCGCGGCGGCGGCGGAAACGACGCAGGCGGCGGAATTGGGGTATCGCCACGGGGCCGAGGACGGCCGGGCGGTTCTATTGCTGCGCGCGGCGCTGTTGGAGATGCCGTGGCGTGCCCGCGATGCCGAAGATTTGGCCCAAGGGGCCGAGGCGCGGTTTCCGGTGACGGCAGCGGACCTTATGCCGGAGTATTCCGGCCAAGAGCTGGGCGCGCGGTTGCAGGAATTGGAGCAGGCTTGGATCGCGTCGGGATTTACGCTGACGCGCGATGACCTCCTCTGAGCGGGCTTTCATGGCGCGGCGATGCGAGTTAAAGGCGCAGGCATGAGCGAGCATGACATCATACGGTTGGGGCATCAGGGCGACGGCATTGCCGAGGGGCCGGTTTACGCGCCCATAACCCTGCCCGGCGAGCGGGTTTCGGGCGCGCTGAACGGGAATACCCTGACCGATGTTCGGATCATCACGCCATCCTCGGACCGGGTGAGCGCGCCCTGTCGGCATTTTCGGACCTGCGGCGGCTGTCAGGTGCAACATGCCTCTGACGGATTTGTCGCCGGCTGGAAAGTGGAGGTGGTGCGTGCGGCGCTGACGGCGCATGGCATCACGGCAGAGTTTCTGCCGATCCACGTCTCGCCGCCGCGATCCCGGCGGCGGGCGTCCTTTGCTGCGAAACGCACGAAAAAGGGCGCAATGGCCGGGTTTTATGCCCGTGGCAGCGACGTGATCATCGAGGTGCCGGACTGTCATTTGCTGCATCCCGAGGTGATGCGCGGGCTGACTGTGGCCTCTGATCTGGCCGAGGTGGGGACCAGCCGCAAGGCGGCGCTGGCGGTCAGCGTCACGCGGTCCCTCGTAGGGTTGGATGTGGCGGTGGCCGAGGGCAAGCCGCTGGATGGGCCGCTGCGGATTGCCCTGGCGGCGCTGGCCGAGCGGCATGATCTGGCGCGGCTGGCCTGGGGCGACGAGGTGGTTGTGACACGGCGCGCGCCGGTGCAGGCGTTTGGCGCGGCGCGGGTGGTGCCGCCGCCGGGCGCGTTTTTGCAAGCGACGCCCGAGGGCGAGGCCGCACTTTTGGCGGAAACAGAGACTATTCTGGCGGGGGCGCGGCGAATTGTCGATCTCTTTGCCGGGTGCGGCACCTTTGCGCTGCCGCTGGCGCAGCGGGCACAAGTGCACGCGGTCGAAGGTGAGGCGGCGATGCTGGAGACGCTCGATACCGGGCGGCGCGGCATTGCGGGGCTGCATCCGCTGAGCACCGAGGCGCGGGATCTCTTTCGTCGACCGCTCTTGCCTGATGAGTTGGCGCGGTTCGATTCGGCGGTGATTGATCCGCCGCGCGCCGGGGCTGAGGCGCAGATTGCGGAAATCGCGCGTTCGGGCCTGCCCCGGCTAGCCTATGTATCCTGTAACCCGGTGACATTTGCCCGCGACGCCAAGCTGTTGATCGCGGCGGGTTATGCGATGGGGCCGGTGCGCGTTGTGGATCAATTCCGCTGGTCGGCGCATGTGGAATTGGTGGCCGGATTCACGCTGAACAAGGCGTGATCCTGACAAATCCCTCTACCAAGACGCCCCTGTTTTGAGGTATTAGAATCGCGAGCAGTGAGCGGATAAAAACAATGATATCTAACAGACGGTTCGTATTGCTGGCGGGGCTGAGCGCCCTAGCCGCATGTAGCAGGCAGGATTCAAAATTCCGCACCTATCGTGGCCCCGAGGTCACTCGGGTGATCGTGAACAAGGGCGAGCGTGAGATGTTTCTCTTGCATCACAATCGCCTGCTTGAGCGATACAAGGTTGATCTTGGCTTTGCGCCGCAGGGTCACAAGCAGTTCGAGGGGGATGGGCGCACGCCGGAGGGCGAGTATCACATCGACCGGCGCAATCCCAATAGCTCGTTCCACCTGTCGCTGGGCATCTCTTATCCCAACGAGGCGGATATCGCCTATGCCAAGGCTCTTGGCAAATCGCCGGGGGGCGACATTTTCATCCATGGCGAGCCCAATGCGCTGGCCTTTCTCAGCCCGGATTGGACGGCGGGCTGTATCTCGGTCAAGAATCGCGAGATGGAGGATGTCTATGCCATGGTCCGCGACGGGACGCCGATCACGATAACTGCGTGATCAGGTCCCGAGAATCATCGTCCACCAGATCTTGCCGCCGGGTTCCTGAAGCCAGGAAAAGCCCATCTTGCGCGCCTCGGGAGCGAGAATCACGCGGCGCGTGCCCTCTTCTTCCATCCAGGCGGCGAGGGTCTGAAGCTCTGTCTCGTAGGTTTCCGAGATGGTTTCGCCCACGAGCGTGCCGGAATAGCCAACCCGACGCACCCGGTCGAGCGGCGAGGAGCCATCCGAGCCAAAGTGCCATGGGCGGTTTTGCACCGACATATCGCGCGAATGGGTCGCGGCGGCGGCGGTGAGGGCCGAATCGAGGGTGAGGGGCGGCTGACCGGCGGCTTGACGCAGGGAATTGACCGAATCGAGCATGCGGAACTGCACCTCAGAGGTCTGGCCTGCTGATATTCGGTAGACACGCGGCAGCGGCTTGCCATCCGAGCCTACTTGCGGTGGGGGCGGTGCGGCGCAGGCCGAAAGAGCCAAAAGAGCCGAGACCAGCAGGATGTAGAGACGCGCCATGATGCAGAACCACCCGAATATTGTTTCGATATCTGCTTTAGCCCGGCTTGCGTTGCGATTCAAACCCACATGCGCAGAACATTGCACGCTGTGACTTTCTTGATTTGCGAGTGAAGGTTTGGCACCTTATATGTGCTGGATCATCGGCTTGGCTGACTGGAGTTTCTCACATGACCCATGACTCTCGGATTTCGTGGAACAGACGCGCGTTTCTGACCGGAGCGGCGGCCTTGATGGGGGCACCGGCGCTGGCGCAGAGCGTGGATGGCGCGGACACCGTCGAGATGGAGCGCGGCTTGGAGGAAACGGTGCGGCGTAACATCTCCGGCTTCCGGATGCTGGATTGGCGCCCCTATTTCTCGAACCTGAACAACGGAGCGATTCTGGTCGATATTGATTCGCGCGCGGTGCATTTCTGGAGCGCGGATCAGTCGGTCTACAAGCTCTACCCATCCTCTGTGCCATTGACCGAGGATCTGACGCGGCGCGGGCGCACCTCTGTGGTGCAGAAGGTCGAGGGGCCGAGCTGGCGGCCGACGCCGTCGATGCTCAAGCGCAATCCGGAATGGCCGGCCTTTGTGCCGCCGGGGCCGGATAACCCGCTGGGCACCCACGCGCTTTACCTGAGTTGGACCTATTATCGCATCCATGGCACCCATGACACGCGCAAAATCGGGCGGCGGTCTTCGAATGGCTGTGTGGGTCTTTACAATGAGCATATCGCGGAATTGTTCTCTTTGACCAAGGTTGGCACGCAGGTGTTGCTAATTTGACGAAAAATTGGCGATTTGTGGTTAGGCGGACCCAAGATATAATTGCAATCGCTCTGGATTGCTGATTAGAAAAACTTACGAGGTTAAGTCTTGGGTGCTTGGAGTCGCATATTGCGGCGTCATGCCAATATCTGGAGGATAATCATGAAGAAACTCGTTCTCGCTGCTGCCCTGAGCGCCGCCGCTTCGACCGCTTTCGCAGGCAACCTGTCGGAGCCCGTCATGGAGGCACCGGTGGTTGTTGAAGAAACCGCCGCAAGCTCGTCCGCCGCAGGCGTTTGGGTTCCGCTGGTTCTGCTGGCAATCGTCGCAGCTGTTATCGCTGCTGACTAAGTCCGGCAACGGCACCAACAGAAAAGGCAGTGGGAAACCACTGCCTTTTTTTGTGCGTGCCGAGGTGTGAGTCAGTCAAGCCAGCCCTTGAGATTGTTTTCGACGATGGACGACAGCGCCGTGATATGGGCGTCATCGTCGTTGAGGCAGGGGATATAGGTAAAGTCTTCGCCGCCTGCTTCTTCAAAGCTCTCGCGGATTTCCTCGTTGATCTCTTCCAGCGTTTCGATGCAATCGGCGGAAAAGGCGGGGGCCATCACGGCGATGCGTTTCTTCCCGTCTTCGCGAGCCAGACGCGCGACCTCGTCCACGGTATAAGGCTTGAGCCATTCTTCGGGGCCAAAGACCGACTGGAAGGTGGTGGTGATTTCGGTATCGGCCCAGCCCAGCCGCTCCTTGAGCAGACGGGTCGTTTTCTGGCACTGGCAATGATAGGGATCGCCCTGCATCAGATAGCGTTTCGGCATCCCGTGATAGGACACGACAAGGATTTCAGGCCGCTTTTCGACAGCCGCATAGGCACGCTCGACCGATTGCGCGAGCGCCTCGATATAGAGCGGGTTCTGGAAATAGGGTTCGACCACGCGCGCGATGGGCTGCCATGTCTCGTCCATCAGGGCACGAAAGAACTGGTCATTCGCGGTGGCCGAGGTGGCCCCGGCGTAATGCGGATAGAGCGGGAAAAAGAGGATGCGGGTGCAGCCCGCCTCGACCATCTGGCGCACCTTGGATTTGGTTGAAGGATTGCCATAGCGCATGCAGAAATCGACCATCACCTGATCGCCATAGCGGGCCTGCATCGCGGCGGCCATCTTGGTGGTCTGGTCGCGGGTGATGGTCATCAGGGGGCTTTCGCCCTTGTCCTCATTCCAGATGGATTTATAGGCGTGCCCGCTGGTAAAGGGCCGTTTGGTCAGGATGATGAGCTGCAAGAGTGGTTGCCACTTCCACGGGCTATAGTCGATCACCCGGCGGTCTGACAGAAACTCGTTGAGATAGCGGCGCATCGGCCAATAGGTGTAGTGATCCGGCGTCCCGAGATTGGCCAAGAGCACGCCGGTTTTCGCGCGCGGCACCTTGGGGTGATCGGCGGCAGCATGTTCGGGGCGGGCGGCATCATGGCTGGCATCAAGCATGGCTTGGTCATTCCTGTGAGTTCCGGGACAGAGGTCACATATAGGCTGTGCCCGAAAGGTCAATCTTTGAGCGGGCTTTCCACCGCGCCCAGAGCATCGGCAAGCCGCGCGCTGGCTGATCCGGGGCGCAGCGGCTGGGGCTGGCTGGCGTCGGGGGACCAGCCGGTGAGGAAGATCATCTCGAACGTGGCGGGGACACGCCCGTCGTCGGTGCCAAAGGTTTGGGCATATATGTCGCAGGCGCGGCGAAGCAGGCGGGGCCGGGTCAGGGCGCGGGGGCGCGCCGCCATGGCGTTGGATTCGCCCATGGCGCGCAGGTCGCGCATGAGAGCCAGAGGATCGGCATAGCTGGTGCGGAGCGGCAGAGTGTCGGCAACCGGCAGGGTGAGGCCCGCGCGCTGCATCAAACCGCCCAGATCGCGGATTTCGGCCATGGGAAGGACACGGGGCGAGAGGCCGCCGCTGATCTCTGCCTCGGCCTGCGCCAATGCGCTGCGCAATTCATGAAGCGTGCCGCCTCCAAAGAGGGCCGCAAGCAAGAGACCATCGGGGCGCAGCGCGCGGCGGGCCTGAATGAGTTGGCCCACGGGATCGTTGGCCCAATGCAGGCAGAGCGCGTGAACGACGAGATCGTGCGCGCCCGGCTCGAGCGTCAGCACCTCGTCATCCGCAACAATGCGCGCCTCAGGCAGGCGGGATTGCCAGAATTGTGGAAAACCCGTCACCACGGCGGGCGCGGTAAAGGATTTGTTAACCAGGCTCAGGCGATCTTCGACCTCATCTGCGGCGATTTCATGCAGGAAGAGGGCCGGCGCGCGCAGGGCGCGCTGGCGATTGCGACTGAGGGCGGCGCGGTCGGTGAGGGGCGTTTGGGTCATGGGGCAAGAATAGAGTGCTGAGAGCGGCTTTTCAAACGACGGTTCGCATGGTCTATCCGGCGCGTTGCACGCTCTGTGGCGCGGTGGTGGACAGCGATTTTGGCCTCTGTGGCCCGTGCTGGCGCGATACGCCGTTCATCTCCGGGCTGGTTTGCGACACCTGTGGCGTGCCCCTGCCCGGTGAGGCGCATGATGGGGCGGAGCATTGCGACGAGTGTTTGCGCATGGCGCGGCCTTGGTCGCAGGGGCGCGCGGCAATGCGCTATCATGATAACGGGCGCAAGTTGATCCTGATGCTCAAGCATGGCGACCGGCATGACGTGGTGCGCCCGGCGGCGAAATGGATGGCGCGGGCGGCGCAACCCTTGTTGCGGCCCGATACGCTCATTGCGCCCATTCCGCTGCATTGGGGGCGGATGCTGTCGCGGCGGTTCAATCAATCGGCGCTCTTGGCGCAGGCCTTGGCGCGTGAGACCGGATTGCCCTGTTGTCCTGACCTCTTGACGCGGCAGAAGCGCACGCAGAGCCTGAAGGGGATGAGTGTCGAGGCGCGCCACGCCATGCTGATGGATGCGATTCGGGTCACGCCCCGGCACAGGGGTCTGATTGCCGGGCGCCCCATTCTGATCGTTGATGATGTGATGACCTCGGGTGCCACGCTCTCGGTGGCGGCGCAGGCATGTTTTTCGGCGGGTAGCGGGGATGTGAGCGTTGTGACACTGGCGCGCGCCGCAAAGGATGCCTAAGTTCGCGCCAGTGCGAACCGGGGACCCCAATCATGAAGCCAGTCGAAATCTATACATCGCCGCTCTGCGGATTTTGCCATTCGGCCAAGCGCCTGTTGCAGAAAAAGGGCGTCAACTTTTCGGAAATCAACGTGCTGGCCCAGCCTGCGCGCAAAACCGAGATGATGAAGCGCGCCAATGGCCGCCACACGGTGCCGCAGATTTTCATCGGCACCACCCATGTGGGCGGCTGTGACGACCTCTATGCGCTGGAACAGGCGGGCAAGCTTGACGCGCTGTTGCGCGGGTGATGGCGATGCGCGCGGCGCTCTTGCAACTGAGCAGCAGCGATGACCCAGAGGCCAATCTGGCGGTCACGCTGGGCATGATGGATGCGGCGATTGCGCAGGGGGCGGAATTTATCCTGACGCCCGAGGTCACGAATTGTGTTTCAGGCAGCCGCGCGCATCAGAAATCGGTGCTGCACCCGGAAGAGAGCGATCCGACACTGGCGGGCCTGCGTGCCCGCGCGGCCGAGGCCGGTGTCTGGCTCTTGATCGGGTCGCTCGCGCTCAGGACCGACGATCCCGATGGGCGCTTTGCCAATCGGTCGTTTCTGATCGGGCCGGATGGCGGCATTGTCGCGCGCTATGACAAGATCCACATGTTCGATGTGGATGTCAGCCCCGAGGAAACCTATCGCGAATCGGATGGCTTTCGCCCCGGTGATCGGGCGGTTCTGGCCGATATGCCACTGGGCAAGCTGGGGATGACGGTGTGTTACGACATCCGTTTCCCGCATCTGCACCGCGCCTTGGCACAGGCGGGGGCCACGATCCTGACCGTGCCGGCGGCGTTTTCCTATGTCACCGGGGCCGCGCATTGGGAGGTGCTGTTGCGCGCCCGCGCGATTGAAACCGGGTGTTTCGTGCTGGCTCCGGCACAGACCGGCACCCATGCCGCGACATCTGGACGCACCCGTCAAACCCATGGGCACAGTATGGTTGTGGCACCGTGGGGAGAGGTTCTGGCCGATGGTGGCGTCGAGCCGGGTATCGTGATGGTTGATCTTGACCCCGATGCGGTGGCACAAGCGCGCAGGCGCGTGCCTTCGCTGCGCCATGACCGAGCGTTTGACGGGCCCTGAATGACCGATACGACCAGCAATTCCCTTGCCGTGGCGCTCTTTAGCGAGATCCTCACGAATGAGCAGTTGATCCGCAGTCGGCTGACACGGGTTTTGCCAAAAGGTATGGAAATCTCGCATTTCTCGGTGCTGAACCATCTGGCGCGGATCGGGGACGAACGCAGCCCGGCGCAATTGGCCAAAAGCTTTCACGTCACGCGCGGCGCGATGACCAATACGTTGAGCAAGCTGGAATGGGCGGGATATGTGCATATCCGCCCCGATTGGGACGATGCGCGGCGCAAGATGGTGGCGATCAGCCCCTCGGGCCGTCAGGCGCGCGATGCTGCGATGGCCGCGATCACGCCGATGGTGTCGGATCTGATCCGCGATCTCGGCGAGGACCGCGTGCGCGCCAGCCTGCCGGTGCTGCGCGAACTGCGGGCCAAGCTGGAGCCGGGGACGTGAGTTTGTTTGCTACCCGCGCCATTCAGCGTTTCACGCTCGCCGTTACATAATTCACGCTCAGGTCCCGGTCTGACAGGCGCCAGCCCCAAGTGATCGGGTTGAATACGAATCCCTTGCGATCCACGGGATCGAGCCCGGCGTTGCGCAATAGATCGTATAGCTCGTCGGGCGTGATGAACTTGGACCACTCATGCGTGCCCTTGGGCAGCCAGCGCATGACATATTCCGCGCCCACGATGGCCATGGCATAGCTCTTGGGGTTGCGGTTGAGGGTCGAGCAGATATGTAGCCCGCCCGATTTCAAAAGCTGTTGGCACGCGGTGAGATAGGTCAGCGGATCGGCCACATGCTCGACCACTTCCATGTTGAGCACGACGTCGAATTCTTCGCCCGCCGCTGCCAGATCCTCGGCGGTGGTGTGGCGATAGTCGATGTCGAGCCCGGATTGCGCGGCATGGACCTGGGCCACGGGAATGTTGCGCGGGGCGGCATCGGCCCCGACCACGGTCGCGCCCAGACGCGCCATCGGTTCGCTCAAAAGGCCGCCACCGCAGCCGATATCGAGCAGGCGCAGCCCGGCAAAGGGCGATTGCGCGCTCAGGTCGCGGTCAAACTCTGCCGCGATCTGCGCGGTGATGTAATCCAGCCGACAGGGGTTGAGCATGTGCAGGGGTTTGAATTTCCCGTTCGGGTCCCACCATTCCGCGGCCATCGCCTCGAACTTGGCGACTTCGGCGGGATCAATCGTGCTCTGAGCGGCTTGCATTCTGCTCTCCATATGCTCTTTTGGTCTCGCGGCTTATATAGGACATTCATGGACAAATTCTCAGGCCAAAAGAGCGCAGTGCAATATCTCCACCCCCCGGTCGAGCCTTTTGACCGGCAAATGCTGGATGTGGGCGATGGGCATAGCGTCTACATGGAGCAATCGGGCCGCCCCGATGGCCTGCCGGTGATCGTGCTGCATGGCGGGCCGGGGGGCGGGTGCAGCCCGGCGATGCGGCGCTATTTCGATCCGGCGGTCTATCGCATCATCCTGTTTGATCAGCGCGGCTGTGGCCGCTCGCGCCCGCATGCCAGTGTCGAGGCGAATACGACATGGCATCTGGTGGCGGATATCGAGTTTATCCGTCGGACCTTGGGCATCGAGCGTTGGATCGTGTTTGGGGGCAGTTGGGGGGCGACGCTGGCGCTGATTTATGCGCAGGCACATCCCACGCCGGTGCAGCATCTGGTGCTGCGCGGCGTCTTCACTATGACCGAGGCGGAATTGCATTGGTTCTATGGGGGCGGTGCCGGGGCGTTCTGGCCGGAAACCTGGGCGCGATTCGTCGAATTGATCCCCGAGGACGAGCGCGGCGATATGATCGCGGCCTATCACCGGCGCCTCTTTTCCGGCAACCTGAGCGAGGAAGTGACCCATGCCAAGGCATGGTCAGCCTGGGAAAATGCGCTGGCGACGGTGCATTCCACTGGGGTGGGTGGCGATAGCCCCGCCGATTACGCCCGCGCCTTTGCCCGGCTTGAGAATCACTATTTCACTCATCGTGGATTTCTGGATCATGATGGTCAGATTCTGGATGACATGCCCCGGATTGCCCATATTCCCGGCACCATCGTGCAGGGGCGATATGACATGATCTGCCCGCCGGTGACGGCGCATCGGCTGGCAGAGCGTTGGCCGGTGGCCGATCTGCGGATGATCCCCGTGGCGGGCCATGCCCTGTCAGAGCCGGGGATCAGCGCCGAATTGGTGGGCGTCATGCAAAAGCTGGCGCGCGGCAGTCGCTAGGCCGATGGAAACCCTGCCCGATCTTTATGCCCGCCTTGTGGCCGATGGCAAATTGACCCGCGATCCGGCGCAAGAGGCCCTCTTGCCGGAATTCGAGCGGATTCGCTCAGGTCTGGACGAGACCCCGCGCAAGGGCTGGTTCCGCCGCGCGCCAGAGCCGCCCAAGGGTCTCTATATCTGGGGCGGGGTCGGGCGCGGCAAATCCATGCTGATGGATCTCTTTGTGAGCACGCTGGCGGTGCCCAACCGGCGGGTGCATTTCCATGCCTTCATGCAGGAAATCCATGCCGGGCTGCATGCCGCGCGGGCGCGCAACGAGGCGGATGCGCTGGCTCCGGTGGCGGCGGAAGTGGCGAAATCGGTGCGGCTTTTGGCCTTTGACGAGATGCAGATCAGCGACATCACCGATGCGATGATCGTGGGGCGGCTATTCGAGGCGCTCTTTGCGGCGGGGGTTGTGGTGGTCACGACCTCGAACCGGGTGCCGGATGATCTCTATAAAGACGGTCTCAACCGGCAGCTTTTCCTGCCGTTCATCGCGCTTTTGAAAGAGCGGATGGTCCTGCATGAAATGGTCAGCCCGACCGATTACCGACAGGATCGTCTAACCGGCAGCCCCAGCTATTTTACCCCGATCAATGGGCAGAGTCGTGCCGAAATAGAGACGATCTGGCAGGATTTGACCCAAGGACGCGGCGGGCCGCACCGGATCATCGTCAACAAGCGGGCGGTGGAAATTCCGGCGTTTCATAATGGTGTGGCGCGGGCCACGTTCTATGACCTCTGCGGCAATCCCTTGGGTCCGGCGGATTATCTGGCCTTGGCCGAGGCGGCGCGGGTGCTGATCCTCGAAAACATCCCGCAGATGGGGCGCAGCAACTTTAACGAGGCCAAGCGCTTTGTGACGCTGATTGATGCGCTCTACGAGGCGCGGGTGCGGCTGATCTGTTCGGCGGCGGCGGTGCCGGAATATCTCTATATCGAAGGCGAGGGATCATTCGAGTTCGAGCGCACCGCCAGCAGGATGCGCGAAATGCAGTCCGAAGGCTGGGGAAAAGAGGCTTAGCCCGAAAGCCCCGCCATATCGCAGATCACGCGCCACTCCTCTGCCGTGACCGGCTGCACCGAGAGGCGGGAGTTTTTCACCAGCACCATATCGGTCAGACGCGGATCGGATTTGATGGTGTCGAGCGTCACGGGTGTCTTGGCGGTTTCAATCGCCTTGATGTCCACGCATTCCCAACGCGGATCGTCGGATTTGCTGTCGGGATGGGCGGTGGCGATCACCTCGACCACGCCGACCACGGCCTTTTCGCTCTGGGAGTGATAGAAAAAGCCACGGTCGCCCACGGCCATCTCGCGCATGAAATTGCGGGCCTGATAGTTGCGCACGCCGTCCCATTCTTCGCCCGCGTCGCCCTTGGCCAACTGGTCCTGCCAGCCCCAAGTTGAGGGTTCGGATTTGAACAGCCAGTAGCGCATCAGATGACCTTTTTCCACGGGATGAGGTCGACATTGGCAAAAAGCCCGGCCTTGGCATAGGGATCACCCGCCGCCCAATCCTGTGCAGCCTGCATATCGGCCACGTCAAGGATCACGAGCGAGCCGATCATCTGGCCTGCATCATCAAGCAGGGGACCGGCCTGAGAGACAACGCCGGTCTCCTTGAGATAGGCGACATGCGCGTCGCGGGTGTCGAGTCGGGTTTGCAGGGCACCGGCTTTGTCGCGGGCAATCAGGGCAATGAGCATCATTCTTCCTTTAATGGGCGTGAGAGCAGCATATCCATCGCCTGCGCCACGCGCAATTCACCTGTGACAAGCGCGGTGACAGCATGGGTGATGGGCATATCAAGGCCAAGCGCCTGCGCGCGGGCCAGCACGGCGCGGGCGGTGGCGGCGCCCTCAACGGTAATGGTGGGGTCAAACGTGGCCCCTTGGCCGATGCTGAGACCATAGCGGTAATTGCGCGATTGGTCAGAGGTGCAGGTCAGCGCCAGATCACCAAAGCCCGAGAGGCCCGCGAGCGTCTGGGGCTGCGCGCCAAGAGTAGCCGCGAGGCGGTTCATTTCGGCAAAACCACGGGTCATCAGCGCGGCGCGCGCGCTCTCGCCCAGACCGGCACCGATGGCGGCACCGCAGGCGATGGCGATCACGTTCTTGAGCGCGCCGCCCAGTTCCGCGCCGATGGTGTCGGTCGAGCGGTAGAGGCGCAGGGTGGGGGAGGTCAGGACGCGTTGCAGCATCTGGCCGGTGGCCTCATCGGCACAGGCGAGCGTCAGAGCCGTGGGCAGGCCAAGGGCGATGTCGCGGGCAAAGCTGGGACCGGTGAGGATGGCAGGCGTCGCTGTCGGGCAGGACTGCGCGATGAGGCCGGTGGGGCCAAGGCCGGTGGTCAGGTCCATGCCCTTGCAACAGGCGACGAGCGTGCGACGGGCAAAGGTTTCGGCGTGTTCCGAGAGAAACCCGCGCAGCGTCTGCATCGGCATGGCAAGAAGGCAAGGCGTATCGCCCTTGGGCAATGGCCCGCTGAGGATGGTCACAGCGTCGGGCAGGTCGATGCCGGGCAGGCGGCGCGTGTTCTCGCGGGCGGCTTGCATCTCTGCCGCATGCGCCGCGTCGCGCGCCCAGAGGGTCACGGGGCCATTCTGCGCCAGCGTCACCGCAAGAGCGGTGCCGAATGCGCCTGCGCCACAAATGAGGATCATGCCTTGGCCCCTTTCTTGCCGCTGCCCAGCATGGCGGGGCTGGTGTGATCCAAGGGCCAGCGCGGGCGGGCGGCAAGGGTCATGTCATCGCGGTGGCCAAGCGCAAGCAGCTCTGCCCCGGCATAGGCGATCATCGCGGCATTGTCGGTGCAGAGCGCCAGCGGCGGCGCGATGAAGGCTGCACCCATTTCAGCGGCAACAGTCTCTAACCCGGTGCGAATGGTGGTATTGGCGGCAACCCCCCCGGCGACGGCGATGACCGCTTGGGCGGGATTCTCGGACAGATAGGCGGTCAGCGCGCGGCGGGTTTTCTCGGCCAGAACATCGCGCACAGCAGCCTGAAACCCGGCGCAGAGATCAGCGCGGTCCTGCCGCGTCAGGCCGGATTTCTCTGCCACGATTTCATCGCGGGCGCGCAGGAGGGCGGTCTTGAGACCGGAAAAGGACATATCGCAGCCGGGACGGTCGAGCAAAGGCCGGGGGAAGCGGAAGCGGGTGGGATCGCCCTGCAACGCCGCGCGTTCCACATTGGGACCGCCGGGTTGCGGCAGACCCAAGAGGCGCGCGGTCTTGTCGAACGCCTCGCCGGGGGCGTCGTCGATGGTGCCGCCAAGGCGCGTGAAATCATCCGCACCGCGCACGATCAGGAACTGGCAATGCCCGCCC
Source organism: Roseovarius sp. (assembly GCF_018066915.1). Taxonomy (GTDB): domain Bacteria; phylum Pseudomonadota; class Alphaproteobacteria; order Rhodobacterales; family Rhodobacteraceae; genus Roseovarius. The sequence continues at coordinate 24,625 of NZ_JAGPVV010000218.1, forward strand.
GACACCAGCAACATCAGATAGGGATAGGCCACGCCATGCGTGAGACGCGGGGTCAGCGCATGACCGGCAAGATGGTTGACGCCAATGAGCGGCAGCCCCGCGCCCGCGGCAATCCCCTTGGCGCACATGACACCGGCGATCACCCCGCCGATGAGGCCGGGACCAGAGGTGACGGCGACCGCCCCCACATCGCGCAGCGTAAGATGCGCCGCGCTCAGCGCCTCACGCACGCAAGAATCCAGCTTTTCGGCATGGGCGCGCGCCGCGATTTCCGGCACGACCCCGCCGAAATCGGCATGGAGCGCGGTCTGGCCATGCACCACCGAAGACAGGATTTCCGGGGAGCCATCCGGGCCAATGCGCAGCAAAGCGGCGGCGGTATCGTCGCAGCTGCTCTCAAGTCCCAAGAGGATCAAAGGCTCTGTCATTGCGGCCATGCGTTGCGTGAAGGGTGCAAGGCAGGTAACACCGAATGAGGCAGGCAACAACTCTGGATGGGCCATGACCGTTACGATCCTGATCACCCGGCCCGAACCTGAGGCGAGCCGTATGGCCGCCGAGCTGCAAGCGTGCTGTGCTGCGGTTGCTGTGGTGGTCTCGCCGGTGATGCAGATCGCCTATGGTGGGACGTTGCCCGATCTTGCCGGGGATGAGGTGTTGATCATTACCTCGCGCCACGGGGTCGAGGGGTTTTGCCGCCTTAGTGCGCGGCGGGATTTCGCCTGTTACGCGGTGGGTGATGCCACGGCAGAGGCGGCAGAGGCGCACGGGATACGCGCCATTTCCGCCGGGGGCGATGCCGAGGCGCTCTTGGCGCGGATCGCTGCGGAGGGCGCGCGCGGCCCGTTCCTGCATCTGCGCGGGGCGCATGTGGCGGCGGATGTCGCCGGGGCGCTCAGGGCTATTGGTCATGCGGCGCGCGATACCGTGGTTTATGATCAGGTCGAGGCGGCGCTGAGCCCCGAGGTGCAGGCGCTCTTGCAAGGCGCGGAGCCGTTGATCCTGCCGTTGATGTCGCCGCGTTCGGCGCGGATTGTTTTGGCGCAGGCTACGGGTATCACCGCGCCGCTCTTTGTCGCAGCTATCAGCCGCAAAGTGGCGGATGAGGTGCCCGAAGGCGTGTCGCACCGCGTGGAAATCGCGGAAACGCCGGATTTGCCGGGGATGCTCGCGCTGGTGCAAGATCAGGTGAGGATGGCCAAGCGGCTTGAGGGTGGAAAACGACCGCAGTAAGGTCAGATTGACAGGGACGTGTGGTGAGATTCGAAAGGATGGCACAAGGTGGCTGACAAGAAGCAAGCTCCAAAGACGCCGGTTGAGGCAGAAACTCTGCCGGATACCCAAGAGCCGGGGACGGAGCAAGCATCTGTTGCAGAGCCTGAGGTGTCAGAGCCAGAGCGCCCAGAGAGCAAAGCGGCCGACGCCATAGAAGCCCCAGAGGACACAGCACAAAGCGCTGAGGCCGAGGCACCTGCGCAAGCGGAGGCTTCCGAAGATCACGCGCCGGAGGTGCCCGGCGCGCTCTATGTCGGCACCGATGCACCTGCGTCCGACTCTTCCGCCATGGTGAAAACCGAACAGGTGATCGTGCGCCAAGGCGGGTTCTGGCCGATGCTGCTCGGCGGTGTTGTAGCGGCGGGCGTGGGCGTGGCGGCGGCCCCCTATGTGCTGCCCCCGGCGTGGTTTGCGCCCGAAGAGAGCGGCGTTGAGGCGGCGCTTGCGGCGCAGGAGGCGCGGCTGACCGCGCTGCGCGCCGATCTGGATGGGATGCAGAGCCCCCCCGATCTGAGTGGCGAGCTAGAGGGTCTGAGCGAGACATTGACCGCCTTGACCGGCCAGATCACTGATCTCGAGGGCAGGATCGCGGCGCTCGAATCCCGCCCGGCGGCGCAGGGCGGTGGCGTGCCTGCTGCCGATCTCGAGGAATTGCGCGCGTCGCTTGCGGCGCAGGCCGCCGAGGTCGAAGCACTGCGCGCGGCGGCGGATGCGCAAGAGGCAGCCGCCCGCGACAGCGCCGTGGCCACGCTGCGCCGGGCCGCTCTGACACAGGTGCGGACCGCGCTTGACACGGGCAGCGACTTTGCCCCGGCGCTGAGCGAGTTGCGCGACACCGGCGCCGAGGTGCCCGAAGTGCTGGCCGAACAGGCCGAAACCGGCGTGCCGACCGAGGCCGCGCTGATCGAGACATTTCCCGAGGCGGCGCGTGCCGCGCTTGCCGCTGCACGGGCCGAAAGCGGCGATGCGGTGGCCGGTGTGGGCGGCTTTCTCAAGAGCCAGCTTGGCATCCGCTCTCTCAGCCCGCAGGAGGGGGATGACCCTGACGCCGTGCTGTCACGCGCCGAGGCGGCCTTGGCCGAAGGACGCCTGAGCGAGGCGCTGACCGAGATCGAGACGCTGCCCGAGGCCGCGCGCGCGCCTCTTGAGGCTTGGGTCGCCCTGGCCACGCGCCGACAAGAGGCGCTTGCCGCCGCAGAGGCCTTGGCCGAAACAGTGAATTGAACGAGAAAAGGCGAGCGCCATGCTTTGGTCGATTATCAAGATAGCGGTTTTCATTGCCCTCGTGGCGGGCGTGACGCTGGGGGCGAGTTTCCTGCTCGAACTCGATGGTGGCGTGCGGATCGTGATGGCGGGGGTCGAGATCAACCTCACGCCGATCAAGGCAGTGATTGCACTCGGTGTGCTGGTCTTTGCCATCTGGCTCTTGATGAAGCTGACCGGGCTTTTGGTGGCCTCGCTGCGGTTCATCAACGGCGATGAAACCGCGCTCTCGCGCTATTTCGACCGCAGCCGTCAGGACAAGGGCTATCGCGCGCTCTCCGAGGGGATGCTGGCGCTCGCCTCGGGCGAGGGGGATGTGGCGATGGCGCAGGCGGCCAAGGCCGAGAAATACCTGCGCAAGCCGGCGCTGACCAACCTCATCAGCGCGCAGGCCGCGGAAATGGCGGGCAACGGGCGCAAGGCCGAAGAGGTCTACAAGCAGCTTTTGACCAATGAGAAAACCCGCTTTGTCGGCGTGCGCGGCATCCTGCGGCAAAAGCTGGCGCAGGGCGATACCGAGACCGCGCTCAAGCTGGCCAAGACCGCCTTTGCGCTCAAGCCGCGTCATGCCGAGGTGCAGGATATGCTGCTCGATCTGCAGGCCAAGGCGTCGGACTGGAAAGGCGCGCGCGAGACGCTGAACGCCAAGCTGAAATACGGCACCCTGCCGCGCGATGTCCACAAGCGGCGCGATGCGGTGCTGGCGCTCTCGGAGGCGCGCGATGTGCTGGACGAGGGCAAGACCATCGAGGCGCGCGAGGCGGCGATCGAGGCCAATCGCCTCTCGCCCGATCTCATTCCGGCGGCGGTTCTGGCGGCGCGTGGCTATATTGACCAAGGCAATGCGCGCAATGCGCTGCGCGTGATCAACAAGGCCTGGCTCGTGCACCCGCACCCTGATCTGGCCGCAGCCTTTGCCGCGATCGAGCCGAACGAGACACCGCGCCACCGGCTGAAACGCTTTGCCAAGCTCTTGAAGGTGCATCCCGATCACCGCGAAACCCGGCTTCTGGAGGCGGAGTTGAACCTCGCCGCCGAGGACTTTCCGGCCGCGCGCCGCGCGCTGGGCACCTTGGCAGAGGTCGAACCGGACGCGCGCTCTCTGACCATCATGGCCGCCATCGAGCGGGGTGAAGGGGCGCCTGATGCGGTGGTCAAGGGCTGGCTGGCGCGGGCACTCTCGTCACCGCGCGGGCCGCAATGGGTCTGCGACAAATGTCAGCATATCCACGCCGAATGGGCGCCTGCGTGCGAGAATTGCCACTCCTTCGACACGTTGAGCTGGCGCTCGCCCCCCAACAGCCCGATCGCCACGCCCACCGGCCTCGAGATGCTGCCGCTGATCGTGGGGGCGCTGGACGAGCCCGTGAAACCCTCCGATGACATGGTCCCCGACGCCGAAATCGTGACTGAGGACGACCCAGACAAGGGCGAAAAATAGGGCTTTTCCCCTGTCAGACGCGATGCTATAGCCCCGCCACCGGGGCCGCTGTAGCTCAGCTGGTAGAGCACGTCATTCGTAATGATGGGGTCGGGGGTTCGAGTCCCTTCAGCGGCACCACTTTCCTGTCCAAAATCATCCGATGACATCCGAAAGCGCTTTGTTTATAAGTGTTTTTGCGATGCAGGTTGTCCTATGCTGTGCAGCTGTATCCGATGGAATGCCCCTGACTGACACCCAGATTCGAAACCTCAAGCCCAGAGACAAGGCCTACAAAGTCACTGACTTTCAGGGGCTCTATGTCACGGTCGCGCCTTCAGGCTCGCGGCTGTGGCACATGAAGTACCGGATTGATGGCCGGGAAAAGCGTCTGTCGTTTGGGGCTTACCCTGCGGTCTCGTTGGCGCAAGCCAGAAAGCTGCGCGACGAGGCTCGTTCACGGCTTGCAGCAGGTGAAGATCCCGGAGAGGTCAAGAAGGAAGACAAGCGCCATAAGCAGATCATTCGCGAGACCACGTTCAAGAAACTTGCCGAGGCTTACAAGGAGAAGGCAGAGAAGGAAGGCCGGGCCGAAGCAACCAAGGTAAAGACCGAGTGGCTCCTGGGGATGGCTATTGCGGCCTTTGGGGACAAACCGATTGAAGAGGTGACGTCTCCAATGGTTCTCGCCTGTCTTCGTAAGGTCGAGTCGAAGGGGAACCATGAGACGGCAAAACGTTTGCGGGCCAAGATCGGCGCGGTTTTCCGCTATGCTATCGCGTCCGGCGTCGCCGAGAACGATCCTACGTTCGCTCTACGTGATGCCCTGATCCGACCCAAAGTCAAATCCCGCTCTGCAATCACAGACCCGGAAATCCTTGGCGGCCTGCTGCGTGCTATCGATGGATTTCAAGGCCAAGCCACAACGCGGATCGCTCTGCAGTTTCTCGCTTTCGTCGCCCAGAGGCCGGGAGAGGTGCGGCAGGCCACTTGGGCGGAGTTTGATCTTGAAAAGGCGATCTGGATTATCCCTGCTGACAGAATGAAGATGCGCATGCCGCATTCTGTGCCCCTGTCCGCGCAGGCTATAGCTCTGCTGAAAGAGTTAATGCCTATCACGGGTCATGGGAGTTTCTTGTTTCCATCCCTGCGCTCCACGCAGCGACCGATGAGCGAGAACACATTGAATGGCGCGCTCCGTCGTTTGGGTTACGATGGTGATGAGATGACAGCACATGGTTTCCGTGCAACATTCTCGACCTTGGCCAATGAAAGCGGCCTATGGAACCCGGACGCCATTGAGCGCGCGCTGGCCCATGTCGATGGTAACAAGATCCGCCGCATCTATGCCCGAGGCGAGTACTGGGAAGAGCGTGTCAGATTGGCGAACTGGTGGGCTGGATATTTGGATGAGGTGAAGGCAGGATCCTCCAACTAGCGTTAGAAGGATGGTCACATGTCAAACGAACCGTCGCGGGCGTATATCACGACGAAGATATTGCAACGTCGCTATGGCAGGCTTCTGAAATGGAAAAAACCTGTCATCCACGACATCAGAGGTCCGTACCATCCGGACGTATTTGATGGCTTTGCTTTTGATTTGGCTCTTTCAATCAAGGTCTGCAAGGAAACCTTGCAGGACATGACGGACGCGGAGTTTTTCGACCGCTTCGACCTCAGGGGAGAGGTCAGCAACCCAGCGAATACCATGGCAGAACGCCTCACGCTCTCTGAGCTGAGAGCGGTGTTCAGGCAGGAACCGGTCTGGTTTGCGGGCGGTTTCGGCGTTGAAGGCCGCGAAGCAGATGTGCAGCACTGGGCAAGAATGCAAAGGTGGTCCTTAAACGAAGCTGCCGCTCTTTCCATTGGATTTGAACCCTGTGGCGACTTGCTGGAGGGGACCGACGGGATGCCGGTTCAAAGTGATGTTCTTGCCTTCTACTTCAAAAGACGCGCTTTGATCGAAGACAACTTTGATTGGGGCAATGTTGCTGACTCATGCAGAAATAGCGTGCCGGACGTGGTGCGTTGGTTTGATCAGGTTAAGCTGGACGTGCCGGAACAGCTTTTGGCAGCTGCTGACAAATACCATGCTCTGGAAATTGGAAAGAAATTAAGGCTGGGCCGAGCCAGTACAGCTGATGATAAGCACGTGGACCCCAGAGAAAGGTCCACAATGCTGAAGCTGATTATCACCATGGCTGTGAGAGGATATGGATACGATCCCAAGGCAGAACGCAGCACAATTCCTTCTGAAATCGAATCAGACATGAATCTTCTCGGCATCGGGATCACTCTTGAGACCGTCAGAAAGCATCTCAAGAGTGGGTCAGCGCTGCTTTGTGATGAGGTATTGGAAGATATTGGGACCTCTGGTCGGATTAAGAAGGATTAGAACCCGCGTTAAGGCGGAATAAGTCGGACTAGATCCCTATTTGGTTAGTGAAAACACTGATCGCCCTCCTACTTGGTCGGACTTGGCAACATCACCTCAGACGCAATCGCTATGAGGTGCACCAAAATGCCCAACATACCCTTTCCCCTGACAGGCTATGTCCGCTTGTCGTCCATTCTGGCCCCGAAAGGGCCGATCCCCGTTTCCAAATCGACTTGGTGGCAGGGCGTCAAGGATGGCCGCTTCCCCAAACCTCGCAAGCTGGGGCCCTGCACGACTGTCTGGACGGCAGAGCAAATTCGCGCTCTGTATGAGACTGAGAATGCAGGCGTTGGTCACCGATGCTCAGTGTGCGGGACTGTACGCAACAACGCGACCCAAGATACGCGTGTGACCTCAAAATGAGTATTCTTTACCTCAACAATGCCTTCAACGCCATTGATCTGGCGCCAACCCCTCGCTTTGTTCTTTTGGCTCTGGCAGATCATGCTGATGCCGCTGGGCGCTGTTATCCCTCCATTGCTCGCCTAGCGCAGCGCACTGGTCTCAGCCCCCGATCTATTCAGGCAAGCATCAAGAAACTCCGGGCCAAGGGATATATTGACGTGGAGGTGAACGCGGGGAAGCGCGGCACAAATGTTTATGTCTTGCGTTCGACACCTGCAGGAACTGCACCCCCGAAAGAGATGCACCCCGCAGGAGATTCAACTCACCCCCGCAAAAGCTGCACCCCCTCCCCCGCAGGAGCTGCACCCGAACCATCATCCAATCGTCAAAAACCGTCAGAAGAAAACCCCCTTTCCCCCGTGGTCGATCCTGAGCGAGTGGATCAGTCCAAACTCACGCCTGAGCACCGGACGACAAGCGCAAAAGGAAACCATGCCACAAAAGTGAAGGGTGGTATCGCGGACGGCTATGTCGACGTCGAGGCTGAGTTTGAAGCGGTCTACCGGCACTACCCGCGCAAAACCGCAAACGGGGCAGCGCGGAAAGCTTGGATAAAGGCGCGCCGCGTAGCGGCCTTCATCGAGATCACCGAGCCACTTTTCCAGTGGATTTCGTTGCAACGAGAAACCGAGATGAAGTTCATCCCATATTTCTCAACTTGGCTGAACGAAGAGCGCTGGAAGGACGACCAAGATCATGCGAGCGCCCGTGTTGCGACCACCTCCGATCGCCTGAACCGGCTGGGAGACTCGACCGAATTTAATCGCAGCATCCCTATTCTTGGGCTCGACCTCTCAGCAATCGAGAGGAAGAGCTGATGGAAGATCCGGTTTACGACAACATAACAAAGCAGGTGTTCGATTTTCTCTATGGTGATCCGAATGGTGTTCTGAGGCGCTTCCGCGTGCACGAACACCTAGGTGATGATCAACTGAGAGCTGAGATCATCGACCTTGTAGAGGACATCAAACGTCAAATTCCCGATGGCTTCTCCGCTCCGGAATTGCAGTTGCTCTTTCCGGAACTCAGCCGAGCACTCCGACGCCTCCACGCGGCCCAATACTGGCCGCCTGCCAAGACGTTCATCGCGGCTACGCAAGAGGCCGTGAGGAGAGTGAATGAACTTCGGGCAAAGGAGCGGGTCCTGCGAAATGAGGGAAAACCGAAAGCGGACGAGCTATCCATTTTGGAAACGAAAATGATGAAGAGGCAGCCCGTTCCGGAACCCGTGCTCTGGGGACCACAGGCGGCTGAACTGATGAAACGCGGTCGGATTGATAAGGCAGCATTCGAAAGTTACCGTAAAGATGCATATGAGGCGCGGGTTAGGCAGTATGGGCGCGAACAAGCGGAAAAGTGGCTTTCCGAGCGTGAGACTTGGCACATCAAAGCGGCGCAGAGTTGACGAAATGGTTCATGCTTGTCCGGCGCTCTTCACCCCCCTAATGTCAATCACATTGACCGAAGAGGCATCGCTATCTATCGTAAAACCAACGGGGCTGACTTCCAATTCCGGGCCGGGTCTCTGAACATCGTTCATCCCCGCCGTCGCTTACCCAAAGCGGGCCCCGTTGCTTTTGCGCTGCCGCCACATCCACAGACTTTTGTGTCGCACGCGCGCTGTCCTATCAAGGCTCGGGATAGTCGCCACTTTCTCCGTCATCTCGAGAGAAATGCAAGTCTTCGATCTCAGAGACGTCCTCAATTGCGTTCAGGTAGTTTGGCGAAAGTTGTAAATCCTCGTCTGGAACGACAGGCACGGTGCCTGACTGAGCCATTAGCCTGCGGGCAAGTTGCTCGAGCGGGTTCTCGATCTCATCCGTCAACCGACTAGCGAACATGCCGAAATATTTGGCGATGTTCTCGAGCGCTTTGATTCGGTCTGCGAAAACCACTTCAATGCCATGAGGGGTCTTTTTAATCCCCTGTATGATTAGACGCGCCTCAGGACTCAAAAGGTCCGTGTCGGTGATCTCCAAAATCGGCGGCCCGCCACGGCCCCTGCATTCAGGGCACTCGGCTTTTGGGACACCTCGAATGTCAAAACCAAAGCCGCCATCGCAGTTGGGAAGGCTTGGGTCTGTTGTCTTACCATCGCTGATCGCGGTTGCCATATCGGAGCTGTCTCCGGCCGTGAGGCCAATGCAGAGTTCAGCAACGGCACGGTCATGCGCTTCGCGGAACTCGCGCTTGGTCGTCCACTGGAACGCATGGTTGATGCCGTGACAGTATCGGCAGGGCGGCACATGCAGCTTGACAACTTCGGTGATGGGCATATTGGCGATGGTCCACCACTTGCTCACGATCTCCTCCTGCGTGATGCGGGTGGCCAGCATGGTGCGGCGACCATGCAAGGTGATGATTTCCTGCATGATGGGCGATTTGATCAGAGCATGGGCGTTGCGGCGGTAGGTGTTGTAGCTCGATTTCGAAACGTCATAGGCGTGACGATACGCGCCGGTCACGTTCCTGTGTCGTAGGTAGTGGTGAATGAACGCCTGCTGCTTGACGGTGAGCGATCCGGTCAAGGCCTCGATCTGGTCGTCCAACGCCTGAGCAGCGCCGTCTTCTACCTCTGCCGAAAACTGCAGTGTCATTGTCAAATCCTCAGGTTTCGTGCGTTGATGCACAATAACACCATTTCTGCGGATCGAGAACAACTATTCGCACAGTAGCTATTTTGTAGCTGTGTGTGGGTGTTCTTTGTCAAAGTGAGCCAAGCTTAACAGGCGCAATCCATTG
>NZ_JAGPVV010000220.1 GCF_018066915.1 Roseovarius sp.
CCAAGCCGTCGTCATGCCCGTCAAGGATCAGCACGTTTGTTCCAGAAAGGTCGTCCATTGGGGGGACCTCCAGAACTTGATTGGCCCGAAGCAGTACCGCGCGGTGCACCAGATCAGGATGAAGTTGCATGACTGCGGCCAGAAAGTTTGCGCCATTCGAATAGCCAAGGAAAGTGAGCCTGTCTGCGTCCAGACCATAGCCTGCCACGGCCCCTTCGACGAACGCCACGAAGGCTTCGGCTTCGCTGCGGATATCCGCCTGATCGAATGTCGCGTTGCCGAACCGGCGGAACCAGCGGTTGGTTCCTTCCTCAGTGGCCCGACCGCGCACCCCCAACAGGGTTGCGTGCGGCGCGGCGCGCCGCGCGAGGGGCATCAGGTCAGCCTCGTTTCCGCCGGTGCCGTGCAGCAGCACCAAAGTTGTTCCGTCCGGTCTCGCCGGTCGGTTGAACCGATGAATAAAAGGAAGCTCCCGAACAGGAAACCGTTCTTCGCCCGGCAGGGCAAATTGCGGCAACATCGCCCTCAGATCGTCGGCCCGGCCAAGCTCGTGCGGAGGTAGGAACAAGGTTTGTCCCAGCGCCTCCGGGGCCTCGTCCACAGTCATTCCCGGCCCGTCCGTCGCGTATTCCATGAGAATGCCCGCCGGGTCCCGAACATAGAGCGACAGGAAATATTTCCTGTCATGGACCTCGGTCGGTCCGTGATCCTTAAGTGACAATCGCAGGGTCCTGACCGCGTCAGCATCCTGCGCGCGAAAGGCCACATGGTCGGGCACACCAGCACCCGGCACCGATGGCACATAACCCGACACTTCGCGGACATCGACAACATCGGTGTCGGACGCCATCCGCAGGGTCAGACCAGCGCGCTGCGCCTGCACATAGCCGAAGCGCGACAGGAACGCGGCAGTCTCCTCTGCCTTGTCGGTCAAGACCGTGACGCCCCGAAGCCGCGTCGGCGCATCCGCAAGCGGCGCCGATGTTGGCATGTCGACACCCACCAGCTTCACAATCAGCCCGTCGGGGTCCTTCATCCGCAGGACAGGCTCGCCAAACTCGCGCAATGGCCCTTCGAACGGAACATTGGCGGCGAGTGCTTTGGACAGCCAGTCGGCGATGGACTGTGGCGACACCGCAAGCGCCACTTCCGACACCTGTCCGATCCCGGTGCGGCCACGGCCCGAAGCCTCCCACACGAGGAAGGTCAGCAACGAACCCGGGCTGCCAAGACCGTCTCCGTAAATCAGGTGCAATTGCTCGGCATCCGCATAGCCGGCGGTCCGCTTCACAAGCTTGAGGCCAAGGAACCCGACATAGAAATCGACATTGGCCTGCACATCGGCGGTGATGCCGGTGACATGGTGAAGGCCCTGCGTTCCCTCTTTGATGCCAGGGCCGGTCAAATGTCAGCCGCTCGCGACCGGACCTTCGACACCGCCGGATCGGCCGCTATTCTGTCATGCAATGCCTGCATTTGGGAAAACTCTTTCAGACCGCCCGGCAGAACCCTTGTCGCCCACCGAGCCATCAGAAAGGAAAATGCGTCGCTCACCGACCGCCCTCCATCAAGAATGTACTCCCATATAGATGACAGTCTACAATGACGAATTGCTTTTCAACCAGCCTTTGACCCGCCTTGACCATAGCCTGTCGGTCCTAACTATTTTTTCCGGTCTTGTAACGATAGGGCATGAAGATCGGCCTCAGGATATTTCGGTGCCTGACAACCGAGGATGGCGCCAGCCTGTGCAAGAAGCCAGCCATCATCTTCGCGAAGGCTCGGCACGGCTCCGGCAGGATTCATTGGAACAGGCTCATTGCCGCCATGGGGCGCCTTGACCGCTTCGCAAGGCGCGCCGATCCATTCCAGCGCGATATGTGGCGCCAGTGAACAGCCATCCGGGGCAAAGTAAGGAGTGGGCATGTTCTCGCATCCTATTGTTTTACAGTGACAAACTGCGCTTTCTGCACCACCGGCCAGTCTATGCGCTTGCGCTGAGAGTGGTGCGGGTCGTCTGGTCAAGATAGCCATGCTTAGGGGTCCTTGGATGGAGTCCTGATCGCGGCAAATACCGGGATCGCCTGGACCGCGCGATGGATCTACCCTAGCGAGCGGATGCGACACTCGCGGCGCAGAAACTGCCAGATTGTGGCCGTTCTTGCTGTCATTCCGATCCGCGTCAGGGTCTCAACGGGTTCCGGCATTCCGGGTGTGGAGAAGGCAGCAAGATTGGCACCAACGCGGCAGCTTCTGCGCCGCAGCGACGGGGACCGTTTGGTAAAGTCCACTCATCCAAACTCATATGCAAAGGATGACCTCATGACCTTCCGCAATGGCCTCGACTCGCTTCTTCGTCCCGAAGATTCCGTCCTCGTCCTGATTGATCATCAGCCCTACCAACTCGCAAACCTGAACAGCCATGATCCGCACATGGTCGTGAACAACACCACCGCGCTCGCCAAGGTTGCCAAGGTGTTCGGCGTGCCCACAATTCTTACCAGCGTTATCGCGGATCGCGGCGGCGTCATCTTCCCGCATGTCACCGAAGTGTTCCCCGACCAAGAGGTGATCGACCGGACGACCATCAACACCTGGGAAGATCCGAAGGTCGTCGATGCGGTCAAGGCGACCGGCCGCACGCAGTTGATCATCGCCGGCCTCTGGACCGAGGTTTGCGTGGCCATGCCCGCGATCCAGGCCGCAGGCGAAGGCTGGGACGTGACCGTGATCACCGATGCATCTGGCGGCACGTCGGTCGAGGCCCACGAGGTCGCGATCCAGCGCATGGTCGCGGGCGGCATCAATATGATGACCTGGCTGGCGCTTGCGTCCGAATGGCAACGCGACTGGGCCCGGGCCGAGACAGCGACCGCCCTCAACGACGCGCTCAAATACCACATCGGCGGTAGCGCCATCGCCTATCTCTGGGAGCAGCAGTTGCTCAACACACCGGTGCCGGGCATCGCGGCCTAAGCCGAGCGGGGATGACGAGCGATGCGCATCATCTGCTGGGCTGTCGTGCCCTCCTCTCGTCATCCCCACTTTGTGACACCGCAAGTTTGTCTCGGGCATCAGAACTGCCGCTTTTGACCTTTCGGACGGTGATTGCCCGGTGCCAGAGCCTTCGAAATACCAATAACCCTCTTGTCCATGGTGTGCGATGGAACTTCCGGCATATCTTACCTTCGTGATTGTCAGCGCTGCGCAGGTCGCAACACCCGGGCCGTCCACGTTGTTCATCGTCAATAACGCCGTTGCACATGGCTGGCGACGCGCACTTGGGGCTCTGAGCGGTGATCTGGTTGCCATCGCGCTGCTGGCCACTCTTTCCGTCGTTGGCTTGGGCGCTTTGCTTGCAACCTATCCCGCAGCCTTTCTCCTACTGCGCCTTGGCGGTGCGGCCTATATCCTCTGGCTCGGCTGGACCTTTCTGCGCCCTGTTCCCATACACCCCGGCACGCCGGTCGCTGCGACAACCGACAAACGCGGGACGGGGCAGCTTTGGCTTCATTCGTTCGGTGTGGGTATCAGCAATCCAAAGGCCGTATTGTTTTTCGCAGCGCTTTTCCCGCAGTTTCTACCCGAAGAGAGTGGGCCTTTTGTCTTGGCTCTTCTGGTTTCGACCTTCGTGGCGGTGAAATTCATCGTCCTTGGCGGCTATGCGCTCGGGGCGAGACATGCCGTGCGCCTGTTTCGCAAGCCAGAGCACGCAAGGCGCGGACGGATGCTGACCGGAATCATATTCTTGGGATTTGGAGCGCTGATGATCTGGTCTGCCCTGAGTGCCGCGTAAATCTGCGCGTTGGCGCAAGCAGATCTTTCAAGGTAGCTAATGCCCGCAATCCTCTAAGATCACGTTCTTCGGGCCGAAATCTCTGCAGCCTCCAGCGCGGCAGACCTCTCGATTTTCGATCCCAAGGAAGACACGCATCGGTCCCGTCCGGGCAAAGCGTAAATGTCCCCCTTCCGTTGGTCAGGGACATCCAGACCCCAATCTTGACGGGCAACGGTGAGAGTCACCGCTGCGCGTGCGAACGCCCCGGATCGCGAACCGCCCGCCGATAGTCGGACGGGGTCATATGCCGGTGCTTGGTAAACACCCGGGCGAGCACTTGATTGGACGAATAGCCGACCTCAAGCGCGATCTCGGTGACTGACAGGTCGGTCTGTTCCAAGAGGTCACAGGCCTTTTCAAGTCTGAGACGCGTCAGGTAGACGCGTGGCGGCACGCCGACGCTCTGCTTGAACATTCGGGCGAAATGAAATGGGGAGAGCTGCGCCTCGGCAGCGAGTTCGTCGAGGCTGATGTCTTCTGAAAATCGCGCGTGCATGAGTTCGAGGCACCGCCGCTCTGACCGGGGAGAGAGCCCACCCTTTACCGGTGTGAACGGCGCACCGCCCAACCGGCACAGCTCGGCCAGAATCTCGCAACCTGCGGCACGCGCCAGCAGGCGCGAAGGTGCCCCCTCATCTTCACACAAGGACCACAGGTTCCGCACAGCCGATCGGATTGGCCGCGAGTCGAACACTCGGCCGTAGATGCAAGAGGTGTCAAACGAGCACCGACCATCGGCAGCCTCATCGAGCACACCCTGCCACTGCGCCAAAGGGAACGCCAAGGTGCGAAGCCGATGGTTTCCGTCATTGATCACATCCGCCGCGAAATTCGGCGCAGCGAGGACAAGGCCGCCTTTCCTTGTCGTCACATCAAAGCGGCCTCCTCCGAGGTCCGCCCTCACACGACTGCAGCCAAGCATGTCTTCCACCAGCACGATGTCCGGCAGGGCCGGGCGGGACATGTCCCCAGCCGGTCGCGCCACCTCCAGCAGATCGAGCACCCCGCCTGATGATTTTCTGGCCCGGACGTAGGACGCCTGTCGGCCTTCGCTAGACCACTCGGAAAAGGACGCATAGGCTGGTTGGGTCATTGATCTGTCTCGTATCGGGTGGCGCGACTTCGTTGGGACCAGATCACTGACGACAGCATAGATGAAACGCTTGATCTGTGCCCATAATCTGAAATTCTTGGGTAAAGTGCAAACAGGTCAGCCACAGCAAGGCATGGAATCTGTGAGGAACGGCAGGTATTCGCCAAGACAGTTCGGATGCATGTTGAGGCATTATTGACGATCGGCATGCTGGGTCTCGAATTGGCAGCCGCGTGGCAAAACCCGAGAAACCGGCATGATCCGACGTGCGACAACGGCATTACGATCAATGTGCAGTAGAGATTTGACCATTGCCCACGACATATCCAGTCAGGCGATTGATCATTGTGACATCAGCTTCGACAGTGCCGCGATCTCCTCTTGGCGCAGTTCGTGCCCTCCCTCGTGGATGTGGGTTGTAACGCATGCACCTTGTTGCTCGGCCCAAGTGATCAGCGCGTCGCTCAACGGCCAAGGACAGATCGGATCGCGCCGCCCCGCTGTGATCAGAATGAAGAGATCTTTCAGATCGACCGGTGCAGGCGACCAGGGGATGAGCGGATGCAAGAGCGCGACACGCTCAAAGAGATCAGGATGTGCCATCACCACCGAAGCAAGGATATTCGCGCCGTTGGAATAGCCGAAACCGTAAACGGCTGCGGCGGGATGCATGGCCTTGTGCGCCGCAATGAAGGCCACCATCCGCTCGGTGCGCCTCGCAAGATCATCCATGTCATAGACACCTTCACCCGTACGACGAAAGAACCGCGCCGCGCCCCCTTCGGACACGTCGCCACGCATGGACACGACGCTTCCCTTTGGCACCAACTGGCGGGCAAGGTCGAAAAACTGGCGCTCATCGCCCCCGGTGCCGTGAAAGGCAAAGACAAGCGGCGCGCCTTCGTCGGCGATATGCGTCAGAGCCGAATAGTTTGTCAGGGACATTCTGGGCCCTTCATGCTGAAAGGTCCGGCAAGACGCTCTCGATCTTGGCGCGGTGTGGTTCATAACGGGTCGGCAGTTTCAATGCTTGTCCCAGATGGGCGGTGTCCTCGTCGCGGTCAAAGCCGGGTTCGTTGGTGGCGATTTCAAAGAGCACGCCGCCGGGAGTGCAAAAGTAGATCGCCCAGAAATAATCGCGGTCGATCACCGGTGTGACCTGAAATCCGGTGTCCATCAGGGCCTTGCGCACCTCAAGCTGCGCTGCCCGGTCCTCAACCGCGAATGCGATGTGGTGCACCGATCCGGCACCCTGCGCGGCCGTCTCCGCATCTGGCCATTCTTCCAGATCGACGGTATCGGCGGCGTTGCCAGCCTCGATCCGGTAGCGCGTTACGGCCCCTTCGGTTTGATCCTTCTGATACCCCATAAAGCCCAATAGCTCGGCTGTGGGGGCTGCGTCCCGCAACCGTAGTCGCGCGCCATGAAAGCCCAGTATGCCCGCTTCTTCCGGCACACCGGCCCCGGTCCAGGGGGTGCGATCACGCGTGGCGGTTTCAACCAGCGCAAAGCTGTCGCCATCGGGGCCGCTGAACTCAAGTCGCGGCTCACCAAGAAAGCTGTCGTCGCGCAGACCTCTGACGCCCTTCGCGCCCAGACGCTCTTTCCAGTAGGGCAATGCGCCTTTGGCGACGGCAAACTCGGTCACACCAACTTCGCCCGTGCCGCGCTTGCCGCGGGGCATCTGGCCAAAGGGGAAATAGGTCATCACAGAGCCGGGCGTGCCGATCTCGTCGCCGTAGTAGAGGTGATACACATCGGGCGCATCGAAGTTCACAGTCTTTTTTACCCGCCGCAGGCCAAGGGTCTCTGTGAAAAACGCATTGATTTGCCCTGCATCCGCCGCCATCGAGGTGACGTGGTGTAAGCCTTTGATCTCTTTTATCATTTCAGTCTCCATCGGGGCGTGGGGTGTAGTCACCAGATAGATGCTCATCAACGAGGTGCGGTGCTAGGAACGCACCTCGTTGACGTTGATGGCCTCCTATCCCCCTACGAAGGACTGGCGCCTTCTGTCGCCACCTTCTTCCCGTTTATTGAGGCCGGTTTTCGCGATTTCCAATCGCCAACAGCCATGACACCTTACGGGCGTTTCGGACTTGTGCGATCCAACTCCGGCGTAATCGGTATGAACTCAGCGTCATCGCCCGGCGGCAGGCGAAATGGGCCTTTTGTCCAGTCACCGGCTTTCCAATCTTCCTTGGCCTGTTCGATGCGGTCCTTTGAAGACGACACGAAGTTCCACCAGATATAGCGCTTTTCGTTCAACGTCGCACCGCCCAGAGCCATCAGGCGTGCCCCCATCGGCCCCGCCTTGACCGAGATCTTGTCGCCGGGGCGAAACACCATCATCCGCCCCTCTTCAAAGCGATCACCCGCCACTTCGATGCTGCCTTGCGTGATATAAAGCCCGCGGTCCTCATGATTGTCCGGCAGGGGAAAGGTCGCGCCGGCCTCGAGGGTCACGTCGAGATAGAAGGTTTCTGATTGCATCGTGACCGGGCTGGTTTCGCCATAGGCCGAGCCGAGGATCAGCCGCGCCTCGACCCCGTTATCACGCAGCACCGGAAGCGCCTCTTTCTTGTGATGCTCGAAATCGGGCTCCATCTCTTCGCGATCCTCCGGCAGGGCGATCCATGTCTGGATGCCAAAAACCTTGTGGCGCGTGGCGCGTGTTTTTGCGCTTGTGCGTTCCGAATGGGTCACGCCCTTGCCTGCGACCATCCAGTTCACTTCGCCGGGATAGATCATCTGATGCGTGCCGATGCTGTCGCGGTGTTCGAACTCGCCGTTGTAGAGATAGGTCACGGTGCCGAGGCCAATATGCGGATGGGGGCGCACGTCGATGCCGCCTTCGGTGATGAATTCTGCAGGTCCCATCTGGTCAAAAAAGATGAATGGGCCAACCATCTGCCGGTCAGGTGAGGGCAGCGCCCGCCGCACCTCAAAGCCTCCAAGATCGCGGGCACGCGGAATGATAAGCGTTTCCAGCGCATCACGCCCAGTGGTCGGGCATTCGGGGGTATGGGTCGGGTTCCAGCTCATGAGGGTCTCCTTTGTAGGTTCAGGGGCGGTTTACCGCGGTCCGATATAGTGGCGCACAACGGGTGCATCCGGTCCAAGGTGAAGGGTGCGCAGAGCTTGGTGCAGGTCCATATCCGCCACACTGACGCGACCGTGATGTTCCAGATGTTCTGCCCAGCTGCGCAGGTGAAAGGTCTCCAGCCAAAGAAGCGGTTCATCGACACTTTGATGAATATACCACCGTGTCGCCCCGTTGCGCAGCCGCTCTTTGGCGACGGATTTCATTCTGGATTGAAACTCCGCCCTGTGTTCAGGCCGGATGCGGTATTCAACGAGGACCATGGCGGGCTGGTCTTCGCTTTGATCCGCGGCATGTGCTGGTGCCTCAGGCCAGACAGAGGCGGGGCTGTGATCCAACGCCTCGCCCTGACCGACCGGCAGCTTGCGGGTGAGCAAAGCAGCAAGACCAAGTCCCAGAGCGGCAATGAACAGGGCCGTTGCGATGGTCGTCGCTGCCGCCACCTGCCCCCAGAAGATCGACCCAAGGGCCATGGAGCCGAAGAAGACCATCAGGAAGACAGCCAGCCCCCGCGCCCTTATCCAGTTGGGCAACGCGGTCTGCGCCGAGACATTGAGAGAGGTGAGCACCGCGATCCAGGACATACCGCCGATAAAGGCGGCTGCCAGCAGGGCCGCGGGCATCTGGGCCAGCGCCATCAGGATGAGCGCAAGCGCCGTCCCTGCCGTACCGAGTCTCACCGTCGCGTCAGAGGATGCGACCCGCTGTAATCGCGGCAGCAGGACCGCGCCCGTTACCGCCCCTGCACCAATGAGCGCCATCAAGGCACCGTAGAGCATGGAGCCACCCCCTTCGGCGCTGCGCGCGATCAAGGGCAGCAGCGCCCAATAGGCGGATGCGAACAGGAAGAACGCCGCTGCGCGAACCGCCGTTGCCAGCATCGCGGGGTTGTGTCGCACGTGCCGCAGGCCGGTCGCCATGTCGGACAAGAGCGATCCGGTCGGGCGTGGCCGTTCGGTCTTGGCGGGCCGCCAGAGCGTGAGGGCCGCGAGTATGACCAGAAAGCTTACTGCGTTCAGGGCGAAAGGAGCGGCAAGGCCGACATTGGCAATCAGCGCCCCCGCGATCGCCGGTCCGATGGCGCGCGAGATGTTGATACCCATGGAATTCAGCGCAATCGCGGGCTTCAACTGCGCAGGCGGAACCAGCTGCGGCACGATGGCCTGCCATGCCGGCGCCATAAAGGCCGCCCCGGTGCCGATCACCAGCGTAAAGGCGATCAGCAACGCGGGCGTCATCGCCTCAAGCCAGACCAGAATGGTCAGCAGGCTGACGACGACCAGCAGCAAGGTATTGATCCCCAGCAACATGCGCCGCTTGTCCAGGCGGTCGGCCAATGCACCGGCCAGCAGGGCAAAGCAGAACACCGGCAGGGTCGTCGCCGCCTGCACCAATGTGACAACCGCAGGGCTGGGATCAAGCGTGGTCATCAACCAACCCGCGCCGACATCATGCATCCAGGTGCCGATGTTCGAAATCAGCGTCGCGGTCCATAGGAGGGCAAACGCCGCTTGACCAAACGGCGCATAGGCGCTGCTCGCCCCAGGGGTGTCACCACTGGATGACATCAGACAATTCCTCGCGGTGTTTCAGGGAATGGGCCCGCACGAATGGGCACAATGGCACGATGCGTTGACCCTTGGCGCGCGCGTCCGCGATCAACTGTTCGGCCAATGCCCGACCGACACCGGTGCCGCGCATGCTGTCCGGCACGTCGGTGTGATCCGCGATGACAAGCGTGTCCGAGACTTTGGAGGTGGTCAGTTCCGCCTCGCCCGCCTTGCCTTCGACGGTGGCGGCATACCGGCCTTTGCTGTCAGTCTCGCTGTAGGTGATCTTTGGAGATGTCATGGGTCTCTGGCCTTATGCGGTGCGGTCAGGATTACGGCGGCCATCAGCCCGCCTATCAGCCTGAAAGTGGCGGTCAACGCTGTGAAACTCGGCACCAACACCCTCTGCGCTATGGTCCGGAAAGGATGCCCCGGACTCGACGTTGCCACCGAGAGGATCAGCAGCAAGGCGGCCCAAATCTGCGCACCAAAGCTCACACCGCAAAGCACGAACATCCCAAGGCCCCCCAAAAGGCCGACGCGTCCCGCACCGGAGCAGGATTGGTCCATGCGATGCCATGGCTGTGGCCATGCAGGCCACAGCCATGCGCGCAACCATCGTGACAAGCGCGCATGTCCATCGAGGCGGGTGCCAGCGATGCCTGCCGTTGCGCCGGGCTGGCGAATTGTGCATTGGCGGCCCAGTCCGGGCTGGCAGGTGGCAATGGCGGGTTGTGCTCGGCAAAGTCACCCTCGGCAAAGACCACCTTGCCGCCGACTACGGTCATCACCGAGGTAATCCCGCGCAGCCGGGCATCGGGCACATTCATCAGATCGTCGGACAACACCGCAAGATCACCGTACATGCCCACCGACAGGCGGCCTTTGACCGATTGCTCGCCCGAGAACCATGCCGATCCGGTTGTCCACAATGCAAGCGCCTCTTCCCGACTCAGCAGCCTGTCGTCACCGTAAAGCGTCAGCCCACCCACGGTTTTACCGGTGGTCAGCCAATGCATCGACACCCATGGATCGTAGCTTGCGACGCGCGTGGCATCGGTGCCTGCGCCCACGGGCAGCCCCACATTCAGCATCTCGCGGATGGGTGGCGTGGCCTCGGCCGCCTGTGCACCATAGCGATCAACGAAATACTCGCCCTGAAATGCCATGCGGTGCTGGGTGGCAATGCCGCCACCCAGAGCCTTGATGCGTTCGATGTTGCGCGTGCTGATGGTTTCGGCGTGGTCGATGATAAACCGCGTCTTGAACGGCGTGGTGCCGTTGACCCGCTCGAACACGTTCAGGAACCGGTCGATGGTCTCGTCATAGGTGGCATGGATGCGGAACGGCCATTCGTTGGTTGCCAGCAACTCCACGATCCGCTCCAGTTCCTCCTCCATCACCGGCGCGGGATCGGGGCGCGGCTCAAGGAAGTTCTCAAAATCCGCCGCCGACCACGCCAGGTTCTCCCCCGCGCCGTTCATCCGCAACCAATCGTCACCAGCCCCCGGTTCGGTCATGCCAATCCAGCGCTCATAATCCGACAGTTCCTGTCCTGCGGTCTGCGCGAAGAGGTTGTAGGCCACACGCAGCGTCATCTCGCCCGCGTCGTGCAACGACTGGATCACGTCATAGTCCTGCGGATAGTTCTGCCCGCCACCGCCTGCGTCGATCACCGATGTGACGCCCAGACGGTTCAACTCGCGCATGAAATGGCGGGTCGAGTTCTTTTGGTCCTCGATGGCCAGCTTCGGCCCCTGCGCCAGTGTTGAATACAGGATCAGCGCCGAAGGCCGCGCAATCAGCATGCCAGTGGGGTTGCCCTTGGCGTCGCGGGCAATCTCTCCACCGGGAGGGTTGGGCGTGTCCTTGGTAAAGCCGAGCGCCCTGAGCGCCGCGCGGTTCAGAAGGGCCGCAGCGTAGAGATGCAGCACGAACACCGGCGTGTCGGGGCTTGCCTCGTTGATCTCGTCCAGCGTGGGCATGCGCCGTTCGGCAAACTGGAACTCCGACCATCCGCCGACGACGCGCACCCATTGCGGGGCCGGCGTGTTGGCGGCCTGCCTGCGCAGCATCGCCAAGGCATCGGCAACCGATGGCACGTTTTCCCAGCGCAATTCCATGTTGTAGTTCAATCCGCCGCGGATCACATGGGTGTGGCTGTCGTTCAGTCCGGGGATCACCCGGCGGCCCTGAAGGTCGATGACCTTGCCCACATCCTCGCCATGCAGCCGCATCACGTCTGCATCCGTCCCAACAGCAGCCACCTTGCCGTCAATGATTGCAATTGCTGAGGCTTCCGGCGTGTCGGGATCAAGCGTGGTGATCTTGCCGTTTCTCAGAATGAGAGTGGTATCGATCATGGTCTTTTCCTGCGCGAGGGCAAATCGGGGGCGGATCAGGCCGAGGGCGGTGGTGGCCCCCAGACCCGTCAGCACAGAGCGGCGGTGCGTGGACATGGTATTCTCCGAACCAAGAAGAATGGGCCGCCACCCGGACGCGACGACACAAAGAGGTCACTTCGCAGCGACAGGGTCGAGCCGTTTGCCGATATGCTTGCTGCGGCTGGCCGCCTTGTGGACCATCGTATAGGCGTAATCTACGCCCATGCCGTAGGCTCCCGAATGCTCGCGAACCAACGCCATGACAGCATCATACGTGTCACGGTGTGCCCAATCGCGTTGCCATTCCAGCAGCACCTGTTGCCACGTGACTGGCACGACACCGACCTGAACCATGCGATCCATCGCACGATCATGCGCTTCCAGCGTGGTGCCACCGGACGCGTCGGTGACCATGTAGATCTCATAATCGGTGTCGTTCAGACAACTAAGAGCAAAGGTGGTGTTGCAGACTTCTGTCCACAGTCCAGAAACGATGACCTTCTTGCGGCCATCCTTGGCGTTTGCCGCAAGCGCATCGCGCACCTTCTGATCGTCCCAAGAGTTCATCGATGACCGTTCCAGCAGCGGTGCGTCGGGGAAAACGTCCAGTAATTCGGGATAGGTCTGCCCCGAGAACGCATCACTTTCGACAGTTGTGATAGTGGTCGGAATGTCAAAGATCCTTGCGGCCTTGGCCAACCCGACGGTGTTGTTCTTAAGGGTTTGACGGTCAATCGACTGCACGCCGAACGCCATTTGCGGCTGGTGGTCGATAAAGATCACTTGGCTGTTTTCGGGGGTGAGGATTTCGGTTTTGGACATGGAAAGGCTTTCTCTGAGAGAGGAAGGGACGGTTCACGCTTGGATAAAGGCCAGCAGATCAGCGTTCAGCACATCAGCATTGACGGTCAGCATGCCATGCGAAAAGCCTGGATAGGTCTTGAGCGTGCCATTCGACAGCAACTTGACCGCCAGTTCCGCCGAGGCGGCAATCGGAACGATCTGGTCATCCTCGCCGTGCATGATCAATGTGGGGACGCTGATCGCCTTCAGATCATCGGTCTGGTCCGTTTCAGAAAAGGCCTTGATCCCGTCGTAATGCGCTTTGGCGCTGCCAGTCATGCCCTGACGCCACCAGTTCTGAATCACGCCCTCATGCACCGTGGCCCCCTCGCGGTTGAAGCCGTAGAACGGGCCTGCCGGCACATCCCGAAAGAATTGCGCGCGATTGCCCGCAAGAGCAGCGCGGAACCCGTCGAATACCTCCAGCGGTGTGCCGTTCGGATTGCTGTCCGTCTTCATCATCAACGGCGGAATCGCCGCGACCAGAACTGCCTTGGCCACGCGGCCCGCGGGTTCGCCGTGTTTTGCAACGTAGCGGGCCACTTCTCCACCGCCTGTGGAATGGCCGATGTGGACGGCGTTTTTCAGATCCAGCGCTTCGGCTACCGCAAAGGCGTCTGATGCGTAGTGGTCCATGTCGTGATCTTCGGACACCTGTGCCGAGCGTCCGTGACCACGGCGGTCATGGGCCACGACGCGGAACCCCTTTGACACAAAAAACAGCATTTGTGCGTCCCAGTCATCCGAACTGAGCGGCCAGCCGTGATGAAAGACGATGGGTTGCGCGTCTTTTGGCCCCCAATCCTTGTAGAAGATCTCGGTGCCGTCCGTTGTCGTTACATAACCCATGGTCAGGTCTCCTGTTGAGGGGGCAAGGTGGGTCGGTTCCGCAGCGAATGCAGGACCGGAAAGGGCAAGCGTGGCCGCAAAGGTCGATCCTGTGATCATCACCTCACGTCGGGTGAACATCGGATTGGTTTGCGTTCCGGTATCCGGTCTCATCCCGCGCTCTCCGACGATGGCGTTGCAGTTTTGATCGCCCTGTCACCGCATTGGGGAAGGTGCCCGAACAAATGCGGGCGGCACTGTTGATTGAACCACGAAAGAGTGACGCCGTGTCCGGCCATGACTTGGCGCAAAAGCGGCATGGTTTGCTCGCCGATGAGGATGCCAAACAATCCCACCAGCGCGATCACCGGCGGTGCAGGTGATCTGATGTTCAAAAAGCTATAGATCGCACCAACCAATAGCCCTGCGCCCAGTGATAAAAGGTAGATTTTCATTTCTCTTTCACTCCCCGTGTTGCAGGTCTTGCTCTGCGAATTGCCCGTAATCCAACCGGCCCTCTTGTGACGTGATCTTCTTCCTCGGCTGTTGCACCGGACCGGCACCAGCAACTGAAGGCTACGAAAGCGCCCGACCGCTTCGACGTGTCAGGCTTGACCCTAGCGGATTGCGAAACGGATTGCGGCGCACCCATTGCTCTCATGGTGCCAAGCTTGCTGCTTCTTCCTGAGGTTCTCGAGGTTTCGACCTGACGGCCCGTTATGATCCGGACAGTCGGTTCACCTGTTGGGTTTCAACCCGTTTCTCTTGTTCCTATCATCAGAGATCACTCAGAATTGCGGGTCCAGAGCGTCCAGTGCCGCGTAGACACCGGCACAAAACTCTGGATGCACCTGTCGAAAAAGCTCGATCTGCCGCTCGATGATACACAGAGGGACATCTTTCATCGCCGCGGCGATGTTGGCGAACAGCCGAGCCTTTTGCCCCTCATCGAACAGCATGAACAGCGCGCGCGGCTGGCTGAAATCGTCGTTGCCATCCCGGTGGTCGTAGCGGTCTGCCTGGCCATAGAGATCAAGCGGCGGTTCGCTGAACGCGCTGTCCTGCTGCGGCCCGTCAAAGCTGTTCGGCTCGTAATAGGCATCCGGAATTGGCATGTTGTCGAAGAAGCGCATCGCCCCGTCCTTGTGATAATGGTGCACTGGGCAGCGTGGCCTGTTGACAGGCAGCGCTTCGTAATGGGTTCCAAGCCGATAGCGATGTGCATCCGCATAGGCAAAGATCCGGGCTTGCAGCATCCTGTCCGGCGAGTGACCAATGCCGCGAACGACGTTCGACGGGCTGAACGCAAGTTGCTCGATCTCGGCAAAGTAGTTGGCAGGATTGCGGTTGAGTTCAATCTCTCCGATCTCGATTGGCGGAAAGTCCGCGTGTGGCCAGACCTTGGTGAGGTCAAAGGGGTTGAAGGGAAACTCTCGCTCTTGGGCCTCTGTCATGATCTGCACCTGCATGGTCCATTTCGGATAATCCCCAGCCTCGATCGCGCCGAACAACGCTTCTTGATAGCCCTCGCGGGTCCGTCCGACGACCGCCTCCGCTTCGGCATTCGTGTAGCAGCGATGCCCTTGCCGCGTCTTGAAGTGGAACTTGACCCAGACCCGCTCGGCTTGGCCGTTCCACAGACTAAAGGTGTGGCTGCCATAGCCATTCATGTGCATCGGGCTGATCGGTAGGCCGCGGTCAGAGAAGAGGATCGTCACCTGATGGAGGCTCTCGGGCGACAGCGACCAGAAGTCCCACATCGCGGTTGGCGACCGCAGGTTGGTCCGCGGGTGCCGCTTCTGCGTATGTATGAAGTCGGGAAACTTGAGCGGATCGCGAACGAAGAATACCGGTGTGTTGTTACCGACCAGATCCCAGTTTCCGTCTTCCGTGTAGAATTTGAGCGCGAAGCCACGAACGTCCCGTTCATGGTCCGCAGCACCCATTTCTCCCGCCACGGTGGAGAAGCGGGCAATCATCGGTGTCTCGGTGCCAGGTTGCAGCACAAGGGCTGACGTCAGGTGGGATATATCGCCGGTTATCCTGAGCGTGCCATACGCGCCCCAACCCTTGGCATGGACTACGCGCTCGGGAATGCGTTCGCGGTTCTGGTGCGCCAGCTTCTCGATGAGCTGCCAGTCTTGCAAGAGGATCGGACCGCGATCACCTGCAGTCAGGCTGTTCTGGTTGTTGGCGATGGGCGCGCCAGCAGTCGTTGTCAGGCGCGGTCTTGAAGAATTCTGCTTGGGCATCATCAATCCTATGTGCTCGGGCCTTGCCAATTTCTGGCCAGTGGCGACTGCTGGCCCATGATCATGCCGGCCAAAGGCCATCAAAACGCAGAGCAATGGGCTAAGGAAAACTCTAAGGACAGCCGTCGACCTTCGCGTCGCAATTGCTGCTGCGATGTAGCCAATTCTGCGATTTGATTTCGTGGGGATCGGACGCGGCCGCTGCATGCTCAAGATGCGCCGTCTCCACGGCCCGCGCCGGATCGCGGACAGCCCGACAATAGTCGGACGGTATCATATGCTGATACCTGGCGAATACGCCTGAGATCCCCACCACGAGTGACGCCCGCGTCGTGCGTGTTGTCGTATCGGGCTCTTGATCATGGCGCGGCGCAGAAACGACTGTCGGCATGCAGGTAGTGCGGGTGCATTCCCGCCAGTGAAGATGCTTGGCCTCCGGGTCGCCGCGCGACGGGCGCTCGACACTTGGTTAAACTTCATCCACCAAGTTTCCTTCGAGTCGTTCAGAGCCTTCGCGTATAGTGGGTGCAGGTAGCCAATCGAGACAAGCGCGTGAGATCGAGAAACAACGTGGGTCAGGACCCTCTTTTCCTGCTGACCAAGACTCCGATCAGTCGGGGGCAATGGCGCCTTGCCGTTGGTGTGCTGGTCGCACTCCTTGCTGCGCTGCTCGTCACGGCCCCGTTCGCTCAGGTCCCCTTGGAAAACACAGAGGGCTTGCTCCTGGTCTACGCAACTGCAGTTTTCATCGTGGAACTGATCACCGCAGCCTTGCTGCTGGCCTTGGTTTCGGTTCAGCGTTCGCTTGCCGTGCTTGCCCTGTCGATCGGTTATCTCTTCTCCGGCGTGATGGTGTTACCTTGGGCCGTTTCGTTTCCCGGCGTTCCCGCGTTGGTGAACCTGTCCGAAACCGGGCTACAGACCACCGCCGCAATCGCCATGATACGTCGCCTCGGCTTTCCACTCTTCGTGCTCGCCTATGCGCTGCTGAAGGAGTCCGGACCCAACGCAAGACCCCCGAAGGGCTGGCAACAGAACATCATCTTCGGCAGCGTCACAGGCGTCGTCGTGATCGCGTGCGGCCTGACATGGCTCGTCTTCACCAATGACGACACCTTGCCGAGGTTCATGCAGGACGCGCAGAAGGTCTCGGCTGTTTGGAACTTCGTTGCAGCCACCGCAGCAGGGCTGAGCGTGGCTGGTCTTGCCGTGCTCTGGACCCGACAGCGCTCGGTGCTTGATCTGTGGTTGATGGTCGTGCTTTGCACGTTTCTCATCGAGATATGCCTGCTCGCCTATCTCAGTTCCGGTCGCCTCAGTGTCGGCTGGTGGGCCGGGCGCGTCTACGGCCTGATCTCTTCTAGCATTGTGCTTTTTGCTTTTCTGTCAGAGACAGTTTCAAACTACACACGGCTGGCACACTCGGTTTCGGCCGAACGTCGCGCGCGAGAGGCTCGGCTCACGGCAATGGAGGCCTTGTCGGCCTCCATCGCGCATGAGATCAACCAGCCATTGGCCAGCATCGTGACAAATGCCGATGCCGGATTGCGTTGGCTGGCAAGGTCCGATCCCGATCTGTCAGAGGCGCGCGCGGCGCTGACACGCATCGTCAATGACGGCCATCGCAGCGCCGAGGTGATCAAAGGCATCAGAGCGATGTTCACAGAAGGCACCCAGGACAGGGTCCCCGTAGACGCCAACAGGCTCATTAAGGAAGTCCTGAATCGCAGCCTCAGCGAGGTGAAACTTGCGCGTGTTTCCATCCGCACCGAATTCGACGAGAGATTACCCCTCGTGACGGGATGTCCCGTTCAGCTAGAGCAGGTGATCTCAAATCTGATTGCGAACGCCATTGATGCCATGAGCACCATCACCGATCGAGAACGCGTTCTGCGCATCACCTCCGCGCTTCACGGCACCGACGAAATCCTGGTTTCGGTGGAAGATTCGGGGACCGGAATGGCTCCAAACTCCAAGGGGCGGATATTCGAGCCGTTCTTTACCACGAAACCCGATGGAATGGGCATGGGTCTTATGTTCTGCCGCTCGGTCATCGAGGCCCATGGCGGGCGGCTGTGGATGTCGGACAACGAACCGAATGGCGCAATCTTTCATTTTACGATACCGAGTGCCAATTCGCCCGCCACCATCAATCTGACCCACGACCATCGATGGAAGGTGGCGCCATGAACCCGGACCATTCCCTCGTCTTCATCATAGATGACGACCCTTCCATGCGCGCCTCCATCGAGAGCCTGCTGCGCTCTGTCGGCCATTCCGTGAAGTCCTTTGCATCAACCCAGGATTTCATGCGCGACGAACAGCCCGATGTTCCTGCATGCCTCATCCTTGACATCCGCTTCCCCGGACAAAGCGGGCTCGAGTTCCAGCGCGAATTGGTCAAGTCGGGCCTCCATCTGCCTATCGTCTTTGTGACGGGCCATGGCGATGTCCCCATGTCCGTGGCCGCCATGAAAGCGGGGGCAATCGAGTTTCTCAACAAGCCTTTCCGCGATCAGGATTTGCTCGACGCGGTCCATCGCGGTCTCGAGATGAGTCAAGATCGCCGGGCCGAGGAAGCGATGCTGGCCGAGCTTTCGCGACGTTTCGAGACGCTTTCGTCGCGCGAGCGCGAAGTCATGGCGCTTGTTGTCGCGGGTCGCCTGAACAAGCAGATCGCAGCAGATCTCTCTCTCAGCGAAGTGACCGTCAAGGTCCATCGGTCGCAGGTCATGCGCAAGATGGGAGCGAATTCATTGCCGGATCTGGTGCGGTTCGCAGACAGGTTGGCCTGCGCTACCACAAAGTCGTAGAGAGCCCACACTTCCGTACAATTGTTTAAGACCCCCGTTTCGTTCACCTTCTCAAGGAGCATGCGACCGCTGCTTTGTGAAATGAGGTGTCGACAGGATTGCAAGGCCTCAGGGGGCGCTGCTTGAGCAACGGACATCACGGGGATGTCTGACAGGTCTTGGGAACCCCATGTCGACGAAAATGCGCCCGCTCTTTGGGCGGTCTTAGGTTTTGTGAGCACGACCCACCTGGTTCAAACGCACGGATGCCAAACATGACCAAGAGGTGCGATCACCCCCACCATAAACCTCGACGCTAGGTCTCGCCGCACTCGACTGCGCCGGGATGCCACGACCAACGATATTCCACACACCGCTGCCGATCCCGCGGGCATACCGAGATACACATGACGCTTCCTGCCTATTCGTCCTTTACCCAATGGTACACAGAAGGTCATCTGGCCTCTTATGTCCGGGCGAGAAAGTCCTCGGGCGGAATACTCAATCTGCTTGAGGCCGCGCAACCTGCTGGTGATATGTCAGACCCAGCCGTGCCAGATCTGGTTCTCTATCAGGACCTGCTCGGCGGCACCCGCGTCAGCGGTGATCTGGGCGGAGGGCGCTTCGATGTCACCAGTGACAAAGGCGGCCTTTTCCTTGCGGCGCCAAACTTTACCAACACGGTCATCGTCGACACCAACCATCAGCTTCGTAGTCTGGCGTTCCCGATGGCGCAGTGGCAATGCGTCCTCGATGAAGCCGGTGTAAGCCAGATCGCATTCGACCGTCCGGAGATCCACAGGGGGACATTTACCTCTCCGGTAATCCGGTCGGCAGTCAGGAGCCTGTGGGCCCTCAGTGAAGACGAGGGGGTGCCTTCCCGTTTGCTGGCGCGAGCGGCGGGTTGCGAGATTCTGGCGGAACTCTGCCGATTGAACGGGGCACCGATTGAGACGACAAAAAGTGGCCTCGCCCCATGGGCGGAGCGGCGCTGCATCGAACTCATGCGCGCGCGCTACATGGAGGACATCGGCCTTGAAGAACTGGCGGGTGAGGCGCGGCTGTCGCAATTTCATTTCGCCCGCATGTTCAAGAACAGCGTGGGCGTCCCGCCACGTGTCTACCTGACGCAATTGCGAGTGGAGAAAGCCTGTGAACTTCTTGAACATACGGACCTCCCCATCACGCAAATCGCAATGGAGGTCGGATATTCATCGAATCAAGTGCTGGCCCGAGTCTTCGTCAAGCATCGACGCATGAGCCCGTCCACCTATCGAAAGGCGGTTCGCGAGTCGACCGCATCGCCCTGAAACGGGATAGCCGAGGTTTCTTAGTGTTAATGTCGCGGGTATGGATCACCGCCGCATATACGAGGACCGGCCGGCACGCCCTGCGCCATGCCAACCTCCGGGGATATCCTCGACCAGACGCGGCACCTGGCTTCACAACGCTTGTTTTGCTTTCCTCCTCATGTGATCCTGACGCAGGAAAGCGGCCGATGTCAGGCGGGTCAGAGACCTCAGAGCGCCTAGCTTGCCCGATCTGGCAGATCAGAAACTTGAAATCCCGAGCCTACGGCCCATACCAAAAGCAAGACTGGTGATGTACCGCAAGAGCAAGTCGTCGGTGTTCAGCGACAACACAAATTCAAACGGGAGAGTCTGATGGTCACACTCACGATAAACGGAGAACCGCGCGAGATTGATGCGAACCCAGACATGCCACTTCTGTGGGTGCTGCGCGACGAACTCAAGATGACCGGCACCAAGTTCGGCTGCGGCGTGGCCTCCTGCGGAGCCTGCACCGTTCACATCGACGGTGAACCCACACGGTCCTGTCAGGCGCTCATCGGCGATCTCGAAGGTGCCAACGTGACGACGATCGAGGCGATCGACACACCGGCGGCCAAGGCGATCCAGGCAGCCTGGGTCGAGTTGCAGGTCCCGCAATGCGGCTACTGCCAGTCCGGCCAGATCATGTCGGCCTCGGCGCTTTTGACGGCAACGCCCAAGCCCACCGACGACGATATCGACGCCGCCATGGAGGGCAATCTGTGCCGATGCGCCACCTATGCCCGTATCCGCAGGGCGATCCACCGCGCCGCCGAAATCATGGAGGCCTGATATGCTACATTACCTGAATGCCTCGCTCCCCACACCGCAGCCCACGCGCCGCGCCTTCCTCAAGCTGTCCGCCGGGGCTGTGGGCGGACTACTCATCGGCGCCGTCATCCCCCACAAGGGCCTTGCCAACACCGCGTCCGGGGCTGTGGCCACGCCCTTCGTCCACATCACGCCAGACAACCGCGTCATCGTTCTCAGCAAGCATCTGGACAAGGGTCAGGGCACGGCGACAGGCCTCGCCACGCTGGTTGCCGAGGAACTCGACGCCGCCGCCGAGCAGGTCGAGGTGGAATTTGCACCGTCGAACCCGGAGGTCTACAAGAACCTCCTGTTTGGCGTCCAAGGCACTGGCGGCTCCACCGCCATGGCCAACTCGTTTGACCAATACCGTCAGGCCGGGGCTGTTGTCCGCGCCATGATCGTGGCCGCTGCGGCCTCTGAATGGGGTCTGCCCGCCAGCGAGATCACGATAACCAACGGCGTTGTCTCAGGCGGCAGCAACTCGGCTACTCTGGGCGCGCTTTCGGCCCTCGCTGCGGCGCAGGAGCCCCCGACCGACGTAACGCTGAAATCCCCGCAAGACTGGGTCTATATCGGCAAGGGTTTTCCCCGCGTCGAACTGCCGATGAAGACGCGTGGCAGCGTTGGTCTTTTTGGAATGGACGTCCAGCCCGACGGTGGCCTTGTCGCCGTGACCGCCCGCCCGCCCCGCTTTGGGGCAACGCTGGCCTCAGTGGACGCAACCGAGGCCCTTGCGCTGGACGGGGTCGAGGCGGTTCTTGAGATCCCGCAAGGTGTTGTGGTGATCGCCAGCAATACATGGATTGCAATGCAGGGCCGCGACGCGCTCACGCTCGACTGGGTCGAGGGCTCGGGCGAAACCCGCGGCACCGACGCGCTGCTCGCCGAGTTTCGCGCCTCTCTGGACGAACCCGGCCTGCCATCCCATCCGCGCGGCGATGCGGCCGCGAAACTCGCACAAGCCGCGCAGGTGGTCGAGGCTGAATACGTCTTCCCCTACCTTGCACATGCGCCAATGGAGCCGCTCGACATGACCGTGCTTTACGACGGCCAGTCGGCGACCTTCTGGGGCGGCTCTCAGATCCAGACCGTCGATCATGGCACGGCTGCGGCAGTCCTCGGCCTCGAATTTCCGCAGATCACGATCAACACCCGCTGGGGCGGCGGGTCTTTCGGTCGCCGCGCAACCCCGGACGGCCATCTGACCGCCGAGGCTGCGATGATCGGCAAGGCTTGGCTTGACGCGGGCAACGCCGCACGCCCGATCAAACTTGTGTATTCCCGCGAAGACGACATTCGCGGCGGCTATTACCGGCCAATGGCGGTGCACCGCGTGCGCGCCGGGCTCGATGCCGAGGGCAATATCTCGGGCTGGGAGCATCGGGTCGTCAGCCAGTCGATCTTTACCGGCACCGCGTTTGAGAGCTTTACCGTCAAGGACGGGGTCGACCATTCGACGGTCGAGGGTATTTCGGACACGACCTATGCGATCCCGGACATGCATGTAGATGTGCATCATCCTGCGGTTGGCGTCCCCACCCTGTGGTGGCGTTCGGTCGGGCACACCCACACGGCCTATGTCATGGAAACCATGATGGATGAACTCGCCGTGGCGGCCGGTCGGGATCCGATCGAGTTCCGCTTGGCTTATCTCACGGGCGACGCGCGGCTCGCCGGTGTGTTGCAACTTGCAGCGGAAAAGGCGGGGGCGGCGGGGCCAGAGGGCACCCATCGCGGCATCGCGGTTCACAAAAGCTTCAATAGTTACGTGGCCGAGATCGCAGATGTCCGGCTCCGCGATGACGGCACCGTCAAGGTCGAGAAAGTGACCTGCGGCGTCGATTGTGGCGTGCCGATCAACCCCGACAATATCACCGCCCAGGTCGAGGGGGCGCTCGGCTACGGTTTGTCGGCCATCCTGCGCGAAGAGATCACGATGGTGGACGGCGAGGTAGAACAGGCGAACTTCCCCGACTACACGCCGCTCCGGATCACCGACATGCCAGAGGTCGAGGTTCACATTGTCCGCTCGGACGCGGCCCCCACGGGCATTGGCGAGCCAGGCACGCCCCCGATTGGCCCGGCAGTCGCTAACGCCGTCTTCCGGGCAACCGGAACCCGCATTCGTGAATTGCCATTCACAAGGCATGGGCTGGCGTGACACGAAGGCGACGTTAAACGGGACCAGAGACGCGTTCGGGGATTGATCCACCTCAAGGGCACCCAGGCGCAAGCCTGCGATCCGGCTTTCCAAGCGTGCAGAGAGGGGTACTGGTATCTTAAGGTGCGGCGCATGGGCGGCGGAACGCCGGTTTGCCCCGCCCTCGATGGTGCCCGCGGCCGGACTCGAACCGGCACGGCCAAAGGCCTGGAGATTTTAAGTCTCCTGTGTCTACCATTCCACCACGCGGGCACGGGGGGTGCGGGGCGGACAATATCCGCTTTGGCGGGGGTGTAAAGCCATAGGCGGGAACACAGAGCGGATCAGATCACATCCGACATCGCGTTTTCCTTGACCGCCTGCATCGCCACATAGGTCGAGGTATTGGCCAGATGTGGCAAGGTCGAGATATGTTCGGCCAGAACCCGGCGATAATCGGCCATGCTCTGCGTGCGGATCTTCATCAGGTAGTCGAAATTCCCAGCGATCAGATGCACTTGCTCGATCTCGGGGATTTTCGACACGGCGGCGTTGAACTCTGCCAAGGCCGCCTCGCGCGTGTCATGCAGGCGCACTTCGACGAAACTCACGTGATCAAGGCCAAGGCGGATGGGATCGAAAAGCGCGCGGTAGCCGGTGATGACGCCATCCCGCTCCAGCCGCCGGAGGCGCGCTTGGGTGGGGGATTTCGACAACCCGATCTCGCGCGCAAGCTCGGTGACGCTGATCCGCCCGTCCCCCGCCAGAACCCGTAGAATCGCCCGGTCAAAGCGGTCGAGGTCGAGCTGTTCGTTTTGATCCATGGCACGCTCCAAATTCAAACCATCCGGCCTGAAATTTCATTCTAATCAGGAAAAGTCACTGGTTCAATGATGCTATGATGTGCCATCCAACCATGGGGACCCGCATGCCATACGACACCGACATTCGCCGCGCCATCGACCTTGCCACCTACGCGGACGAGGCCGAAACGCTGGCGCGCCTGACCGCTGCTGCCAACCTCTCCGAGGCGGACCGAGCGCGGATTTGCGCGCGCGGCGCAGAGCTTGTGCGCGCCATTCGCGGGCAATCGAGCCCCGGTTTGATGGAGGTGTTTCTGGCCGAATACGGCCTCTCGACCGATGAGGGCATCGCGCTCATGTGTCTGGCAGAGGCGCTCTTGCGGGTGCCGGACGCCGACACCATTGATGCGCTGATCGAGGACAAGATCGCGCCGTCGGACTGGGGCAAGCATATGGGCCATTCCACCTCGCCGCTGGTCAATGCCTCGACCTGGGCGTTGATGCTGACCGGCAAGGTGCTCAAGGACGAAAAACCCGGCCCCGTGGGCCATCTGCGCAGCGCCATCAAGCGGCTGGGCGAGCCGGTGATCCGCACCGCCGTGGGCCGCGCGATGAAGGAAATGGGCCGCCAATTCGTGCTGGGCGAGACCATTCAGGGGGCCATGGACCGCGCGGCGGGGATGGAGAAAAAGGGCTACAGCTATTCCTATGACATGCTGGGCGAGGCGGCGCGCACCGATGCCGACGCGACCCGCTATCACCTCAGCTATTCGCGCGCCATCACCGCGATTGCCAATGCCTGCACGCAGGCCGACATTCGCAGCAATCCCGGCATTTCCGTGAAACTCTCGGCGCTGCATCCGCGCTATGAGGTGGCGCAGCGCGCGCAGGTCATGGAAGTTCTGGTGCCGCGCCTGCGCAGCCTCGCACTCTTGGCGAAATCAGCCAAGATGGGCCTCAACATCGACGCCGAAGAGGCGGATCGTCTGTCGCTCTCGCTCGACGTGATCGAGACCGTTCTGGAAGAGCCGGCGCTTGCCGGTTGGGACGGGTTCGGCGTGGTGGTGCAGGCTTACGGTCAACGCGCCAGCCATGTGATTGATTTTCTTTATGATCTGGCCACACGTCTGGACCGCAAGATCATGGTGCGCCTCGTCAAGGGTGCCTATTGGGATACCGAGATCAAGCGCGCGCAGGTGGCGGGGATCGACGGCTTTCCGGTCTTTACCTCCAAACCGGCGACCGATGTCAGCTATATCGCCAATGCGCGCAAGCTCTTGTCGATGACCGACCGCATCTATCCGCAATTCGCCACCCATAACGCCCATACCGCCGCCGCCATTCTCGATATGGCGAGCGACAAGGCTGCGTTTGAATTCCAGCGCCTGCATGGCATGGGCGAGGCGCTGCATGACATCATCCTCAAGGCCGAGGGCACCCGCTGCCGCATCTATGCGCCGGTCGGCGCGCATCGCGATCTCTTGGCCTACCTAGTGCGGCGGCTCTTGGAAAATGGCGCAAATTCCAGCTTTGTGAACCAGATCGTCAACGAAGAGGTGGCCCCCGAAGAGGTCGCGCGCGATCCCTTTGTGGCGGTGAACGATCCGCAACCGCATCTGCCCAAAGGCCCGGACCTGTTCCAGCCCGAGCGCCCCAATTCGCGCGGCTTTGACCTGCGTCACCAGCCGACACTCGACAGGATTGAGGCAGCGCGCGCGCCCTATGCCCAGCACCGCTGGGAGGCCGCACCGCTGATCGCAGGCACGCCCGCGCCGCAAGCTCCCGAAGCGGTCGAGAACCCGGCCGATCCCGCCGACACCCCCGGCACCGTGGCATGGGCCAGCAAGGCCGATATCGAGATGGCCTTGGCTGCCGCCGCCGCATGGGGCGCCCCCGCCAAGGAGCGCGGCGTGATCCTCAACCGCGTGGCGGACCTTTATGAAGAAAATTACGCCGAGATCTTCGCGCTGCTGACCCGCGAGGCGGGGAAATCCATCCCCGATGCCGTGGCCGAACTGCGCGAGGCGGTAGATTTCCTGCGCTACTACGCCGCCCATGCGCCCGAAGGCGCGCCCATCGGCACCTTTACCTGCATCAGCCCGTGGAATTTCCCGCTGGCCATCTTTACCGGCCAGATCGCGGCGGCCTTGGCCGCAGGCAATGCGGTGCTGTCGAAACCTGCTGAACAGACGCCGCTCATCGCGCATCTGGCGGTCAGCCTCATGCACAAGGCGGGCGTGCCCGCCACGGCGCTGCAACTTTTGCCCGGTGCCGGCGATGTCGGCGCGGCGCTCACCTCTGACGCGCGTGTGGGTGGCGTGGCCTTTACCGGCTCGACCGACACGGCGCTGAAAATCCGCGCGGCCATGGCCAAGAACCTCACCCCCGGCGCGCCGCTCATCGCGGAAACCGGCGGCATGAACGCGATGATCGTGGACAGCACCGCGCTGCCGGAACAGGCCGTGCAGGCAATTGTCGAGAGCGCGTTTCAATCCGCTGGCCAACGCTGTTCGGCGTTGCGTTGTCTTTATGTGCAGGACGACATCGCGCCACATTTTCTCGAAATGCTGACCGGCGCGATGGATGCGCTCACGGTCGGCAACCCGTGGCACCTGAGCACAGATTGTGGGCCCGTCATCGACGAAGAGGCGCGCGCCGGCATTGCCGCGCATATCCAGACCGCGCGCGCGCAAGGGCGGCTCTTGCATGAGCTGAAAACGCCAAACGCGGGCACGTATATTGCCCCCACGCTGATCAAGGTCGGCGGGATCGGCGATATCGAGCGCGAAATCTTTGGCCCGGTCCTTCATGTCGCCACGTTCAAATCCGGCGATCTTGACCGCGTTATCAGCGCCATCAACGCCACCGGCTATGGCCTGACCTTTGGTCTCATGACCCGGATCGACGACCGCGTGCAGCATGTCACCGAGGCGGTGCATGCGGGCAATATCTATGTCAACCGCAACCAGATCGGGGCCATCGTGGGCAGCCAACCCTTTGGCGGCGAAGGCATGTCGGGCACCGGGCCCAAGGCTGGCGGGCCGCATTACCTCACCCGCTTTACCGCGCGCGCCGCGCCGGAACAGGGCGAGAAATGGACCGAAGCCATGTCGGCGCACGCGGCGCAAAAGGCGCTTGATGCCGCCAATGCCGCCGCCCGCCCCGCCCGCGCAGCCCTTGTTCTGCCGGGGCCGACCGGCGAGTCGAACCGCCTCACCACCCATGTGCGTCCCGCGCTTCTCTGCATGGGGCCGGGGGCGGATCTGGCAGCGGCACAGGCGCGCGCGGTCGAAGGGTTGGGCGGCGTCGCCGTCACCGCCACAGGCCGGGTGGACCCCGAGGCGCTTGTGACCATGGGCGGCCTGTCGGGCGTGCTCTGGTGGGGGTGCGAGAGCGAGGCGCGCGCCTATGCCGGAGCCATGGCGCGGCGCGCAGGCCCGATCCTGCCGCTGATCACCGGGTTGCCAGACACCGGCCACGCGCTCCACGAGCGGCATGTCTGCGTCGATACCACGGCAGCGGGCGGCAAC
Organism: Roseovarius sp.; assembly: GCF_018066915.1. Taxonomy (GTDB): domain Bacteria; phylum Pseudomonadota; class Alphaproteobacteria; order Rhodobacterales; family Rhodobacteraceae; genus Roseovarius. The sequence goes on from NZ_JAGPVV010000220.1 coordinate 27,301, forward strand.
GCGGCGCTCTTGAGCGGGATGTCCTGAGCCAAAGACCAAAGGTCCGAAATCTTCCAAGGATTTCGGACCGCTGTCTTTTCAGACACGCGGCGTATCGTCGGTGATTTGGCGCTTTCCGACCGGGCGAATGCGCGCTAGCTTTCGCCTATGTTCCCGATCCGCGATCATAACCCTTCGGGGCGCAGACCCTATGTCACCTACGGGCTGATCGCGCTCAACGTCGTGATTTTCATAGCCTACTGGCCGCTTTTCGCGAATGAGCGGGCGCTCAATCTCTTTTTCTACGACTGGGCGATGATCCCCGCCAAGGTGACGCAACTGGGGGATTTCACCGGGCTGCTGACCTCGATGTTCCTGCATGGGGGCGTGCTGCACCTTGCGGGAAACATGCTCTTTCTGTGGATCTTCGGCGACAATATGGAGGATCGGATGGGGCATCTGCCCTATCTGGCCTTTTACCTTGCCACCGGCGTCGCGGCAGGGCTGGCGCATATCCTGGGCAGTCCGGGGTCGATGGTGCCGACCGTGGGGGCCTCAGGCGCGATTGCCGGGGTGATGGGCGGGTATCTCTTGCTCTTTCCACGTGCGCGGGTCGATATCTTGCTGTTTTTTCTCGTGTTCTTTCGCATCATCCCAATTCCTGCGGCGATCATGCTGGTGCTGTGGTTCGCGCTTCAGGTGATGGCCGGGTTGGGCAGCGATCCTGACATGGGCGGGGTCGCCTATTGGGCGCATGCGGGTGGGTTTGTCGCGGGCTTGGCGCTGACGTTGCCGGTCTTTCTGCGGCTTGGCGGCCCGCGTTTCTGGCGCGCGACCCATGGCACGCCACCGCATCCCACGCCCGACTATCGCTTTCGCCAGAGTTCCATTCCGACCGTTAGGAAACGCCGATGACCCAACCTCTCAAGGCGACCTGCCATTGCGGCGCGGTTGAGCTGCGCGTGACGCTGTCAGAGGCGCTGACGTCCGCGCGGCGGTGTGACTGTTCGTTCTGTCGCAGGCGGGGTGCGGCGGCGGTTTCGGCACCGCTGAGCGGGGTCGAGATTGTCAGAGGGGCCGACAATCTCACGCTTTATCAATGGGGCACCGGCACGGCCAAGCATTATTTCTGCAAGACATGCGGGATTTACACGCATCATCAGCGCCGCTCGAACCCCAACGAATATGGCGTCAATCTTGGGGCGATTGACGGCGTGAACCCGCGCGATCTCGACCCGATTGGGTGGGTCGATGGGGTCAATCACCCATCGGATGCGTGACGGGCTGTGAGGAAGAGTTTGGCCGAGAGTTGACATCGGCCCCAACCGCCAAAGCGCGGACTCAAGGTGCCAAAAGACTAGCCAATACCCGCCCTCTCACCCCCGGATCACGCCCGCGAACTTGTCAAAAATCGCCTCGTTGGCGCAGATCACTTCGCCATCGGCCAGAATATTGCCGCCGGGGCGCAGCGGTTCGACGAACCCGCCCGCCTCGCGCACGATGATCACACCTGCCGCCAGATCCCACGCGTTCAATCGCCGTTCCCAGAACCCCTCATAGCGCCCCGCCGCGACATAGGCCATGTCGAGCGCCGCCGATCCCCAGCGGCGCACGCCCGCGCAGGTCGGCATCAATTTCGCCAAATCCTGCAAGGTCTCGGGCAGGTCCGACCGCCCGCCAAAGGGCAGGCCGGTGGAAAAAATCGACTCGATCATCTTGCTGCGCCCCGAGACGCGCAGGCGGCTTTCGTTCATCCAGGCCCCGGCACCTTTTTCGGCAAAGAACGCCTCATCCTTGCTGGCGTCGTAAATGACGCCCGCCACCACCTCGCCCTTGTGTTCAAGCGCGATAGAGACCGCCCAATGCGGCAGGCCGTGCAGGAAATTGGTGGTCCCGTCCAGCGGATCGACGATCCAGCGACGGGTGGGGTCCTGCCCCTCTTCCTCGCCGCCCTCTTCGGCCAGCCAACCATAGGTCGGGCGCGCGCCCATCAACTCGGTCTTGAGGATTTTCTCGGCGGCAATATCGGCGCGGCTGACGAAATCACCGGCGCCCTTCATGCTGACCTGAAGGTTCTCGACCTCGCGGAAATCCTTGGCCAGTGCCCGCCCCGCTTTGCGCGCGGCCTTGAGCATGACGTTGAGATTGGCACTACCTACCATTGCAAGGGCTCCTTTTGGGTCAGGCCGGGGCTATACGCCGCGCATCCGCAACAGACAAGGCCCGATCAGGTAAAGCGGTTGTCACGGGGGAAACCGCGCGGGGCCATGCGGCCAATGCCTGCGCGTTTGCCCAGCCATTCCTCGAGATTGCTTTCAGTGCGGGTGCGCCCGGCCGGGTCGCGCCATGTCAGCCCGTCGGCCAGATCAAAGGTGGTGGCGTCACTCAGCCCGCCATCCTTGTATTTCTGGAGCCGAACGCCCTTGCCGCGCCCAAGTTCCGGCAGTTCATCCAAGGCGAACACCAGCACCTTACGGTTATCCCCCACGCAGGCGACGTGATCGCCCGTCACCGGGCGGCAGACCACGGCGCGGGCCGGTTCCTTGAGGTTCAGCACCTGCTTGCCGCTGCGGGTCTGGGCCACAACCTCTTCCTCGGGCACGATGAAACCGTCCCCGGCATCAGAGGCCACCAGCAATTTGCGCCCCGGCTTGTGAATGAGCAGATCGACGATACCGGCCTCGTTGGGCAGATCGACCATCAGGCGCAGCGGCTCGCCCATGCCGCGCCCGCCGGGCAGGTTCGAAGCGCTAAGCGTGTAAAAACGGCCATTGCTGCCAAAGACCAGAATCCGGTCGGTGGTCTCGGCGTGGAACATGAAGCGCGGCGCATCGCCATCCTTGAACTTCAACTCGCGGCTCAGATCGAGGTGCCCGGTCATGGCCCTGATCCAGCCCATCTGGCTGCACACCACGGTAATCGGCTCGCGGTCGATCATCGCCTCGAGCGGCACCTCTTCGACGCTACCCGCCTCGGCAAATTTCGTGCGGCGCGCGCCAATGGCGTGGCTCTTGCCAAAGGTCTTCTTGACCTCTTTCAACTGATCCGCGACCGCCGCCCATTGCAGGGACACATCGTCCAGCAGATCTTCCAGCCCCGCGCGCTCTGCCATCAGCGCGTCACGCTCGGCGCGCAACTCCATCTCTTCCAGACGCCGCAAGGACCGCAGGCGCATGTTGAGGATAGCCTCGGCCTGCACCTCGGACAGCCCCGGCTCGTCCGAGTGGGGGGGCGGCACATACTCTGCCTCGGACATGGCGCGCGGCACCGTGCGGCTCCAATCCTCGCGCATCAGGGCTGCCTTGGGATCATCGTCATAGCGGATGATGTCGATCACCCGGTCGAGATTTAGGAAGGCGATGATCAGCCCTTCCAGAACCTCTAGCCGGTGGTCGATCTTTTCCATCCGATGCGCCGAGCGGCGCAACAGCACCTCTTGGCGGAAATCGAGAAAGGCGCGCAGCACCTCTTTCAGCGAGCAGACCTTGGGTGTGACCCCGTCAATCAGCACATTCATGTTGAGCGAGAACCGCACTTCCAATTCGGAATTGCGATACATCATGCCCATCAACACCTCGGGATCGACATTCTTGGAGCGCGGCTCGAGGATCAGGCGCACGTCATCGGCGCTCTCGTCGCGGACATCGGCAAGGATCGGCACCTTGCGGGTCTGGATCAGTTCGGCGATGCGCTCGATCAGCTTGGATTTCTGCACCTGATAGGGAATCTCTGTGACGACGATCTGCCATTGACCGCGCCCCAGATCCTCCATCTCCCATTTGCAGCGCAGGCGGAACGCGCCGCGCCCGGTCAGATAGGCCTGTGCGATGCTCTCGGGCGGCTCGACGATCACACCGCCGGTGGGGAAATCGGGGCCGGGGATGTATTGCAAAAGCGTCTCGTCGCGGGCATCGGGCGACTTGATCATATGCAGACACGCATCAATCAACTCGGCGATGTTATGCGGCGGAATGTTCGTGGCCATGCCCACGGCAATGCCTGACGATCCATTCGCCAGAAGGTTCGGAAAGGACGCAGGCAAAACGATCGGCTCGCGCAGCGTGCCGTCGTAATTGTCGCGGAAATCGACCGCATCCTCGGCCAGACCATCCAGCAACGCCTCGGCAAAGGCGGTCATCCGCGCCTCTGTGTAGCGGCTGGCGGCGGGGTTATCGCCGTCGATATTGCCGAAATTGCCCTGCCCGTCCACCAGCGGATAGCGCACCGCGAAATCCTGCGCCAGACGCGCCATCGCATCGTAAATCGCAGCGTCACCATGCGGGTGATAGTTGCCCATCACATCGCCGGAAATCTTGGCGGATTTGCGGAACCCCCCGGTGCTCGACAGCCTGAGTTCGCGCATCGCATAGAGAATGCGGCGATGCACCGGTTTGAGACCGTCGCGCGCATCGGGCAACGCCCGGTGCATGATCGTGGACAGCGCATAGGTTAGATAGCGCTCGCCAATCGCGCGGCGCAGCGGTTCCGACACAGCCTCGGGCCGCATGTTGGGGTCGTCCAGCAAATCACTCATGGATATGGTGTAGCCTTGGTGTCCTGCGGCGTAAAGCACCCAGAGAGCACAGGTT
>NZ_JAGPVV010000234.1 GCF_018066915.1 Roseovarius sp.
CGGCGATCTTTACCCACCCCGAAATCGGCACCGTGGGCCTGAGCGAAGAGGCCGCGCGCGAGCAAGAGCCGATCGAGGTCTATGCGACCTCGTTCCGCCCGATGCAAACCGCCTTTGCCGGGCGTCCCGACCGGGTGCTGATGAAACTGATCGTCAGCCGGGCCACCCGCAAGGTGCTGGGGTGTCATATCGTCGCTCCCGGCGCGGGCGAGATGATCCAATTGGCGGGCATCGCCATCAAGATGGGGGCCACGAAAGAGGATTTCGACCGCACCGTGGCGGTGCATCCGACCATGTCGGAAGAACTGGTAACGATGAAAACGCCTGTGCGCACCGCTTGATTTTTCGCCTGTGCTGCACAGGTTGTGAAACGGGCCGGGAACGGCAGGACAACAAGGGAAGACAAACGTATGGCTGGAAACTCTGGCGGCCCATGGGGCGGCGGCGGAAATTCGGGCGGGGGCGGTGATGATCGCGACCGCAACACCGGGGGCGGACGACGTCCCCCCGAAGGAGGACCGCAACTGCCCGAAATCGACGCATTGGTGCGCAAGGGTCAGGATCAGCTTCGCGTTCTGATGGGCGGACGTGGCGGCGGCAACAAGGGTGGCGGCACCGGCGGCGATGGTGGGCCGCAGTTCGGCAAGGGCACGATCGGCCTTGCGGCCTTGGGTGCCGTGGCGCTCTGGGTGTTTGCCAGCGTCTATACGGTCAAGCCCGAAGAGCAATCGGTCGAATTGTTTCTGGGCGAATATTACAAGACCGGCAATCCCGGTCTGAACTTTGCCCCCTGGCCCATCGTCAGCGCGGAAATCGTCAATGTGACCTCGGAACGGACCGAGGACATCGGGCGCAGCACCAGCGCGCGCGAAGAGGGGCTGATGCTGACCACCGATGCCAATATCGTCGATATCGGCTTTCAGGTGGTGTGGAACATCTCCGATCCCGCCAAGCTGCTGTTTAACATTCGCGATCCGCAATTGACGGTGCAGGCGGTGTCGGAATCGGTGATGCGCGAGATCATCGCGGCGTCAAATCTGGCCCCCATCCTCAACCGGGATCGTGGCATCATCGCCGACACGGCGATGCGCAACATCCAAGAGGCGCTCGACGAGTATGACAGCGGGATTCAGGTGGTGCGGGTCAACCTCGACAAGGCCGATCCGCCGCGCGAGGTGATCGACAGCTTCCGCGAAGTGCAGGCCGCCGAACAGGAACGCGACCGTCTGCAACGTCAGGCGGATGCCTATGCCAACCGGGCGCTGGCAGAGGCGCGCGGTCAGGCGGCGCAGATCCTTGAGGATTCCGAGGGCTACCGCGCCCGCGTGGTCAACGAGGCGCAGGGTGACGCCAGCCGCTTTACCTCGGTGCTCGAGGAGTATTCCAAAGCGCCCGAAGTCACGCGCAAGCGTCTCTACCTCGAAACGATGGAGCGGGTTCTGGGCGATATCGACAAGACCATCCTCGACAGTTCCATCGTCGGCAGCGAAGGCGGCAACGGGGTAGTGCCCTACCTGCCGCTGAACGAACTGCGCCGCAACACGACAGATCAGGGGAACTGAGACCATGACAAAATTTCTAATCCCTCTTGTGGTCGTTCTGGGCTTTTTGGGTCTCTCTTCGGTCTTTGTGGTCGATGAGCGCGAAAAGGTTCTGGTGCTGCAATTCGGCCAGATCAAATCCGTCAAGGAAGATCCGGGCCTGTCGTTCAAGATCCCCTTCATTCAGGAGGTGGTGCGCTATGACGACCGCATCCTGTCGCTCGATACCGATACGATCGAGGTCACGCCCTCGGATGACCGCCGTCTCGTGGTCGATGCCTTTGCCCGCTACCGCATCCGCGACGCGGTGCAATTCCGGCAGGCCGTGGGTGTGGGCGGCGTGCGTCTGGCCGAGGACCGGCTGTCCTCGATCCTCAATGCGCAAATCCGCGAGGTTCTGGGTGCCGATCAGGTAACGTCCGACACCATCCTGTCCGAGGATCGCCGCGAGTTGATGCGCCGCATCCAGCGGCAGGCACAGACCAGCGCGGCGGGCCTTGGCCTTGACGTGGTGGATGTGCGGCTCAAGCAGACCAACCTGCCCGAGCAGAACCTCGAGGCGACCTTTGCCCGGATGCGCGCCGAGCGCGAGCGGGAAGCCGCCGACGAGATCGCCCGTGGTAACGAGGCCGCGCAGCGGGTGCGCGCCCTTGCCGACCGGACCGTGACCGAGACGCTCTCGGATGCCGAGCGCGAAGCGCAGGTGATCCGAGGCGAGGCCGATGCAGAACGCAGCGCGATCTATGCCGAAGCCTATGGTCAGGATCAGGAGTTCTACGCGTTCTACCGCTCGCTCGAAGCCTATGAAAAGGCGTTGCAGGGCAAGAATTCGAGCATGGTGATGACACCGGACAGCGAATTCTTTGACTATCTCAAGTCGGGAACCGCGCCATAATGCTCGAAACCGCGCTTCTTGCGTTGGGGCTGGTGCTGATCGTGGAGGGGCTGGTCTATGCGCTGGCCCCTTCGCTCATTGAGCAGATGCTGGTGGCCTTCTCGGCCTTGCCCACCGAGGCGCGACGCCTGATGGGGGCGATTGCGCTGGTGTTGGGGCTGATCCTCGTCTGGGCGGCCAAGACGCTTGGCGCTTGATCTTGGGCCGCCAAAACGGTCACATGGGTGTGAATTGATCCTGCGTCCTTTGCGATCCGGCAAAGACCGCCTACATTCCAGTGCAAGAGGGGCGCGCGCATGCCGCCCGATGCACGAACCAAAGGAGACATTGGTGTGAAGACCCAAACGATTTCCGAAACACGATCCCTGTCCACCGGCCTGCGGGCGCTCTGGCTCATGGCCCTGATGGTCGGGCTCTTGATTGCGCAGGCGATGGCCGCTGCGGCACGGCCCGACAGCTTTGCCGATCTGGCCGACAAGATCAGCCCGGCGGTCGTCAACATCACCACCTCGACCGTGGTGGAACAGGGCACCGGCCCTGCGCCCATCGTGCCCGAAGGCTCGCCCTTCGAGGATTTCTTCGAACAGTTCCGGGATCGTCTGGGCGAAGGCGACCGGCCACAGCGCTCGTCGGCCCTTGGCTCGGGCTTTGTGATTTCCGAGGATGGCTTTGTGGTCACGAACAACCATGTGATCGAGAGCGCGGATGAGATCCTGATCGAATTCTTTTCCGGCGAAACCCTGCCCGCCGAGGTGATCGGCACCGACCCCAAGACCGACATCGCCCTGCTCAAGGTCAAGGCCGACAAGCCGCTGCCCTTCGTCAGCTTTGGCGACAGCGACACCGCGCGCGTGGGCGATTGGGTGCTGGCCATGGGCAACCCGCTGGGTCAGGGCTTTTCGCTCTCTGCCGGGATCGTGTCGGCGCGCAACCGCGCGCTCAGCGGCACCTATGACGACTATATCCAGACCGACGCCGCCATCAACCGGGGCAACTCGGGCGGTCCGCTCTTCAATCTCGACGGTCAGGTGGTGGGCGTGAACACCGCCATCCTCAGCCCCACCGGCGGCTCGATCGGCATCGGCTTTTCCATGGCCTCGAACGTGGTCAAGCGGGTGGTCGATCAGTTGCAGGAATTCGGCGAGACCCGGCGCGGCTGGCTCGGTGTGCGGATTCAGGACGTGACCGAGGATGTGGCCGAAGCGATGGGGCTTGAGAAAGCGGCAGGCGCACTCGTCACGGATGTGCCCGAAGGCCCCGCCGCCGAGGCGGGCATGCTGGCCGGCGACGTGATCATGTCCTTTGACGGGCAGGATGTGTCGGACACACGGAGTCTCGTGCGGACCGTAGGCAATACCGAGGTGGGCAAGACCGTCCGCGTGGTCGTGTTCCGCGAGGGCAAGACCACCACGCTCAAGATCACGCTGGGCCGCCGCGAAGAGGCAGAGGGTGCCATTCCCGTGGCTCAGCCCGGCGAGGATGCAACCCCCGAGGCACCGGTGGAAAAGACCCTGCTGGGCCTGACCATCACCCCGCTCAGCGATGAGCTGCGCGCGCAGCTTGAACTGGACGACTCGGCCACGGGCCTTGTCGTGGTCAATATCGACGAACTCTCCGAGGCCTATGAAAAGGGCCTGCGCGCGGGCGACGTGATCACCGAGGCCGGACAGCAAAAGGTGGCCACGATTGCCGATCTTGACGAGCGCATCGCCGAGGCCAAGGAGGCGGGGCGCAAATCCCTGCTGATGCTGGTGCGCAGCGGCGGCGATCCGCGTTTCGTGGCGCTCTCGCTCGAAGACAACAAGTAAAGCCCCAGACTGTGGGCGGTAAAGGCACCCCGATCCGGGGTGCCTTTTGCTTTGCGCCGGGCGGGTGCGGCACGGCCCTGTGCCCCGCCCGCTTGGCACGGGGATTGCACCCTCTGGACTGACCCCCAGACGGAGCCCGGCATGATCGCCCCGGTATTGACCAGCCTTCCCACCCCCGCTGCCACGGCCCCCGGCCGTGCCGCTGCGGCGCTTGGCCAAGGCTCTGGCGCGCCGATCCAAGGATTTTCCGCCCTTCTCGGTGCGGCACAGGCCCCCGTTCAGACACCCGTTCAGACGCCCATCCAGACACCCGTCCTGACACCGGCACAACCGCTTGCGCCGGTCCCTGCGCCTGACATGGCCCGGATCGCTCCAGCCTCTGTCCCTGCCTCTGCCGACCTTCTCCCCGCAACAGCCGCACTCCCGCCACTTGAGATAGCGGCGCACCCCCCTGCCGCGCCTGTCGCCCAATCCGGGTTGGATAACCTCCCCGAGGCCCAGAGCCTGCCCGAGG
>NZ_JAGPVV010000250.1 GCF_018066915.1 Roseovarius sp.
CAGCGGCCCCGCGCCATGATCAAGACCACGCGCCCCAGATCGAGCCTGCATTCGGCAATCAACATTGCCGAGCTGATTTATCATGCCGCCGTGCGGGATGTGCGCAAGAGCGATGGCAACGCGATTGTGGCCCTGCTCAAGAATATCATGACCGTGATCATCATGGTGATGGCGTTTTACTTCATGTTCACAGTGCTTGGCCTGAAGGGCATGAAGATTCGCGGCGATTTCCTGCTGTTCATGATGTCCGGCATCTTTGTCTACATCACCCATATCAAGGCGATGAGCGCAGTCATGGGGGCCGAGGGGCCAGCATCTCCCATGATGCAGCATGCGCCGATGAACACGGTCATCGCAATTTGCTCGGCGGCGCTCAGCTCTCTGTACATTCAGGTTCTGTCACTTTTCGTGGTGCTTTTCGTCTACCATGTGGGTTTCGTGCCGATCAGCATCTACCAGCCCATTCAGGCCTTTGGCATGATCCTCACCGCGTGGTTCACAGGCGTTGCCGTGGGGCTGGTCCTGTTGGCGATCAAGCCATGGGCGCCCGGATTCGTGTCGATCTTTGCCATGATCTATCAGAGGGCCAATATGATCGCCTCGGGCAAGATGTTCGTGGTCAACACCTTGCCCACGTTCATGATGAACATGTTCGACTGGAACCCGCTGTTTCACATCATCGACCAGACGCGCGGTTTCGTGTTCATCAACTACTTTCCGCACCGGACATCGCTTGAGTATCCGTATTACGTCGGAATTGCGCTTTTGATGCTTGGGCTTATGGCGGAATTCTACACCCGCCAATACGCGTCGAGCAGTTGGGAAGCGCGGCGGTAAACCGCCGGTATCACTGCAGCACCTTGCCCTCGGGCCATGTCATCCGCGTCTTCAATGTGATTGACTGCGTGTCACCGGCAGGCAGATCAAACGTCCATGCCAGAATGCCCCGCTCGCCGTCGATGTCGCGCTCGGCGGGCATGGGATCGGCGCTCCATGTGATTTCCAGATCCTCTTGCTCGGACACCGGCACGCGGTCAATCAGGCGCAGCGGCCACGCCTCGCCGGTCAAGTTCTCGACGGTGATTTCAACCGCCTCTGTCTGTTCATTGGATTTCGTGAGGATGCCCCGGTCGCCCTCGTTGCGGTCGCGCACCAGACGGGTCAGGCGCAGACCCTCGATCGGGCCAAAGGACATGTCGGCCTTGTCCCCATCCGCGATCAGGTTCATCCAGCGTTGCCCGACATAGCGCCCATCGAGGTAAAACCGCGCCTCGGATGTGGGCAAGAGGATCTCGCCGGTGTCATTGGTCAGCCGCGCCATGAGGTAAGCGGTCTGATCCAGCATCGGCACCGCCTGTGCCACAACCTCGGCCTCTGTTTCCAGTGAGGCCAGCATCAGGCGCACATTGTCGGCACCGGTGGTGACACTGACAGGGGCGGGATAGCTGTAGGTGACGGAGAGCCCATCAAAGCTGGCCAGGGCCATGTCAGAGACGGCGGCCTCTGCCACGGGCGCGGCCATGAACGCTGCTTCGGCCTTGCCGCGCGCCATCGGTTGAATCACTTGGGGATCATCAATTCGCGCAATCCACGGCCAGATTTGCCCCGGTTCGGTCTGTTCCGAGGGGCGCAAGGTCGAGAGGGTGAGTGCGATGTCTTGCCAGTTTTCACCTGTGGATTGCTGCACAAAGGCCCCGCGTTCGATCCGGAGCGCGCCACTGTCCCGCGCCAGATGCAGATCATAGAGCGGCTGCCAGCCTGCATCGGGGATGGTGTAGGTCACGGTCAGTGTGCCTTGGGTCTCTGCATCAGAGGTGATCGCCACGGCGAGCATGGCGCGGGCCTCATCCTCGGGCACCAGCGCCTTGAGCGCCTGACGCGCGGCATCGCGTGCCTTGATCTGGTCTTTGAGGGCGCGTTTGGCGGCCTCGGCGCGGCGGGTTGCAGCGGCTTCGGCCTGACGCGCCAGCAGGGTCTCGCTTCCGATCATGGCGCTCAGATCACGCAGTTGATCCGGCGTCAGGGTTGCGGTCCCGTCGCCCTGACCGATCTGTGCCAGAAAGGTGATGCGCGCGCGTGCGGCCTCTGCCTCGATCTCGATGTCGGCGATGTCCTCGCGAGCAAGGCGCAACGCCGCTTCTAGCCGCTCCACCTCGGCGCGGGCGGCGATCAGCGCGTCGCTGTCGGGGGTATCGCGCGGCGGCACGTAATCATTGCGGGTGGTGATGCCACCCATGCGCGCGCCCTCGACCGCAACCCGCACCGAGGCGAGCGGCGTGCCTTGGGGAAGGTCGGCGAGGATGAGATCATGCTGACCGGCAGGGGCGCTAAAGGCCACTTCGCGGGTCACGGTCGCACCTTGCGGATAGAGGGTCACGGCGCTGACGCGGCTCGCGAGGGCGATATCCTCGGCCATGGCGGGCAGGGCGAACGAGGCGAGAGGCAGAACAAGAAAAAGGGCACGCATGGAATAACTCCTGAACGGTTTAGGCGATGTTCCAGACTTGTCGCCCGAGGTGCAAGCCTGCCGCGTGGTCATGCGTGGCGATAGGCCGGGATACGCCTACGCGACCGGATGCCGCCGGCGCACCGAACCGGGCCGCCCCGAGATCTCTAGCGTGGCGTCGCCGCGCGGTGTGCGCGCAATCAGGCGCCCCTTGGATACGACTGCAAGACGCGCAGCGCGCAGGCGCACCGCCTCGATCGGGTCGCCCGCATCCAGCACCACAAGCGAGGCTATGGCACCGACATGCAGGCCATAATCCTCCAGCCCCAGAATGCGCGCGTTCTCGACCGTCACCATGTCGAAACAGCGCCGCATCTCGTCGGGGCTCGACATCTGCGCCACATGCAGCCCCATGAAGGCGACATCGAGCATGTCGGCGGTGCCAAGGCTATACCATGGATCGCGCACGCAATCCTGACCCCAGCCAACGGTGATGCCCTGCGCCTGCATTTCCTTGACCCGTGTCAGGCCGCGCCGCTTCGGGAATGTGTCGTGCCGCCCTTGCAACATGATGTTGATCAGCGGATTGGGAATCGCGGATACGCCCGCCTCGGCCATCAGCGGCAGGAGTTTCGAGACATAGTAGTTGTCCATCGAATGCATCGAGGTCAGGTGTGATCCAGCCACCCGCCCCTGAAGCCCGAGGCGCTGTGCCTCATAGGCAAGCGTTTCGATATGGCGGCTGAGGGGGTCGTCGCTCTCGTCGCAATGCATATCGACGCGCAGGCCGCGCGCTGCCGCAATCTCGCAGAGTTCGCGCACAGACGCCGCGCCATCCGCCATCGTGCGCTCGAAATGCGGGATGCCGCCCACCACATCGACGCCCATATCGAGCGCGCGGATCGTGTTGGCGCGGGCGGTGGGGTCGCGGTAGAACCCATCCTGCGGAAAGGCCACGAGTTGCAGGTCGATGTAGCCCTTGACCTTGTCGCGCACCTCGAGCATCGCCGCCACGCCCTTGAGGCTGTCATCGCAGGTGTCGACATGGCTGCGGATCGCCAAGAGGCCCATTGAGGCGGCCCAATCGCAATAATCGAGCGCACGCGCGACCATCTCTTCTTGGGTGACGATCTGCTTGAGTTCGCCCCAGAGACCGATCCCCTCCAGCAGCGTGCCAGAGGCGTTGATGCGCGGCAGGCCGTAACTCAGCGTCGCATCAAGGTGGAAATGCGGATCGACAAAGGGCGGGCTGACAAGATCGCCGGTGGCGTCGATCACCTGGCCAGCCTCTGCCCCTTCAAGCCGGCCCATCGCCGTGATTCGGTCGCCGGTGATGCCGATATCGTTGGTGGTGCCATCGGGCAGCGTGCCACCCTTGACAATGAGATCGAACATCAGCGTTCCCCCTTGTTAAAGGCCACCATCAGGGCGGCCGGCACCTCGGCGCGGCGCGACATGACGATGAGGGCGAGGATGGAGAGGACATAGGGCGTCATCAGGAATATCTGATAGGGAATATCCGCCCCGAGCGGGGTCTGTTGCACCCGGATTTGCAGCGCATCAAAGGCGGCAAAGAGGACCGCGCCCAAGAGCGCCTTGCCCGGCTTCCACGCACCAAAGACCACGAGCGCGATGCAGATCCAGCCGCGCCCGTTGACCATCTCGAAGAAAAAGGAATCAAACGCCGACATGGTCAGGAACGCGCCGCCCACCGCCATCAGCCCTGATCCGACGATCACCGCGCCCATGCGCAGGCCGGTGACCGAGAGCCCCTGCGCCGCAACCGCTGCCGGATTCTCGCCCGCCGCGCGCAGCGCAAGGCCAAGGGGCGTGCGGTAGAGAACGAGGCTTACGACGCCCACGAGGATGAAGGCCAGATAGGTCAACGGGGTTTGGGCAAAGAGTGCGGGACCGATCAGGGGAATGTCGGACAGCAAAGGGATTTCCCATGGCTGAAAGGCAGTGATCTTGGGCGGGCTCGTCACCTCTGGCAGGGCGAGGCGATAGGCGTAATAGGTGGAAGAGGTGGCCAGAAGCGTTACCCCTAGCCCGACCACATGCTGCGACAGACCGAAGGGCACGGTCAGCAGGCTATGCACCGCGCCAAAGCCCATGCCGACCACCATCGCCACCGCAACACCCGGCCAGAGGCCCAGACCGGA
>NZ_JAGPVV010000258.1 GCF_018066915.1 Roseovarius sp.
TTCACCACCGCCGCCCGGATCGAGACCGCGATCAACGGCAACGTGGGCCGGGACGCGGCCATCATGCTCGACGCGGGCACCGTGCAACTGACGCTCTCGCGCATGCGCGCGGCCTCGCCGGCGCATGCGCTTGGGCAGATCGAGAATATCCTGGTCGAACCCGAGCGCAAGGCGCGGGTGGTGGTCGATCAACGCTCGGGCACGATCGTGATGGGGCAGGATGTCCGCATCTCGAGGGTGGCTGTGTCACAGGGCAACCTGACCCTGCGCATTCAGGAGACGCCGCTGGTGGTGCAGCCCAATCCCTTTGCCGAAGGCGAGACTGTGGTGGTGCCGCGCACGCAGGCCGGGATCGAGGAAGAGCCGGGGATCGGATTGGCTGAAGTCCTGCCCGGCACCTCGCTCTCTGAGGTAATTGCAGGGCTAAACGCGCTGGGGGTGGCCCCGCGCGACATGATCGACATTCTCAAGAGCATCAAGGCGGCGGGGGCGCTGCATGCCGAATTCGTGGTCCGGTGAGGGCGCGGCCAAGCCTCCGCGCCACGCTCACCCCGCCTTGAGCGCCTCAAGCCCGATGCGGACGGCGCGGTTCGGATTCTGCGCCAGAATGCGCGCGCCTAGCCTCTGGGCGAGTTTGCTGTGGCCCTTGGCGATGGCGCGGTTGAAAAGTTCGCGTTGATAGCGTGGCAAGTCGCGCCGGGCGCGCAGCAGGCGGTAATAATCCTCGGACGTGAGCGTGCCGTTCAGAGCGCCCAGAATGATCGGGCTGAGAATTCCCATCTGATTGAGCGCACTTCCCAAGCGGTGCCCCAGAAGAGGCGCGCGCAGATGCTGCACATTCGGGTGCCGGAACCGCGCGGCATGTTGGGCATCAAGCGGCTCGTAGGGATCATAGAGGATCGACACGCGATGGGCCGCGCGGCTGACCTCGGCGGCATCCCCGTATTTGCCGGAAAAATCGCGGTCCCACACGGTCTTGTAGCGGGTTTCCCACGGCACAATCGACCTGTCGACCGTGCTCTGCGGCGAGATGGCAACCACGTCACAACCGGGTGCCGCCGGGGCAAAGGCGCAGGCGGCATAGCCCCCCATCGAGGCCCCGTAGAACACGACGCGGCGAAACTGCTTGAAAAACCCCTCTTTTTGAAGCGCGTCAAACTGATCGCAGACCCAAGGTTCGCGATACCAAGTCCAGCCACCAGCCAGAACGCCCAGCATCGACCACCCTTGTTCCTGAATGAAATGGTATCCCCAAGGGCGCCGATCCTCGCGCTTGGTCATGGCGATGTCGAGATTGTCGAAAGTGACGACCAGCGTATCCGGATCGCGGGGCATGAAGAGAAAGCTGTGCCCCTCTGGCCCCGCCCGATACCAGCCGTCCTGCCCGGCCAATTGGTGCGCGATCTGGTCCCAATTGTCTTCGGTGGGCGTAACCTCTGGTGCCTTGGGCTGGAGGCGGATGCGGGTGATCTGATGCCCCTCTTCTTCTCGGGTCGAGAGCGGTGTGTAGGTGCCGAACGCCTTGAGAAAGGGAAAGGCCCCAGATCCCTTGCGCACATCCATGAAGACGCGACTGTCGGCATGCAGGCAGCGTTCGAGGAACTTTCCAAGAAACGGCACATTGTGACGGTCGCCAAATCCCGAGAGATTGCAGAGCACATCCACCGGGCGCAGGTCCGACTCTGCGCGCAGAATCCGGATGCGATCAGGACTTACGTCATTCTCGACCAGAAAAGACATGTAGCCCGCCAGCCAATCCTCGTCACCGTCCTTGAACTTGCCGCGACGGTTGCAATTGATCAACTGGATGTCGCAGTCGAATTTGTGATGTAGCGCCAGCATGAAACCGCGGGCCTGTCCGGTCAGGTCCGCCGCCACGGTGACAGACGAGAGATCCAGCTCGTCGACCAGCGCGCCCTCGAATGTGGTGTTGCCCCGTCCCTTGATCGGGGCGAGCGCAGGCGTGATCCCGGTTTCCTGCACCAGTTTTTCGAGATACGATCCCTTGGGCGGCAAGCCGTTGTGGATATTGCCCAATTGCCGCTTGTTCGAGGCCCAGAGATGCAGCGCGGTGGTGTCCGGCGTGATCAGCCCCTCGGCCAACTCCGCCCGGCGGAGGAATTTGAACCGTTCCGGAAAAGTGATCGGGTAAAAGGCGTTGAGCGGCTGCACATTCCCCTCGAGTCCCAAGGCATGCACATAATGCGTGACCATCATCGGCCCCCAGACGCCCCAGGGCTGTTGCGAGACATGCACCGGTTTGCCCTTTTGCGCCTGTTTGCGCATCATCTCTTGCCGCTTGCGGGGCAGGAAGGGCGCGATGGCGTAGCGATCCGAGGTGAATTCCAGCATCTGCGCCAGAATCTCGCTCTCGGCGGGCAGGCCCAGCACCGCATTGTTGACGCGATGCTCGCCCGGAAGCTCGTATCCCAGCACATAGTCGCTGTCATAGTCCATCGGACGATGGCAATAGACATCCGTATCCACCCAGATCATGCCGGGGCATTTGTGGATCATGTGCAGGCGGAACCAGTCAGCAAAGAGCGCGTAGCTGTTTTTCTGCTCGTATTTGATGAAATCATCGGTGTCGATGATCTCGCGCCCGTCGCGAAATATGACGCCTGCCGGCATGTTGGGAATGGGCTCGTAGGCGAAGAGGGTGATCTTCTGGCCCTTGTCCACAAAAGATTTGAGGCAAATCTGTTCCAGCCAGCTGAGTGCGCCGCCAATCCAGAGCGTTCCAACCTCGCGTGTGCGTGCCACCAGAGTCTCTCCTGCCGTCGCGCGGTGCATACGGCAAAGCGCGGTTGCGTGCAGGTTAGACGCTGTGGCGGGGTTTGGGAATCGCCAGAATGACAGGCGCAGGCGAAAGTCCGGGGTCGTGTCAGCCCTGCCATGCGGCTTGTCTTGGCGGGGATGCTCACGGTAAGGTGACGGCAAAACAGAGCCGTCGGACGGCGGGCGCAATGAGGCGGATATGAGCACAGACACCTATACCGTCGTCTCGACCATGAAGAACGAGGCGCCCTATATCCTGGAATGGGTGGCGCATTACAAAACGCTCGGCTTTGATCATATTCTGGTCTGCACCAACGATTGCACCGATACGACGGTCGAAATCTTGCGCCGGCTGCAGGAGATGGGCCTTGTCACGCAGCATGACACGGTCGTGCGCAAGGCGGGGATTCACCGCAGCGCCCTGCGACAGGCCAGCCGCCGCTATGACATCGTGCTGAATGCCTCTTGGATTTTTGTCTGCGATGTGGACGAGTTTCTCAATATCCATCTGGGGGACGGCTCTGTGCGGGCGCTGGTCGAGGGGTCCGGCGCGGATGCGGATGTGATTTCGGTGCCGTGGCGTGTGTTCGGACCGGATGGCATCGAGCGGTTCGAGGACAAGCCCGTGACCCAGCAATTCACCAAGGGCGAATATGAATGGGACGCCGAGGCGCGGCCGAATACCGGCAAGTTCGTGAAATCGCTCTACACCAATCAGCACAAGTTTCTGCGTATGGGGTTGCATGCGCCGGTGTCGCGGGATGAGCATGTGGAAAATACGCGCCGCGTGCTGCCCGGGGGAATCGACTATGTCCTGAACGGGCGCCGCACCGACAATCCGCCGCTTTTCACACATGCGCAGGTGAACCACTATGCGCTGCGGTCAATGGAGAGTTTTTTGATCAAGCGCGCGCGTGGGCGGGCCAATCACTCGCATCACGTGCTGGGCAAGGAGTATTGGGACAAGTTCAACCTGAACGATGAAACCGATACCTCGATTTCACGATACCGCGAACAGACCGCGGAATGGCTGGAGCGGTTCAAACGTGATCCGGAACTGGCCGATTTGCATGCAAGAGGGGTTGAGTGGCACCAGCGCAAGGCAGCGTCCTTGCGAATGGACCCTGAGATGGACGACCTTGTAAAGGCGATCGAAGCGGATCTGGCCTAAGCCGGCTTCAGAGGAGGGCGAGCGGTGCTCTCTGTTTTAAGTCACGTATCGTCAAAGACTTAATGCGCCGTGTCGCCCTGTAGGTCCACCGTAAAGAACCACTCGGCAGCGGGGTCGCGTGACACGATCTCGTCCGGGATGACGCCCGGACCGGATAGAAAGACATTCGATCCAAAGTGCCCATGCAACCGCGAGAGCCGTTCCATGCGGGGGCTGGTCAATTCTGCGAAGAAGTTGCTGTAATTCTCGGTGGCGCGCAATTCGTCGATCTTTGCGCGGTGGCAGGCGACCGAATGATGATGCGCTGCCGCGATTTCTGGGTCCTGCATCAAGCGGTCCAGTTCCGCCCGCATCATGGCCAGCCGCGGCTGGATCGAGAGCTCCTCTTCGAAATTGTTGTTCATGCGAAACCAGTAGGCCAGCCCCTGATCGCGGTCCACATGGTTGACCCGGCCTCTGTCACGCTTGACCAGAAAACTCTCGGCAGAGCGGACGGCATAGTGATTGAGTTGCACGAGGTCATAGCCATAGGTCTCGATCGTCGAGCGCCAGCCGTTGCGATACATCTCGCGCGGCAGGGGGGTGCCTGATCCATTGACCCAGTTGATCTCTTCCCAGAGCTGCGGGTTCAGACCCTTGGGCCGATGCACGCCGAGTTTTTTGAAAAGCCCGATGTTCTGGAACAGCGTCTTGAAGCCCCAGGCCTGATGCGGCTTGCGCGCGAATTCCGGGGCGCAGCGCAGGAATTGTTCGGTGATGGGCCGGTCGACATAGTCCCGCACATCGCCATTGCCAAAGAGCCGCCAGGTCATCGCGATCATGTTGGCATCCGGCACCGCGGCAAAGAGCGCATCGAGCGTGCCATCGCCGGTCTTGATGTTGATATATTCATCCACGTCGATGCAGGTGATCCAAGTGGCGGATTTGATCAGCGGTTCGTGTTCCGCCGATTGCAGCGCGGCATGCTGCGGGGGCATGTCCATCTCGCGAAAGCGGTTATCGCGGTGCTGCACGAACCCCTTGCGCTCGAGCAGTTGCAACATTGTGTCGGTGCCATCGGTGCAGTCGTTGGTATAGACAAGAATATCATCGAACCCTATCGCGCGGTGATAGGCCAGCCATTCGAGGATAAACGGCCCCTCGTTCTTCATCGTGGTAACAATCGCCGCGCGGCCGCGCCCGCCCAGCGCAGGGTCTGGCGCGATTTCGGGCATGCGCACCGGGGTATGGTCGAAATAGGCAGCTGCGCGTTCTAGGAGCGGCGGATGCTCGATCAGCGAGGATTTCGGCACGATCCGCGAAATCGACTCGGTCGGATGGCGCAGGGCCATGTGACGATAAAAGCCTTGGGTGCGCTCTGCATCAGGGCGCGCATTGCCCACCCGCAACAGGCGCCAGACCGCATCCTTGGGCAGTTTCGACGGGGCAAGGCACCAGCGCTGCCGCCCGCCGCCCGAATCGAATTGCACGCAGATATGATCGGCAAAGCGCGTGGGCTGACCATTGCGCACGCGCCACGGATAGCAATGACGCCCGATGAGGGCGATCAGGCCGCCCCGCGCGGCCACCGCGCTGTCAAAAATCGTCTCGGACCCTGTCACCACCAGATCATGCACGTCGATATTTGCCACGGCGCGGGCCTCGGCCAGAAAGCGGTGGCGCGCGATTTCGTAATAGCTGAGCGCCCCAAGGGGCGAGTCCCACGGCGCGGGTGGGGGGATTTCCATACGGTCCTTGCCCGGTGCTTCGGGCACGCAAAAGGGATGCGCCTCGGGGGGGGCATCGGGGTATCCCAGCGGCTGGTCGCTACTGAGCAGGATCACGGGGATCTCGAGCCCGCTCTCGCGGAGCGCCTCGCGCAGCGCGCGTGCAAACTCGGGGTCTGTGCCGGGACGCGCCCGGTCGAGGATCACGGCACCGGTCATCCGCTGCTGATCGGCGTGAAACGCGAGCCATGTCAGAACGGTGGCGGCATCCTCTCCGTTGCGCACGGCGGCGATGGTGTCGCGCCCCTCCATCAAGCTCAGTTCGGCCTCGGCGGGCGTCACCTCCATCGCGCCTGTCGGCGTCTGAAACGCCAGACGGCCTTCGGGGGCTGAATAGACAAGAATGGGCGCGCCGCCCACGCTCATTTCCGCGCGCAGTTCGGCACCTTTGGGGGGCACGATCAGGGCTGGGTCGACCTTGGGGGCAAAGAAGAGGGTGACGTGTCGCGTGCCGTCATCTTGCCGTGTCTCGACAGCATCCAGAAGGACAATCCCGTCCAGCATCTGGCCCGCCATACGACGTTCGATCACCTGCGCGCTCATGCTTCGGCGTCACCTTTGGCCAATTGCACCTGTGCCGCCAGAAAGGCACGCCCCGCCGCGGCAGAGGGGGGCGTGCTATCGGTGAGAAAGCCCAGTCTGAACGCCAGCCGCAGAGAGTCGAGATCCTGCATGAGTGTCTGGTAACGCGCGGCATGGGCGGCAAGGCAGGCCGCATGCGCCGCCGCGACGCCGGGCAAGGCCATGAGCCGGTCGAATTCTTGACGTGTCTGGCCCATCATGGGCAGGATCTCTGGGGCATCGACGGTATTCCAGTTGCGTTCCGCCCAATAGGCGATCCCGATTTCGCGGTCCATATGATTGGGCAGGCCGCGGGCCCGTTTGAGCATGAATTCCTCGACCGAGCGCAGGGAATAGTGGTTGAGCCATGCCAAGGGCGCGCCGCTGAGCGCGCCATAGAGCGAGATGGCGGTATCATTGGTCGCGAACCCCTCGGGCAGGCGGATGCCGTCGGGTCCGACCCATGTCGCGGCATGACGCTGGCGCCTGCGCGGGCGGTGGACGCCGGGCTGACGAAAGGCACCGGGCCTGTGCAGCGTCTTGAAGAGATGGGCGAGCGGGAAGTGCAGATCGAATGGCGCCGCGCGCGTGAACCGCTCAGGCGTCAGGCCGGGACCACGTTGCGCGTGGCCGCCAGAGCCGAAGAGACGCCAAGGCAAGGCGAGGGCGTCAAAGGTGCCTGCAAGGGTTTCATATTCTGCAATCAGATCGCGCAGGCTCTTGAACGCGCCGCAGAGGAATTCGTCGCAGTCAAAGAAGAGCGCCCAATCGGCCGTCTTGTAGGCGTCATGGTCGCGCAGATCGCGCAGCGCTTGCCATTGAACGGATTTGCCGCCCTTTGGGACAAACTCAACATGCGCGATCCGAGGGTCTTGGGTCAGGGTCTGCAGCAATTCGGCGCTGCCATCGGTGCACTCATGGCTAAAGACCAGCATGCGGTCAAAGCCGAGTGCCAGATGATGTGCCAGCCATTCAACGATATAGGGGCCATCATCGCGCAGACAGGTGAGTCCCAGAATGTCCAATGCGATCCCCTGCTGTCTGTCCCATGTGGCCGCCGCGATGGTCGCCACTATAGACAGGGCTGCGGATCAAAGTCACCTGATGGGCGACCTCTGGGTGAAAATTCTCTGATTGTGGCGCGACGTGGATTAGTGCCCGGTCGTTAGAGATAGCCCCGGACAAGGCTCTCCGCGATGAGCGTCCAGCCGTCGGCAATGACGAAAAACGCCAGTTTGAAGGGCAGCGAGACGATGGCAGGCGGGACCATCATCATGCCCATCGACATCAGGATGGCCGCAACCACGAGGTCGATGATCAGAAACGGTAAAAAGACCAGAAACCCGATCTGAAAGGCACGCGCGATTTCCGAGAGCATGAAGCTTGGGATCAGAACGGACAAAGGTGCATCCGCTCCTGCCGCTACGGCGGTCGTCTCGGGGCGCAGCGCCGCCATAGTCGCGAGCGTGTCCGGGTCCACACGGCCCGCCATGAAGACCCGGAAAGGTGCCAAAGTCCGCTCGATGGCCAATTCCGTGGACAGACGCTCTTGCAACAGTGGTTCGATTCCGGTTTCCCAAGCTTGGGTAAAGACCGGCTCCATCACGAAGAAGGTGAGAAAGAGTGCAAGGCTGACGATCAGCATGTTGGGCGGAGATTGTTGCAGCCCGATGCCCTGCCTCAGGATCGAGAGGACCGTGACGACGAAAGGAAAGCATGTCACCATGATGGCAAGCCCCGGCGCGAGGCTGAGCACCGTGATCAAGGCGATCAGTTGCAGCGTCCGCGCCGAGAGTGAGGCACCGTCGCCCAAGGACAGGGTCAAATCCTGCGCCATCGCGCCCGTGGCGAGCCATCCCAGAAAGAGGATGCTCAGTCCAAAAAGGATCAGCCCTGATTTCATCACAAGCCATCCTGCAGATTCGCGACCTCTGTGACGCGCACGGCGATCTGGCCCTGTTGATCGCCCTCAAGCTCTTCGAGTTGTCCGCGTGCGATCAGCCGCTCGCCCACGTAAAGCTCGACGGCATCATCGACGCGCCGATCGAGAACGAGGACTGCGTTCTTGCCGAGTTTCAAAAGATCCCGGATCAGGGGGCGCGCCTTGCCGACCGACACCGTGATCTCGATCGGGACCGAGGAGAAGGGATTTTGCAGATCAGAGGGAAAGGTTTCATGGCCACCGGCTTTGTCATCCATCATGCTACACTCCTCTTGTTATCCTGAAAGTATCCGGAAATGGCCTGCTCGATCCGCATCAGGACATCCGGCATGTCCAGCGCGCGCTCGCTCTCGCCAAGGCGGACGCAGACCTGGCCACTGGCAAGGGTTTCATCCTCTGTCAGGGTGCAGGCGAGATCGGGGATCTCTGCGCTGATACGGCGCAGGATCGCGAGATCCGCAGGCCCGGCCGTGATCTGAACCGGTTGACGCCCGTTACTCTCCAGCAAGTCATGCAGGATCTCGGTTACATGGGGGACCAGCATGGCGTGGCTGAGCGGGGGCAGAACCGTTTGCGTGACCTGCTGCAAGAGCCGCTGCATCGAGCCCATGATCGCGGCATGCACCTCTTCGTAGGTAAAGCCGATGTCCTGCAGGTTCTGGACAAGGTCAGCGGTGATCCTGCGGCCATCCTCGACCTGAGATTTCACGCAATCGTCCCAGCCCGCCTGATAGCCTTTCTCGAACGCCTCGAGGCGTTCTTCCTCGAGCGAGACATCGGTGATCGCAACGGGCTTACCCTGAGGGAGCGATCCGAAATCGTTCAAGAGATGTGCAATCGACATCAGACCCTCTCCTCTTCGCCTTCCAGCCAGTTGCGCAGGATTTCAACGGTCTCCTCCTGGCGTTGGCCAATCAGCGCCCGCAAGCGCGCGACCGGGTCCTCTGTGCCACCATCGAGGCGCGGACGCAGGCCCGCCCGCGCGCGCTCTGACACGTCGGACAGGCCCGCCACGTCGATATCGCCGTCGTCAATCACGCCGGAGAGCGGGGTGAGCACAGGTTCGGGTGCCGGGGCCAGCCTGCTTGGGGCGCTCAGTTGCGGGGCCGCCATCGGAACCGGGCGAGAGAGAATCGGGCGCAGGACAAAGAGGCCGAGCACGAGGGCCACGATGGCCAGAACCAGCGATTGCACCAAGGTCATGGTGTCGATGGCCAACCGCTCCAGCAGCCCCGCTTGGACCAGCGTGCCGACTGGCTCTGCGGGCTCGAACTGCAAGGTGCGAATCGTCAGGGCGTCGCCGCGCGTCTCGTCGAGGCCTACCGCTGAGGCGACCAGATCGCGCAGCGCCGTCAATTCCTCTTCGGGACGCGGGGCAAAGGTGGGAGTGCCCGCCGCGTCGGGAGTGCTTAGCCCATTGATCAGGATCGCGACGGTCATGCGCTTGATCGCGCCGGGTTGCTGGATGATCTCACGTTCGGTGCTGGAAACCTCGTAATTCACCCGTTCCCGTGTCTCGGTGTTCTCGCTTGCGGAGGACCCTGCCGCCGCCGCATCCCCGTCTGGCAGGTTTGAGGCCACCGTGACGCTGTTGTCGCTGCCGCTCGCGGTGTTCGCGCGTTCCTCTGTATCTGTGCTGATGGCAACGCGCCCTTCGGGGTCAAATCGCCGCTCGCGGGTTGATTCGGTCTGTGTGACGGTCTCGAGAGCGATCTCAACCACCGCATTGCCATGCCCGACCCGCGCTTCGAGCAAGCGTTGCGCGCGCAGTCGCAGGCCCTCTGCCCGCTCATCGGCGGTGTTGGTCTTGGCCTCTTCGGCCCCGCTGACCAAGGCCCCCTCGGAATCGATGATAGAGACATCATCCGGCGTGAGATCAGCAACGGCAGAAGCCACGAGAAACTGCAGCGCACGCGCATGTTTGGCAGAAATCTCGGCCCCATTCGTGGTTATCGAAACCGAAGCGGATCGGCGCACATTGCGTTGAAACGGGTTGGCCCCGGTCGAGGCGATATGAACCCGCGCCGCCAGAATCGCGGGATGCGAGACGATGGTCCGGGCCAGTTCCCCCTCCTTGGCGCGCCAATAGGCGGCGTCGAACATCTGTGACGTGGTGCCAAACCCGGACAAGCCATCCAAAAGCTCATAGCCGCTCGAGCCAGACCTCGGCAGCCCTTCTCCGGCGAGGATCATGCGCAGCTCATCCCGGCGCGTCGATTCGACGAGAATCGTGTCATTGCGCACCTCATATCTGACGCCCTGCTGTTCGAGGGCCGCAACAACCTCTCCCGCGGCACTGCTCTCGAGCCCGGCGTAAAGCAAGGTCATGCTGGGCGTCGAAGCCATGCGCGCAAGGGCCAGAACCGCCCAGAACATCAGGACTGCCGCGCCGATGACGATGCTTCGATTGCGCAGTGTCAGCGCCTGCCAGAGTTTCGTGATCTGCTGCAAGGCATGTCCTCCGGTCCTGTGAGTTCCAGTAATGTTCCGAAGCCATCCTTCCCGCATCAGGCTTAATAATCGGTTAGTTTCTGTAGGCTTATAAGGGTTTGTCGAGACAAAGAGGGTCGAGCATGCCGGATACGGAAGACACAGCGACAGCGCCCGTTGCGAAACGGTCAAAGCGACCGCTCTTGATCGGTGCCGTATTGGCGCTTGTGGGGGCTGCGGGCGGGTTTTATGCCATGTGGTCCGGACTGATCCCGCTGGGCGCAGATCATGGGCCCGAAGCCGAGGCACCGCTTGCGGGGCATACCGACCCGCAGGCGCCGATGGCTGATCTGGCCTTTGTGCCGGTGGTGCCGGTGGTTGTCTCGGTAGGGCAGGGGGCCGCGCGATCCCATCTGCGATTCGCTGCAGAGCTCGAGGTGAAGGCCGCCCACAAAACAGAGGTCGAGCAACTCATGCCGCGGATCGTCGATGTGACGAACACCTATCTGCGCGCGCTCAAGCTCGCGGATCTCGAAGACTCGCAGGCCCTGATCCGCCTGCGGGCGCAGCTTTTGCGGCGCATGCAGGTCGTGACGGGCGAGGGGCGCATCAACGACCTCTTGATCATGGAATTCGTATTGAACTGAGGAGAAGACGCATGGAGATGATTTCCGATATTCTGCTCGTCGCAGGCGCGATCGGGGCTGGGGCCTATTGCTTTGTGCTGGCCCGGCGGCTCAACCGGTTCAACGATCTCGAAACCGGGATGGGCGGTGCGGTGGCGGTGCTTTCGGCGCAGGTCGATGATCTGACGAGAACGCTTCAGGCGGCACGGCAAACGGCGGACGGGTCCACACGCTCTCTCATCACGATCACCGAGCGCGCCGAAGATGTGGCCCGGCGTCTCGAGTTGTTGGTGGCGGCGATGCACGATCTGCCCAATCAGGACGTCGCCCGCCCGCCTCAGAGGATGGCCCCCATAGCCACCCCGGTGGTCGAGTCCGGCCCGGTCTTCAAGCGGCATCACGATATGGCGCGCGGGGCAGGGCAATGACCTGGTGGTCCAGACCCGGTAGATCCCATCTGCGTCCACGGCGCACGCGCGGTGTTCTGCTCATTCTCTCGACATTTCTGATCGCATCAGCCTTGCTCCGCTTTGGCGAAGGTGTGGGCCGGGCCTTTGCCCGCGCAGCAGAGCCGACAGTTGAGACAAGCACGCCCTCTGCGCAAGCCTGCGAAACGCCCGAAGACATGAAAGCGTTGCTCGCGGCGCTGCAGGAGCGTGAGCAAACGCTCGAGCAAAGAGAGGCCGCTCTGAGCGAGCGAGAGCAGGCGCTCAAACTGGTCGAACAAGAGGTCAGCCAGAAGATCACGATGTTGACCTCCGCCGAAGAGGATCTGCGCCGGATGATCGCGCTCACGGAAAGTGCTGCGGAAAACGACGTGGCGCAATTGACCAAAGTCTACGAGTCGATGAAGCCGAAACAGGCAGCCGCCCTCTTTGAGGAAATGGACCCTGTCTTTGCGGCCGGGTTTCTTGCGCGCATGCGCCCCGAGGCCGCGGCGGACGTTCTGGCAGGGCTTTCCCCCGGTGCTGCGCATGGCATCAGCGTGATTCTCGCGGGGCGCAATGCCACGGCCCCCCGCGAATGACGGAGAAACGTCAGGGTTTGTTAATCGGTTGATGGCAGTCTCGGACCTGTGATTGCCAGCGGGGGACGAAATGGTCGGTATTATCGGGATTGTCGTGATCTTCGTTATGGTCTTTGGCGGCTATATGGCCGCCGGGGGCAAGCTCGGGATCATCCTCAAGGCGCTGCCGTTCGAATTCATGATGATCGGCGGTGCGGCTGTGGGGGCATTTCTGATCAGCAATGACGGTCCCGCGATCAGGCACACGCTCAAAGATGTCACCAAGGTCTTCAAGGGACCGAAATGGAAGCCTCAGGATTACCGGGACTTGCTGTGTCTGCTGTTCGAGTTGATCCGCTTGGGGCGACAGAATCCCATCGCGGTCGAGGAACATATCGAGGCGCCTCAAGACTCGGCGATCTTTTCGAAATACCCCAAGATTCTAGCGGATGCAGAGGCCGTCGCCCTCATCAGCGACACGTTGCGCTCGGCGTCGATGAATTAT
This sequence comes from Roseovarius sp., assembly GCF_018066915.1. Classification (GTDB taxonomy): domain Bacteria; phylum Pseudomonadota; class Alphaproteobacteria; order Rhodobacterales; family Rhodobacteraceae; genus Roseovarius. The sequence continues at coordinate 12,786 of NZ_JAGPVV010000258.1, forward strand.
GACGATCCGCATCAGGTGGAGGAGGTGCTGGAAAAGCGGATGGAGGCCAATCTTCACCATGCGCTTCATTCGAGCCACGCGCTTCAGACCATGGCGGATGGACTGCCCGCACTTGGGATCGTGGCTGCCGTTCTGGGGGTGATCAAGACCATGGCGTCGATTGATCAGCCGCCTGAAATCCTTGGCAAGATGATCGGGGGCGCGTTGGTCGGGACCTTTCTTGGGGTCTTTCTCTCGTATGGGCTGGTGGGGCCCTTTGCGGCCAAGGTCAAGGATGTGGTCGAGGAGGATGGCCATTTCTATCACCTCATCCGCGAGGTGCTTGTGGCCAATCTGCACAACCATGCGACCAATATCTGTATCGAAGTGGGCAGGCAGAACACACCCAAGCACAAACGCCCGAGTTTCAACGAGCTGGAAGAGGCGCTCAAGACCCTCAAACAGGACGCGGCATGATCCGGGTCTGTGCGATATCGCTGCTCCTGTCGCTCTGCGCGCTGCCAGCACTCGCGCAAACGGTGTTGGTTCGATCGGGCGAGCATGCGGGGTTTACGCGCCTTGTGCTGGATTTTCCCGAGCGGATCGACTGGCAGGATCACGCGCGCGAGAATGGCATCACGATCACCTTTCCCGGTCAACGCCCCGCATTTGACCTGAGCCAGGCGTTTGACCGTCTGACCAGCGGTCGCCTCGCCGGGATCGACGCGCCAAAGGGATCAGGAGAGTTGAACCTGACATTCGATTGCGCCTGCACGGCACGAACCTTTTGGCATGCACGCTCCATGCTGGTGGTTGATATTCTCGCATCCTTGCCCGCCGAGACGCCCCCAGCGCCTTTGACCCAGACCCCTGCGACAGAGGCCGACTCCCTCGCCATGGCAAAGCCCACCTCCGCCGCAGCCCGATGGATGACCTCGCGCATTGGTCCACCTCCGGTCATGACAGAGAGGGATGCCTCCCCCGTCACGCCACAGCCCGATGACAGATTGCTGGCCGTGCGGCGCACACTTCTGGAGCAGATCGCCCAGTCCTCCAATCAGGGTTTGGTAGAGCCCGCGCCCCCGCGTCATCCTGTCGGGAACCCGTCGCTGTCCCCGTCGCCTCTGGCCGTGACCGCGAATCCTGTATCGACAGAGGAAACCGCGACGGCGCAAGAGGCGCCCTTGGGGCTGGGTGGCAATCTCAGGGTGCTGGGCGCTATTGATCCTGCGCCTATGTCGGTCTTGTCCTCCACGTTGTCCGGCATGACCCCGACCGCGTGTTTGCCAGAGGCCATGCTGGACGTCGCGACATGGGGCGCGCAGGCACCTCTTGCGGACCAGATCGGCGCGCTCTATCCCCGTCTTTCGGGAGAGTTCGACATCGTCAATCCAGAGATCGCGCGGCAATTGGCCCGGCTCTATATCTATTTCGGGTTCGGCCTCGAGGCGCAGCAAGTGCTGTCCTTGGTCCCAAGCGATGATCAGGAGATTCTGATCCTGCGCGAGTTGGCGGCGGTGGTTGATGATCCGGATGCCGAGTCCATGGCACCCCGTCTGCGCCGTGATCTCGGGTGTCAGGGACGGGGGGCGCTCTGGGCGGCCCTTGCACATGCGGCGATTCCCGAGAATCAACTGCTTGACCACCCGGCGATCCTGCGCGCGTTCGCGGAATTGCCGGAGCATTTGCGTAAGCATACGGGCCCCGCTCTTGCCCGCAAATTGCTTGCGGCAAAGCATCGTGAAACCTCCGATATGATCCTGCGGGGGCTTGGGACAGAGAGCCCCTTCGACACCGCCGCAGAGACCATCGCGAGAGCAGAGCTTGCGATCGCCGATGGCGATCTCGACCAGGCCAACCAGAGCCTGCAGGAGTCCTTGTCGCGTAATGAGGTGGATACTGCCGAGGCCTTGGCGACCATGATCACGTCGCGGATCGCACAGGATCAGCGCTTGGACTATGACACGGCACAATTGGCCGGGGCACACTATCAAGAGAACCGTGGAACGCCGCTCGGTCAAGAAATTGGGCGATCTTATCTGCTGGCTCTGGCCGCCTCTGGGTCCTATCCCGAAGCATTCTCCGAATTCGACCGCGTTGCGCCCGATTTGCCGCCTGAAACCGCGATGGAGACGCGCCATGACATGCTGCGCTTGCTTCTAGAGCAAGCAGAGGACACGGCGTTTCTCCGCCAGGTCCTGAACGAGCCAGCGGCGCAGTTCGGGACCATGTCTTCCGATCTCGCTCAGAGACTTGCGCAACGGGTATTGACCCTTGGATTTGCCGATCAGGCCGCAGAAATCCTGAGCGCGGCGCCTCTGGCAGAGGCAGACCCTGTGCACCGGCTCTTGATGGGGGAAATCGCCTTGGCGCGGGGGCGCCCGCAGCTTGCGGAGGCAGAAGTCATCGGCCTTGTCTCGCCCGAGGCAGATGCGCTGCGCGCCCGCGCGCGGACCATGCTTGGGGATCATGCCGGTGCGATGCGTTATCTCGACGGGTTGGAGGATGAAGGAGCCATGCAGCGCGCCGCGTGGCTGGCACAGGACTGGCCAAAGTTATTGGCTTCCGACGATCCCACCACACAAAATCTGGCGCAGGCGTTGACCCAAACCGCTCCTGAAAAATCCGCTGGGCTTTTGTCCTACAATAGCGCGCTGATTGACCAAAGCGTCGAAACCCGCGCCGCCTTGAGCGCCCTCTTGGCCAGAACCGAGATTTCTACGCTTCCTTGAAAATCAAGCATCTGGCGGATGTTTGGTTACCGAATCTCAAGACAGATCGCCCACTCTGGCAGCATGGCACTCTGGTCGCAGGGACATGCCAAAAGGTAAACCCGGCCTTGAGCCCTTGGTCGCAATGAAATTGGACGCGTTTATGGCCGAAGCTTTGAATATGCGATACTGGCTCTGCCAAGTGATGGCCTATGCCGTCTTGGGCGTGGCGCAGGCCAGTGCAACCCCCCTAGATCTCTGTGATGCCGCCGCCCGTCATGCGGCGGGCAACGCGGATGTCCCGGTGGATATGCTGCGCGCAATTGCACGGGTTGAAACGGGCCGCGTTGTTGATGGCAGACTGGCGGCCTGGCCCTGGACCGTGAACATGGAGGGCCAAGGCCATTGGTTCGAGAGCGAACAGGCAGCGCAGGAGTTTGTGCGCGCCGCCTATTCCCGAGGAGCCCGCAACTTCGATATCGGCTGCTTTCAGATCAACTACAGATGGCACGGCGGGGCGTTTGACTCGGTCGAGGCCATGTTCGATCCCCGCGAGAATGCACTCTATGCCGCGCGCTTCTTGCAGGAATTGCGGGGGGAACTGGGCACGTGGTCGAATGCCGTCGGGGCCTATCATTCAAGACAACCACACCGCGCACAAGGCTATTTTGACCGCTTCGAAGAGGTGCATGCCGGTCTGGATAGCCTATCTGCCTCCGAACCACGCCGCACCGCGCGAACCGCGCCTGAAGAGCCTGTCTCGGCACAGAACGGCTATCCGCTCTTGCAGACATCGGACGGGCGCGTTCGCGCGGGATCTCTCGTGCCTATGGGCGAGACGCGGCGCTATGTGATCCTCTTCGATCCAATACCTCCGGTGGGGTTCTAGAATATGGGCGCTATCTCTTTCAGGTCGGTCTTTCAGCCAACGGTGCTTCTGGCGCTGGCCCTGATGGCGGTGATCGTGATGATGATCCTGCCTGTGCCGGCCTGGATGCTGGATGTCGGGCTGGCCGCGTCCTTTGCCCTCGCCATCCTGATCTTCACGATCACGCTCTTTATCGACCGCCCGCTCGATTTCTCCGCGTTCCCGACCATCCTGCTTGCGTCGCTCATGCTCCGTCTCGCGCTCAATGTCTCGTCGACCAAGCTTATTATCGGCGAGGGGCATACCGGCACGGACGCGGCGGGCGAGGTGATCGAGGGTTTTGCCAATTTCATCATCGGCGGCAATGTGCTCCTGGGTCTTGTGGTGTTTCTGGTCCTGCTGATCGTCAATTTTCTGGTGATCACCAAGGGTGCTGCGCGCATGGCCGAGGTTGGCGCGCGCTTTGCCCTCGATGCCATGCCGGGCAAGCAGCTTGCCATCGACAGCGACATGTCGGCGGGGGCCATCAATCATCAGGAGGCCAAGGAACGGCGCGAGCGGGAACAACAGGAAACCACCTTTTTCGGATCGCTCGACGGGGCCTCTAAATTCGTCAAGGGCGATGCGGTGGCGGGTCTTCTGATCACGCTTCTCAACTTTCTCGTCGGTCTGGTGATCGGCATCGCGATACATGACATGCCGATCGGGCAGGCCTTTGAGACCTATACGATCCTGACAATCGGCGACGGGCTCGTGACCCAGATTCCCGCGGTGATCATTTCAATCGCGGCGGCCCTGTTGCTGGCGCGTGGCGGTAACAAGGGGGCGACCGATCTTGCGATCTCCGAGCAGATCGGGCGTCATCCGACGGCGCTTGCCACGGTCGCTGTCTTGATGGGGCTTTTCGCGCTCGTGCCGGGCCTGCCTTTTGTCCCTTTTCTTTTGGGCGGGTGCGGACTGGCCGCGCTCGCCTTTGCCAGTCATCGCACGAATACCCGGAAAGCGGCCTCTTCGGGTCAGGATGCCCCGCTGGCCAGCGCGCCCGTCAGGTCGATGGGCGACATTCTGGAATTGGATGACATTCATGTCGAATTCGCCCCGGACCTCGTCAATATGGTGCTTGATCCGGGCGTCGGTCTCGAGGCGCGCATCACCAACATGCGCCAGTATATCGCGACGACCTATGGGGTGATCCTATCGGACATCCGGCTGACCGATGATCCCGGCATGCCACCGGGCAGCTACGTCATTCGTATTCAGGGGGTCGAGCGGGCGCGGGCGTTCTTGCGGGACAATCATCTTCTTGCGCTCGATCCGGATCAATATCCGGCCCTTGCTCCGGGCGAGACCGTCAAAGAGCCCGTTTACGGTGCCCCGGCACGGTGGATACCGGCCTCCGAGCAGGATCGCGCGGCGCTCTCCGGGGTCACGTTGGTTGCCCCGCCCGAGGTGCTCGCGACCCATCTGCTTGAAGTTATCCGGCGCAATCTGAGCCGATTGCTGACCATGAAGGCGATGCGGCGCTTGCTCGATGAAATGGTGAACCTGTCGGACAGAGGTAGGTCAGAGGCCAATCGCAAGTTGCTCGAAGAGATGATTCCGGACCGGGTTGCGCCGGATCTCTTGCACGCCGTGCTGCGTCTTCTGCTTGGCGAGCAGGTCTCGATCCGCAACCTGCCGCTCATACTCGAGGCGATTGCCGAAGGGCGTCAGATTGCCTCTCAGCCCGAGGCGATTTGCGAGCATGTGCGCCAGAGACTTGGGTTTCAATTGGTGGCCGGGTTGCAGCGCCCTGATGGAAGCCTGCCCCTCATTCAGCTTGCCCCGGAGTGGGAGGATACATTCGCAACCTATGAGGTGAGCGGCGAGCGTGGCCGCTCTGATGTCGCCCTGCCGCCAGAGCAGTTCAGCGCGCTCACAACCGGCGTTGCAGAACAGGTGCAACTGGCCGGAGAGAAGGGGCTCTCGCCCGCCCTTGTCACATCGAGCTTGCGGCGCAGGTTCTTGCGGACGCTGCTGAGCGCCAGAAATGTCAACGTCCCGGTCCTCAGCTTTGAGGAAATCGGGATCGAGGCCAAACCGTCTCTGGTCGGGGTGGTGCGCGCGTGACGCCGCTTGCCCAGGTCTTTGAGCTCACGCAAGAGATGCTGTGGCTGCACGCGGCCGTGTTTCTGCGTGTGGCGCCCATCATCGGCCTCTTGCCGGGATTTGGCGAAGCATCTGTTCCGATGCGGATCAAGTTGGTTCTTGCCATCGCCTTTACACTGATCGTGACGCCGGTGATGTCGCCTGATTTTCTGGGTCATACGCAGGCGCCAACGGTGGCTCTGATCCTGTCCGAGACGCTCATTGGTCTTGCTCTCGGCCTTGCCTTGCGGCTCTTTCTGATGGCCTTGCAGATGGCGGGGTCGATAGCGGCGCAATCGACGTCGCTTGCACAGATCCTCGGCAACGCCGGTCAGACACCGCTCCCGGCCATCGGGCATCTCTTGGCAACGGGGGGCGTTGCCCTGATGATGATCATGGGGCTGCATGTCCGGGTGGCTGAGATGATCGTGCTCAGCTACGCGGTCTTTCCGGTCGCAGAGTTTCCGAATGTTGCCGCCCTGACGCAATGGGGGATCGGCCGGATCGCACAGGCGTTTTCCTTTGGCTTTTCCCTCGCCGCGCCTTTTGTCCTGATCTCTGTTCTCTACAATCTGACGCTGGGCATCATCAATCGCGCCATGCCTCAGTTGATGGTGGTTCTGGTCGGGGCCCCCGCGATCATGGCGCTCACGCTCTTTCTTCTGATGCTGGTGGCACCGACCATGCTGGTGGTCTGGCTCGGTGCCTTTCAGGCCTTTGTCGCCAATCCGTTCGGAGGATAGCGGTGGAAGGGCAAGACGACGACGCCGACAAAACGCTCGAGGCGACACAGCACAAGCTCGACGAGGCGCGCAAGAAGGGTGAATTTGCGCGGTCGGCGGATCTCAACACGGCCGGGGCCTATGCCGGGCTGCTGTTGGCCCTGCTTGTTGCGGGCGGCATGCCGCTGGAAAAGGTCGGAGGCAATCTTGCGAGCTTGCTGGAACAGTCGGATCGGCTGGCTGCGCTCATCTTTCAGGGCGGGCGCGCCGCCCCTGCGCTGGGCGGTATCGCCGGACAGATCGCGCTTGGCCTTGCGGTCTTTCTGCTCTTGCCAACGGTTCTGACACTCGGGGCGGTGATCGCGCAACGCGCCTTTGTCGTGGCCCCGACCAAGCTGGAACCGCGATTGTCGCGGATCAATCCGGTCGAGAATGCCAAGAACAAGTTCGGGGCGACGGGGCTCTTCGAGTTTGCGAAGAGTTTTGCAAAACTGGTGCTTTACGCCCTTCTTCTTGGGGTGTTTCTCACCTACCGGCTGCCCGACATGATGAACGCGCTCCATGCAGAGGCCCCGATCATCGGGGCGGTGATGGGCGGTTTGATGATCGAATTCATGATCATCGTTCTGCTGATCACGCTCTCGATTGGGGGCATGGATTATCTCTGGCAGCATTTCGATCATTTGCGGCGGCAGAGGATGTCTCACAAGGACATGCGCGATGAGGTGAAGCAAAATGACGGCGATCCCGCCGTCAAACAACAGCGCCGACGCCGCGCCATGGAACTGGCGTCCGGCAGGATGATGGCGGATGTGCCGACGGCTGATGTGGTGATCGTCAATCCCACCCATTACGCCGTCGCCCTGAAATGGAGCCGCAAGCCGGGGGCCGCGCCCACCTGCGTGGCCAAGGGCATGGATCACGTCGCCCTCGCGATCCGCGATCTCGCGCGTGAAAGCGGTGTGCCCGTCCTGTCGGACGCGCCAACCGCACGCGCGCTGCATGCCACGACTGAAATCGGTCAGGAAATCGACCCGGCGCATTATGCGGCTGTGGCTGTCGCCATCCGATTTGCCGAAGACATGCGCCGCAAGGCAAGGAGCTTTGGATGAGCACCCGGACTCATTCGGATATCGTCGCACTGACAGAGGCGCTCTATCGCGCGGACTCGGCCAAGATGCAGGTGCTGCTGGCGGAGGAGGCACGTCTGCGCGCCGACTTGACCCAGCTTGAGGATATGCGCCGCGCCGCGCGCGATCTGCCTCAGGATCAGGCAAGCGGATACCGTGAAGTTGGCGCGGATATCCTGTGGCAAGGCTGGATCGGGCAGAGCAAGGCGCGTCTGCATTCCGAACTGGCGCGGGTTCTGGGGCGCAAGGGCCAGATCAGCCGAGAGCTGCGCCGCAGCTTTGGCAAACATCAGGCGGCGGCCCAACTCTCGGTCGAGGAAACGCGCCGTGCTGCGCAGCGCCGCGATTTGTCCCGGCTCGCGCTACTCGACAGTCTTGCGCAACTCTACCGGATACCTCCGGATTGACCTAAGCCGCTCAAACGTCCTGTCGCGCGATTTCCGTGATCAGGACGCCGAGGATCGCATCCCCCAAAACGCCACTTGCCACATCTGTCAGCGCCGCGCGCAGCACATCCATAGTGCGCGCCTTGGTGAATTCCCCGTCAAAGCCGCCCATGTTGGCGTGATTGAAAAGGGCCTGCAACAGAACGTCGCGCAATTTCGGCTCCCGGTCATAAACCTCTGATGTACGACCTGCGGCGGTTTCCACGCTGAGCGAAAGCACCACCAGCGCGGTGATCCGGTCCTTGGCGACCAGAGGGATGACGAACTGATTGTTGAGTTTCACGATTTCGGTGGTGATCGAGGCTTCGGGCACCGGCGCTGCGTGCTCTGTGCCGGTCTCCGCCGCCTGCTCTGGATGCGCAGTTTCCGGCTCGGGCTTGAGCATGAATCCCGCTCCCGCCCCCGCGGCGACACCAATCAGGAGCAGCAAGAGAGGCAGCAATTTCGCAAGCATTGTGATGGGTCCTGACGCTGGGTTTCAGAAAGGCAGAAGGCCGTCGAGCACTTGCTGGCCGATCCTCGGTTGCTGGACATCGGTGATCTGACCGCGCCCGCCATAGGAAATCCGGGCAGCGGCGATCTTGTCATAGGTGATCTCGTTCTGGCGCGAGATGTCTTCGGGGCGCACAAAGCCGGACACCAGCAATTCGCGCAGCTCGAAATTGACCCGCACCTCCTGCGAGCCCTGAATTTCGAGCACACCGTTGGGCAAGACCTGCATCACCGTCGCGGCCACGCGCAGGGTCAATTCCTCACTCCGGCTGACAGAGCCCTCTCCGCCCGACTGGCTGGTGGAATTGAGACCCGCCGCGCGGTCCAGACTGGCACCTTCTGGCAGGCTGCGGTTGAGCCGTTGCGGGATGCCGAAGAGGTCTGGGATGGCAAGGCTCTCGGACCCGTCCCGAGAGCGCGATGTCGAGTTCGAGATCTGCGCCTCTTCGTCGATTTCGATCACGACGGTCATGATATCGCCGCGCTGCGCCGCGCGCCGGTCGCCCAAGAGCGATTGCTTGCCGCCGCTCCAGAGCGAGGCGCGCTGAAATGGGGTGTCATCTGCGGTGCTGCGCGGCAGGCCCGGATCGAGCATGGCAAGCTGTTCGGTGGAGTTCATCGTTGGCGTAAAGCTGGGCGGCTTGCCAAGATGATCGAGGCGCGCGCAGGCGGCGATCATCAAAACCAGTCCAAATGTGCCAATAAGACGAAAGGCGGGCATGGCTGCTCCTATTGCGAAACGAGGATCTGGCCGTTTGCCGTGACACGCCCCGAGACCGTGGCGCGCGAGGCAAGGTTCATCACCCGGACATGATCGCCGATTCCCGCCCGGTCGAGAGAGCGGCCTTCGGTCATGATTTCGAGACCACCGCGCAGATAGATCAGCGGCACGACCTGATTGCGCTCGACCACGGTCGGCGGCCCGACATCCCCAATGCGCACCGGTCGCCCGGGGTAGAGGGCGACGCGCGCCTCTTGCCCGATCAGATCGTCAAGCGTCACATCGCTCTGGCCCTCGCCCTCTTGCACCAAGAGGTCGGCGGGAGCGATGATCTCTTGCGGGCGGATCATGCGGGTGGCGACGATTGTATCGGCCAAAGCTGGCCCGGTGAGGGCCATCCCGAGACTGAGCGCGAGAACCCGCATCAGCGCACCTGTGTCGTTGCGCTGAGCATCTGATCAGCGGCGGTGATGACCTTGGCGTTCAGCTCGTAGCCCCGCTGTGCCTCGATCAGTTCGGTGATCTCGCGGACCGGATCGACAGAGCTGTCCTCGAGATAGCCTTGGCGCAGGGTGCCCAATCCATCCTGTCCGGCGGTGGTCACATTCGCGGGACCAGAGGCCTCGGTCTCGACAAAGAGATTGCCGCCGATCGCCTCCAGCCCCTTGGGGTTGGTAAAGCCGACAAGGTCGATCTGGCCCAGTTGCTGTGCTTCGGCAGTATCTTGAAAAAAGGCGAAAACCTCGCCTTCGGCGTTGATGGTGATGCTGCGGGCATCCTCGGGGATGGTGATCTCGGGCGCGACGGGAAAGCCCTCGGAATTGACGATCACCCCATCCGCCGAGCGTTTGAGTGCGCCGTCGCGGGTATAGCCGGACTGGCCCGAGGGCAATCTGACCTCGAGATAGCCGGCCCCGTCGATGGCGAGATCGAGATCGCCATTCGTCTGGGTCAGCGACCCTTGTGCCAGTTGCACGGAAATCGCCGAGGGCCGCACACCGAGGCCCAGTTGCACCCCTGTGGGCAGGACCGTGCCATCGGCGGCGTTGATGGTGCCTGCGCGGGCGAGCTGCTGATAATGCAGGTCTGCGAACTCCGCCCGGCGCGCATTGTAGCCGGTGGTCGACATATTGGCGAGATTGTTCGAAATCGTCTCGACCCGCATCTGCTGGGCGGCCATTCCGGTGGCGGCGATCTTGAGGATATGCATGGCGCGCTCCTGGGTTATCGGATGAAGGAATCGAGCGCGGAGGTCACGCGCTCATGTTCGGAGTCGAGAAAGCTTTGGCCCATTTCATAGGCGCGCTGCACCTCGATCATGCGGGCGACCTGACCGATGGGATCGACATTGGCACCCTCAAGAAAACCTTGGAGCACGCGCCCCTCTTCGACCGGCTCGAACCCGCCGTCGGCGCGAAACATCACGCCATCCTCGCGGATCATGTCAAAGCTGTTGACGGGGCGCACGAGGCCGATTTGGGCCAAGGGGCGGCCATTGTCGCTGAGCGTGCCATCGGGCGAGAGGCCGATGCTGGTGGCGTCGGGGGGAATGAACACGGGTGCGCCCCCTGCATCCAGCACTCGGAATCCATCGGGTGTCACCAGATCACCTTGGGCCGAGAGCGTGAAATTGCCCGCCCGCGTGAGCCGCTCGCCCGAAGGGGTCTCGATCAGGAAAAAGCCCTCGCCCTCGATCGCCAGATCGAGCATGCCGCCGGTGGGGGTGAGCGGCCCCTGGAGCATGGAGGTCATCCGCACATTGCCCCGCGCCATCGAGAGCGAGGGACCGCCTTCGGTGCGCTTGACGAACTCGGAAAAGATCAGCCCCTCCTGCCGATAGCCGGTGGTTGCGGCATTGGCGATGTTGTTGGCCACAACCTGCAATTCGCGCAAAAGCCCGGTTTGCCGGGTGAGGGTCGTGTAACCCGCGCTTTCCATCTCAGCCTCCTGTGATGATCGGGATGAGCCGATCCTGAAAGAACGTGACCAGCGTTTGCGTCATGAAGCCCATGGTGATCCAGAACACGACGATGATCGCGCCAAGTTTGGGAACAAAGGTCAGGGTCAATTCCTGAATCGAGGTGAGGGCCTGAAAGAGCCCGACCACGAGGCCCGCCACCAGCGCCACGGCGAGGATGGGCAAAGATACTATGACCGATATCCAGAGGGATTCGCGCAGCGTGTCAAAGAACAGGACCTCGTTCAGCATCGGATCAGACCGGCATGCGGAGGATTTCCTGATAGGCCTCCACCACTCGGTCGCGCACGGTCACGGCGGCCTCGACCGCGAGTTCGGTTTGCGCAAGCGCCTGCACAAGGGCATGCGGATCGGCCTTGCCGACCATGCTTGCCTTGGCGAGCGTCTCGCCCTCGGAGAGTGTTGCGGCAAAATCCTTGGCGAAGGTCTGAAAGGCGCTGCCAGCGGCGGCCTGACCGGCCAGCGGTTCGGTGGCCTGTCGCGAGGCAGAGTATTTCTGGGCGGCGTTCAGTGCTGTGATATCCATTCTGGATCTCCTTTATCGGCGTAACAGGTCCATCAGCCCGGCAGACATCTGCCGCACCTGATCGAACATCTTGAGATTGGCCTCGTAGCTGCGCTGTGCTTCGCGCGCGTCGGCGATTTCGATCATGAGATCGACGGTGGACCCCTGATAATGCCCGCTCTCATCGGCAAGCGGATGACCGGGATCGTAAATTCGCTGCGGGTCGCTGCGGTCGAGATTGACCCGGCTCACCCTGACCGCGCCATCGGTGCCGTTGCGGTCAAAGGCGGCCTCAAAGGAAACGGTCTTGCGCCGATAGCCGGGTGTGTCGGCATTGGCGATATTCTCGGACACATGGCGCAGGCGTTGGGCCTGAGCCTTGAGCCCGCTGGCAGAAACGGAAAGGGCGTCGGCAAAATCGCTCATGTTCCGCCCCTATCGCCGCCCGATCGCCGTGCGCAGCACGGTGAGCGAGGATTTGTAGATCGCAAGCGCGCGGTCATGTTGGCGTTTCACATCGACCGCGCGCAGCATCTCGGTCTCGAGCGTGACCGAATTGCCATTGGGGTCTGCGACGGCATCCGGATCTTTGGCTACGGCAAAGTCGAGCCGCGCGTCAGCGCCCAGCATATGCCCAGCCCGCGTGGCGCGCAGGGCCTGTCCACCACCGTCTGGGGCGTAGACCTGCGCAAAGGCCGCTATATCGCGCGCGGCATATCCCGGCGTATCGGCATTGGCCATGTTCTGCGACACCACCGCCTGACGGGCACCGGCGTGCCGGGCCAGCGCATGGGCCATGCGAAAGATTTCCATATTCTCAAACATCGGGGCTTCTCCCTCGATTGGCTTCAACCAAGGCTTAACCCTGATTCCTTTAGAAATTGTTTGCGGGAACAGGATTGGAGCAGACGATGCAGAGACAGGACATGGCGGCGTTGCGGGCAGAGATATCCTCGTTGCGCGTAAGCCAGGTGATGGGACGGGTCAGCGCGGTGCAGGGAAATACCTTGCGGATCAGCGGTCTGTCCTCTGAGGCGCGGCTTGGCGACAGGGTGGATATCCGCCGCCGCTCGGGCACGCCCCTGACCGGCGAGGTGATCCGGCTCGAGGCGTCATCCGTGATGGTGCTCCCCGATTCGAGCCTCGAAGGGGTTGCCCTCGGGGATCGGGTGATTCTGGGACAGGCCCAGTCTATCGCGCCCTCTTTGGGATGGCTCGGTCGGATCATTGATCCTTTCGGTGCGCCGCTCGATGGTCGCCCCCTCTTGCGCGGGGCCGAGACGCGCGCGTTGCGGGCTGATCCCCCGGCACCTGCGCGCCGGCGCACGCTGGGGGCGCGGCTGGAAACCGGGATGGCGGCGTTCAACACGGTGCTGCCGATCGTACGCGGACAGCGTGTGGGTCTCTTTGCCGGATCGGGCGTTGGCAAATCCATGCTGCTCGGGCATCTCGCGCGGCACATGCAGGCCGATGTGGTGGTGATCGCCCTGATCGGCGAGCGCGGGCGCGAATTGCGCGAGTTCGTCGAGCATGTGCTGGGGCCAGAGGGTATGCGCCGCGCCGTGATCGTCGCCGCCACCTCGGACCGCTCACCGCTCATTCGGCGGCGCTGTGCCTGGACAGCGATGGCGGTGGCCGAGTTCTTTCGCGATCAAGGACAGCAGGTGCTTTTCCTCGCCGATTCGATCACGCGCTTTGCCGAGGCGCATCGCGAGGTGGCGACCGCAGCGGGGGAAATGCCTGCGCTGCGCGGGTTTCCCGCCTCGACCTCGCATCTGATCATGTCGCTCTGCGAACGTGCCGGGCCGGGCGAGGACGGGTCGGGTGACATCACCGCGCTTCTGACGGTGCTGGTTGCGGGGTCGGACATGGAGGAACCGATTGCCGACATTCTGCGCGGGGTTCTTGACGGGCATGTGGTGCTGGATCGCCAGATTGCGGAGCGCGGCCGCTATCCGGCAATTGATCTCTTGCGATCCGTGTCGCGCAGCCTGCCACGCGCCGCGACGGAAGAGGAGAACGCACTGATTTCACGCGCGCGCGGTCTCTTGGGCAGCTACGCGCGCTCCGAGACCATGATCAAGGCAGGGCTCTATGCCGAAGGCAGCGATCCCGACCTCGATCAGGCGATCAAGATCTGGCCCGAGCTTGATGGATTCCTAGCCGATAAAGAGGCGGTTTCGGCCAAGAACAGCTTTGCCCGCCTCGGTGTCATCCTGCGGCGGGCGGGCACGCCGGCCCTGCGTGGGACGGCGCGCTGAGCGGGCTCAGGCGATCATGTGCCGCGCCCGCGCGCCACGTTCGATAGCGGCGGCATGCAGCCGGTCGATATTGAGTTCGTAGCGGATTTCCTCGAGCAGGCGCAATTCGCGTTCGTTCAGTTTGCCATCCGCCGCCGCCACATCACAGGCGAGCGCATAGGCCGTCTCAAAAAGACGTTCAGGCAGATTGGCGCGCACAAGGCCAAAGAGCGCATCAAGCCCCTCTTCCACCGTAAAGAGATCGAGCACGGTTTGCGACATGACACGCAACCGGTCCAGATCGTAATCGGCAAAGATCGGCAGGTTGTTTACCGTGCTCTCGATCTTGATGAGTTCAGCGGTGCGCATGTCCTCATCCGAGG
>NZ_JAGPVV010000259.1 GCF_018066915.1 Roseovarius sp.
AAGGCTAATCCCTTCATCTATTGCGGCCAACCAAAGTTTGTCGACTGGAAAGGGGAGAAACCGATCGAAGTGACCTGGGACTTACCGGTTCCAGCGCCGCGCGCACTTTGGGCAGAGCTTGGAATTCCAGACAATGATTGATCGCCAGACCTCAGCGTCGCAAGTCGTGGCCGGCACGGCGATCGACCAAAAGCCTTAGGGAAAAGATGGAGCGGCAGGGGCTGATCTCGCGCTTCTTCTCTCGGACCAGCGATGGTGACCGGCAAGAGAACGCGTCAGAGGGCCCATCTCCGGAGAACCACGACGCTTGGGGCGACAACGCGACCCGCCCGGTCCATGCCCTGGTCAAATCCGTGCTACAGGAACCGCGCTGTCTGATTGTTACTGGGTACCAAGATTTCCTGTCTTCCCTGACGATCGTGCTTGATGCGGTTCGAGATCTTGGAGCACGCCCAGAGGGCAGCATCCGCATCGTATTCGGATCGAACACGGACGGCCGCCGACATTTTGGGGGTGGCGGGCGGTCAGTCTCGCAGGAAGCCCGCAAGTATTTTCTCGGTGCTCGGGGCCTGTCAGTTGTCGACTTGGCTGACCTTCGCGCCGTTCTCGCGATGGATGCGATCGAGCGTGGCATCATCCGTTTTCGCGCTTTCGATCCAGCGCTTGCAGAGGCACAGCTGGGTCGCAGACCGCCCATGCTGCATGCAAAGCTGATTATTGGCGAAAGCTCTGCTCTATCGGGCAGTGCGAATTTCTCGATGAACGGTCTGCGCCGCAACCTCGAATTCATGGACGATGCCCACGCCTGGCCGGACGTCGCCAATGCAAGGCGCGCTGCCGCAGAGCAATACTGGGAGATGGGCCGCGACTGGACGGAAACAGCGTTGGAGATCCTGCGCTCGCTCATCCGGCTGGTTACACCCGAGGAGGCGGTCGCGCGGACCGTTAACGAAGCCACCACCTTCACACCTTGGCGCGTGGCTGGAAACACGAGTGCAGGCCGCCCGCCTCAACCATTTCAAGCAGACCTGGTCTATGAGGCCGCGGGAACAGTTTACGAACACGGCTTTGCTTTCGTCGAGGCCCCGACTGGGGCAGGAAAAACGGACATCGGAAAGCACCTGGCAACCGTGCTGCCGGTCAGCCATGCGCAGACCGTCTTTTCATGGGGTGAGCGGGCAGATCAGCAACGCCTCGGTTCGCTCGCCTTGATCCCCGCCAGCGTTCTGAAAAACTGGACGACGAATGCCCCCGCAAATTTCAAGCCAATCAAGCACAGCCACTTGTCCCGCCAGAAAAAAGACGAGGCCGCCGAGTTGGATGAAATCAACCGCGCCGTCCGTTCGTCCGCGTCGATGATTGTGGATGAAAGCCACAGGCTAAGCTCGCGTTATCTTGCGCCTTCTGCGCGCTCGCTGGTGTTCGAAAGAAGCCCGGCCATTTGGACGGCCTGCCTTTCGGCCACGCTGATGGGCAACCAAGGGCTCGATGGTCTGCTGGCTTTCCATGAAAAGCGCGCGTCGATCTATGTGCCGCCGGTGATCACAGATCAGATCAACCAGCATATGGCTAAAGTGCGCGCACGGGGGGAACTTGTTCGGCAACTTGATCAGGTCAATCGTCGCATCGAAGCGCAGGGTGTGCAGGAAGACCTATTCCACAGCGCAGAGAGTCTGAGGGAAGATGTCGCTGGCATTGAACGCCAACTTGAAGCAGACGGCTTGCAAATCAGCGCGTTGCAGGAAGGCCTGGCGGATGCCCTCGCGCCCTATGTGGTGCGCCGACAGCGCGCTTGCATAGGGGAAAGCGCCAACAGAAAAAGCGGTGCATTTGTTTACCCGCTCACCCGCAGCCATCGCGAAGACACGGCGCTCACCGACCAGCAGCGCCAGATCATTGCGCGGATCAAGACCTTGGCCGAATGCATCACGACTGGGATCACCCTTGTCTCCGCAGATCCGCAACGCGCAGGCCAGACAGAGATCAAGTTTCACGATAAGTCACGAATTCACATACGTAATTTCTTAGCACTGCTCCGCGCATCAATCATCTTCGCGCGCGAAGAATGGGCGCGAGAACGCGACAGCGATGCCGACCAACGAGGGCGCGCCTCAATCGGCGAGAACCTACGACGCGCCGAAAGGCAAAACATGCGCCGACTGGCGGTGCCTGAAGGTGTTCTGCCGGAGGAAATGTCGTCCGAGGGCGAAGACTCCCAGACACCGATTTGCGACAGGATCACGCGCCTTTTGAACCATGCGAGCCTCGATAGCATCGACGAGGCACGTGCCGAGGTGATGCGCGGTATTCTGCGCAAGCATGGTCACGCGATCTTCCTCGCCGAACGCGTCGGCGTGCTCGAAGTGTATGCGCGCCTTTTGGCGGGGCAGCGAGGCCGGGGTCCCGAGGTCTTTGTGGTCGCCCCAGGTGCCCGGATCAAACCGGGCAAAAAGATGCATCACATCCGATCCGGGGCCGAAGCGCAGGAATACTTTGGGATCGACGGGAAGCATGTCGATACCATGAAGCCGCGGGCCATGTTCCTGACCTTTCAGATGGCGGAGGGGATCAACCTCCAACTTGCGCCAGCACTTGGGATTATCGGGGTGACGTCAGACGTGAAAAGCCTGATCCAAGGCTTGGGGCGGATCGACAGGATCGACAGCCCGAACTCCCGCATTCACTACCATACCTTCGATCTGCCTGGCCTTGTTCTGTCCTCCGATC
>NZ_JAGPVV010000269.1 GCF_018066915.1 Roseovarius sp.
ATCTTTTGAATGCGGTAGCGGACGGCGGCGGCAGAGGCCCCGCCTTCGCCATCGGCATCCCCGGCAAGGGCGGTGCTGAAGAACCGCTTGAGCCCCATCGTACCCTGCGGTGTGACCATCAGGATGCCGGTTGTCACGCGGCTGACGGTGCTTTCATGCACGCCAATCGCTTGGGCCACATCGGCCAGCGTCATGGGCGCGATCTGGGCCGGGCCATGCTCGAGGAACGCCGCCTGACGGCGCACGATCTCGGCCCCCACGGCAAGGGCGGTCTGGTTGCGATGCTCGACCGCGCGGCGCAGCCAGCGGGCGACGCCAAGGCGTTCACCGACATATTCACGGGCGCGCTTGTCTTGTGTGGCAACTGCGGCGCTCTCTTCGTCCACCAGAACGGCGGGCAGGGTCGACCGGTTGAGTTCTACCTTCCAGCCCGATGCGCCACGGGTGACGATCAGATCGGGTTCGCGCTCGATCAGGTTGGCCACGTGGAAATCGGCGCCGGGTTTGGGATTGAGGCTGCGGAGCTGTTTCAGCGTGGTGCGCAGGTCGTCCATGGTGCAGGCGCAGACCCGCGCCAGCCCGGTCAGATCGGCCGCCGCAAGGCGCGGCAGGTTGTCGAGCACGGCGCGAAAGAGCGGGGTCATGAGACCCTGATCCTCGGCCTGAAGCGCCAGACATTCGGCAAGGGTGCGGGCAAAGAGGCCAGCAGGCTCGACCGCCTGCACCGCATGCAGCATATGTTCGGCCTCGGCCATGTCGAGGGCGCAGGCAAAGGCGATCTCTTCCAGGGGTTCGCCCAACCAGCCGTTTTCGTCGAGCGCTTCGAGAAAGCGATCCGCGATGGCGCGCTCCTGCGGTGCATGGAACATCAGGTCGAACTGGGCCGCGACATGGGCATAGAGCGAGAGAGGATGATCGGCGATGCGGCCTGTGGCATCATCGGCATCGCCGCCCTTGCCGCCGGAATATGGCAGGCTGGGCAGCGCGCGCTCTGAGCGGGCCACTTCGATAAACGGGTTCTCTTCGGCTTCCTGCTCGATATAGCGTTGCAGGTCGGTGTTCGACAGTTGCAGCAGGGCAATCGCCTGTTGCATGTGTCCGGTCATCACAAGGCCCTGTGTCTGGGCAGCGCGCTGAGAAATTTGCAGGTTCATCGTTTTTTCTCCAATCTCGTGCTTAAATACCTATCCGCCCTGCCGTTAGACTGAAGACTCGGAATTCGACGCTTTGGGCGCTGTCGATCCGATGACGAAAAAATCCCCTAAGCCCCTTTGATTGAATTGAAAAAACCCCAACGATACCGTTGGGGTTCTTTCGATACTGTCGAGATTTCGACGTTTACCGGAGCAGCGAGAGCATGCCCTGAGCCGACTGGTTGGCCTGTGCGAGCATCGCGGTGCTGGCCTGCGACAGAATCTGCGAGCGTGCCATCTCGGACGATTC
Source organism: Roseovarius sp. (assembly GCF_018066915.1). Lineage (GTDB taxonomy): Bacteria > Pseudomonadota > Alphaproteobacteria > Rhodobacterales > Rhodobacteraceae > Roseovarius. The sequence goes on from NZ_JAGPVV010000269.1 coordinate 1,444, forward strand.
CTTGGCAAAGTCGGCATCCATGACCCCCGAACGTGCGGCCTGAACGTTGACCGTGATGTTGGTCAGGTTCGAGATCGTGCTGTCGAGACGGTTGGACACGGCACCGAGGTCGGAACGGGCTTGGCTGACCTTTTGCAGGGCAACGTCGATCACCTTGAGCGCGCTTGCGGCACCTTCCTGGGTCGTCAGGTCGATTTCCGCCACGGAGCTGAGTTCCGAGGTGTTGGCCGCGGCCTCGAAGAACACTTCGCCAGCGGTGACGACATCGGTGCCGACCGAGAATTGCTTGGTCGAGCTCAGTTCCACCTGACCGCTGACGGCCACGTCGTTATCCGTGTCATCGAGCGTTGCGGTGTGGGTGCCCGCGGTGGCCCCAGAGGCGGTGCCATCGGCGTTCTGGGCCGTCACGTCCATTGTCGAGGTGCCGGTGCCGGTGGTGAAATCCGAGATCAGGATGTCGGCGCCAGTGGCGTCGGTCAGTTTGATCGTGGAATTGTCATCCCCCATGGTCGCGGTCACGCCGGTCCGGCCGGACTGGTTGTTGATCGCGGTGGCAACGCCGCGCAGGTCGGACGTGTCAGAGATGGCGACGGTGCCGATGTTCACGCCGTTCACGTCGAAGGTGACGGTGTCAGCGGCAGAGAAGCCCGACAGTTCGAGGTTGGTCGTGGCCGAAGCGGTCACACCGGTCGAGGCGCTGACGTCATTGACAGCGGCGGCCATTTCCTTGGCCGACTGGCCAGCGGTTGTGGTCATTTCGGCGCTGCCGGCAAAGCCGGTGATGTTGATGGTCGTGGCGGCGGCGATGCCGGTGTCGGTCGTGCCAGCGCCCGCGGCCAACGAGACGTTCGAGCTCATGGTATGAGCACCGATATCAGTGGCGGCGGCGCTGTCCACGCTGATGTTGAGGACCTGGCCCGAGTCTGCACCGATCTGGAACTGCTTGCCAGCGAAGGAGCCGTCAAGGATCTTCATGCCGTTGAAGGTCGTGTCCTTGGCGACGCGGTTGATCTCGGTCACGAGCTGCTTGGCTTCGGCCCCGAGGTTCGAGCGGTCAGAGGCGGTGTTGGTATCGTTCGACGACTGGACGGCCAGTTCGCGCAGACGCTGGAGCATGTTCGAAACTTCGACATGCGCGCCTTCGGTGGTGTCCAGCAGGTTCTTGCCGTCGGTGGCGTTGCGGACCGCCTGATTGAGGCCGGTGATCTGCGAAGTCATCTTTTCCGCGATGGCCATGCCGGCCGCGTCGTCCTTGGCGGCGTTGATGCGCAGGCCAGACGACAGGCGGCTCATGGCCGCGTTCATGTCGTCGTTAACGCGAGTCATGTTCGCCTGGGCGGTGATCGCGCTCATGTTGGTATTGATCGTGGTCATTTTCAGTCTCCTGAGTTGGCTGTTACGTTTGCCGGCGCTTGATGGCTGTTGGCTGCCCAGCGCTTGACAAGAGGAACGGCGGTGCCCGAAAATGTTTAGGGTATTTTGCAAAAATCGTTTCAAGTGTTTGAAAATAAATGAATTAATACTTTACCGCTGACCCCTCTCCGGCTTGGTATGGTTCTTGCCCCTTCCTTTGCGAGACCGGGCAAGGTGCCGGGTGCCACGCTTGTTCAGGGAGTCCCGTCAATGGATATCGCTTCGCTCATCGGTTTGATCGGTGCGCTGGGAATGGTGGTCGGCTCGATGCTGGCTGCGGGCGGTCTGGGACCGTTCATCGACGTGGCCTCGATCCTGATCGTGTTCGGCGGCACGTTCTTTGCCGTCATGTACAAATGCACCATGCCGGTGTTCCTGCGCAGTTTTGGCGCGGTGGGTAAGGCGTTCATGCCCAAGGCCCCGAGCAGGGAAGAGCTGATCGGCAAGATGGTCGAGTTGTCGGATGTGGCGCGCAAGAGCGGGCTCATGGCGCTGGAAAATCAGGAAGTGCCGGACAAGTTTTTTTCCAAGGGATTGCAGATGCTGGTGGATGGCGCGGACGAAGCGAAGCTGGTCAAGCAACTCTCGGACGAGATCAAGGCCATGAAGGTGCGCCACGGCGAGGTGCATGAGGCGCTGCGCGGCTGGATCGACATTGCCCCTGCCATGGGCATGATCGGCACGCTCATTGGTCTGGTGCAGATGCTGGGCAACATGGCCGACCCCAAGGCCATCGGCCCTGCGATGGCGGTGGCGCTCTTGACCACGCTTTACGGGGCCTTCATCGCCAATGTGATGGTGGGCCCGGTCCTGTCCAAACTGGAAGGTTACACCGCGAGCGAAGCCGCGTATCGGGATATGGTCGTGGCGGGCCTGCGCAACATCGCCAAGGGCGAATCCGGGCGCAATGTGCAAGAACAGATGGTCGCGGTGTTGCCACCCAAGCTGCAAATCAAGCTGCTGGCGGCCTGAGTAAGGGGCTCTGAGACATGGCGCGCAAACCCATCCCCCTGCCGGTGCCGATTGAGGCCCCAGAGGAAGAATGTCCGAAATGCCCGCCCAAGGGGGCGCCGGCGTGGATGGCGACCTTTGCCGATATTGCGACGCTGTTGATGGCGTTCTTCGTGCTGATCCTGTCCTTTGCCGAGTTCAACCAACCCAAATTCAAGATGATCGCAGGGTCGCTCAGCATGGCCTTTGGGGTGCAGCGGGAGGTTCCCGTGATGGAACAGCCCAAGGGCACGACGATCCTTGATCTGTCCTTTAGCCCCTCGCCCGAGATGTCCGTCACCGAACAGATGACGCAAGACACAACCGAGACCGAACAGCCCGAAGTCGAGCGCCCCGTGACCGAAGAAGAGGGCAAAGGCGCCGCCGAGGGGGAGGGCGCCGATGCGCCCGGCCAATCCGAGGCGCGCGAAATGGCCGAGGCTTTGCAAGAGGCGTTGCAATCCGGTCAAGTCAAGGTCGAGACCCGTGATGGCGAGGTGGTGATGAGCTTTGACGCCCCCGATGCCCAGAGCCTGCCGGGCCAGTTGACCGAAGCCGCAGAGGCCCTGCAACAGGCCGCAGAGGCGACCGGGCAATCCACATCGGATGTGATGATGCAGGGGCTGGCGGATAATGTGCAGTCAATGGCCGAGGCGATGCAGGCCGATGCCGAGGCCGACACCCAAGCCGGGCAATCCGCGCAGAACGCGGCGATTGCCGATGGGCAATTGCGCGTCGCCTTGCAGCAGGAAATCGGCGAAGGGTTGGTTTCGGTCGAGCAGCGCGACGACAAGGTGATCATCACCGTGGGCGAAGGCGGGGCCTTTCCTTCGGGCGGGGCGGACCTGACCGATGAGGCGCGCGATGTGATGGCGCGTCTGGCCTTTGCGGCCATGGGCGAGGCCAGCGAGATTGTCGTGACCGGGCACACCGATGCGGTGCCGCTGGGCGGCGCGTCGCCCTATCGTGACAACTGGGGGCTGGCGGCGGCGCGGGCGTCGTCGGTGGTGCGCGAATTGTCGGGGTCTGGGCTGATCGAGCCCGAGCGCCTGACCGCGACCAGCCGGGGCGAATCCCAGCCGGTGGCCGATAACGAGAGTGCAGAGGGCCGCGCGCTCAACCGTCGGATCGAAATCGAGATCACCTATTGAGGCGTCGGGGCTAACAGCCCGGCGTCACGCGCCGTTGTCAGGGGCGAAGAGGGCTTATCATGGAAAACGAGATTCTGACCGCGCTCAATCGCGGTGGCACCGGCATCAATATCGCGGAATTGGCCGACTCGCTCACGCAGGCCGAAATCGCGCCCCGGCGGGCGCTGATCGCCGAGCGCATTGACAAGGCCGAAGTGCGCCTCTCGGGCTATGACCGCCTGCGCGGACAGGCCGAGCAGATGGGCGATGCGCTGGACCTCATGCGCGGCCTCTCGTCCCGCAGTCTGAGCAGCGACAACAGCGCCGTGTCCGTCACTGTCAGCGATCCGGGCGCGGTGGACCTGCAAAGCGCGCGCATCGGCGTGTCGCAACTGGCGCAGTCGCAGGTTCTGAGCTTTGTCGGCTTCTCCGAGGCCGAGGCCGAGATTGGCGCGGGCGCGCTGACGGTGGCCTTTGGCAACTGGTCCGACGATGTCCCGCCGGTGTTCAGCGCCGGGGCGCGGACGGCGCAGACCATCACCTTTCAACCCGGCAGCAGCCTTGCCGACATGGCCGAGGCGCTGAGCAGCATCGACGGGCTGTCGGCGCGGGTGATCGACCTCGGTGATGGCACCTTTTCGCTGGGCGTCATCTCGGAAACCGGATCGCAGAACGCGCTGCGTCTCAGCGTGGCGGCGGATGCCGATCCGCGCATGGCCCAATTCGACATCAGCACTGATCCCGGCACCGTGCAGGTGCAGGGCGCGCAGGATGCCAAGCTCAGCCTCAACGGCATTGCCGTGACCCGGTCGAGCAACCAGATCGACGATCTCTTGCCGGGTGTGACGCTCAACATCACGGGGCAGACCCTGAGCGATGCCAACCTCTCGGGGCGCGCCAATGTCGAGGGCGCGCTGGAGGTCATGCAGAGCTTTGTCGATATCATCAACGCCACGCAGGGCCTTGTGAAGTCCCTGACCGCGCGCGGCTTTGGCGAAGGCGGCGTGGCGGGCGATCTGGCGGGCGACAGTCTGGCCGATGGCGTGCTGCGTGGCATGCAATCCGTGCTCTCGCGCGGGTTTGGGGTAAAGGGGATACATCTGTCGGATATCGGTATCCGCACCGAACGCGACGGGAGCCTCGCGCTTGACGCGGACCGCTTTTCCGCGGCGCTGACGGCCAATCCGGGGCTGCTCGATCCGCTGATCCGTGACGATCTGCTGGGCAAGGATGTGCAGATCAGCGGAACGCCGGGCACCGCCGCCACGGCGGGGCGCTATGCGCTGACGCGCGATGCCGCGACGGGCGAGGCCACGCTGGCAGGTGTGACGCTGTTCGGCTCTCAGCAGGAGAATGGTGACTGGACCTACCGCGTGCCTTCGGGGCCGATGCGCGGTCTGACGCTGACGGTCGGGGCCGGGACCGAGCAGGCCGAGATCAATTTCCAACCCAGCATGGTCAGCAACCTGCAATCCTTTTTGTCGGGCGTTCTGGCCGATGGCAATGCGCTGGCGCAGCGCGAGGATGCGCTGGGCAAGTCGATTGCCACCGAGACCACCGCGCTCGAGGTGCTAAGCGGGCGGTCCGAAGAGGTGCGCTCGCGCTATCTGAGCCAGTTCACGCAGATGGAATTGATCGTGACGCAGCTCAACTCGACCGGCGATTACCTGACCAATCTGGTGGATGGGTGGAATGCGGATCGGTGATCCGCAGAGCTGTGCTGCGTTCCACGCGGCGGCAGGAATGAAAGGCGCGCGGCATGGCTGAGTGGCATGTGGTCTATCAGGTGTTTGGCGGCGCGCCTCTTGCGGCGGGCCCGGTCTGTGTGCGTGCGGCGGTTCTGCGCGATGATCTGGGAGAGTTGCGCGAAGGCGCGCTGTCGGTGGATGGCGTCGTGCTGGCTGTGGGCGCGCGCGTGACGCTGCGCGGGGCAGTTTGCACCGTGCTGGGATCTGGCCATATCCAGCCGGGGATGCCCCTGCTCGACGTGATCGAGACCGAGGGCGAGGCCCGTGATCTGATCCTCTTGCAGCAGGAGGACAGCGGCGAGATGCTCTATGTCTATCCCCAAGGCGCGCCCCATGCGCCGGGGATGGTGGCGCTGATTGTCGATCTGGCCCCCCTTGGCTATCGCCTCGATGCAGGCTGCCCGCTGGGGCTGGTTGCGGGCACCGAAATCCTGACCCCCACCGGGGCGCGCAAGGTGCAGACGCTGGTCGCGGGCGACCGGGTGCTGGATGCCTCGGGCGCCGAGCGGGTGGTGATCTGGGCGGGTGTGGCCGAGGTCGATCTTGATCCGCATACCTCGAATTCCGTGGCCCCTGTGCGCTTTGAAGTGGGGGCGCTGGGTGCGGGGCATCCCATGCGCCCGCTCAAACTGTCGCCGTTGCAGCATCTGCCGTTGCCAGAGCCGGGGGCGGGTGAGGCGCTCTGCCTTGGTCCTGCGCTGGGGTTTGTCGGCCTGCCGGGGGTGCGCATGGCGCATCTGACCGGGCGGCTGGCCTATCATCATCTGTTGCTCGACCGGCACGCGCTGATCCTTGCCAATGGTGCTGCGGTCGAGAGCCTCTATCCCTGTCCTGAAATCATCGCACGGCTTGCGCCGGAGCGGCGCGTCGAGGTGCATGCGGCGCTGGCGGCGGCGGGTCACGCCGGGCGGACCTATCCGTCACTGGCTGAGACCCTCGGCGTGTGGCAGACCCGCCGCGCGCTGGCACTCTGGCCCGAGGCTATCCCCGAGCCCGAAATTCGCCTCGCAGGCTGAGAGGCGCGCGCGCCCCGCGGCGGATCACTCTGCCGCAGTGTGGTGCAGCCGCGCCTGCATCAGGTCCCGCAACTGCCCGATGGCGGCCTTCTTGATCTGCGAGACACGCCCGGTGGTCACATCGAGGATGGCCGCGATTTCATAGACGTTGAGTTCTTCGACATAATAGAGCTGCAGCACCAGTGCCGAGCGTTCGGGCAGGTCTTCGAGTGCGCTTTGCAGCAGCGCCTTGAGCTGGATATGTTCGACCTCATCCTCGGGGGTGGAGCCGTGATCGCTGAAGAGCAGCGAGTGATCGGTATAGACCTCGTCGAGCGATTGAAGCTGATTGGTTTGAAAGCGGTTTTCCCAGTCCTGGAATTCCTCGGTCGAGAGGTCGAGCGATTTGGCCAGTTCCGGCACTTCGGGCTCGCGCCCCAGCTTTTGCGACAGCTTGCGGCGGGTGGCCTCGATTTTCTGCCGCATGGTGATCGAGTTGCGGCAGAGGTTCGAATTGCGGCGCAGGTGGTCGATGATCGAGCCACGAATACGGATCGCCGCATAGGCCGCAAAGCTGACCCCGTCACAGACCGAATAGCGCTGCGAGGCGTCGATCAGCCCCAGATAGCCCGCCTGAAGCAGGTCGTCGATCTCGATGAAGCGGCCCACGCGGCCGTGAAAGTGCCAAGCCAGCCGTTGCACCAGCGGCATGTGCTGTTCGACCAGACGGGCCGGGTTAGGCTGTTGTTCGGCATAGGCTTGGGGGGCGATCATGACCGGGACTCCGCATCGGGGCCGTGGTGGCGAAAAAGCATGGGCTGACCCGTTGGGTCGGCGGGCGCGGGGTCTGTCGCCTCGGCGGCCTCGTCCTCGATCACGCGCAGGCCATCGACCAGCCGGTCGTTGGATGCGGTCCAGAGGGGCACGAAACCCGCAGCGCGCAGCGTCTCTTGGTCTGTTATCCCCTCGGGCATGTCCTCGGCCTCGGGTAGGATCGCAGAGACCGTGTGCTCGGCCCAACGGCGGTGCAGGGCGTCGATCCGCGCGGGGCGCAGGCCGCCGGGCACGACCAGCGCGGCGCGCGCCTCGGGCAGCGCGAGCGCGGCGCGGGCCAAGGCCGGGCCGTCGCTGCCCCGCCCCGAGATCACGACGATCTGGACGGTGCCGGGGACAGGCGCGGCGAGGGTGTCGGGGGTGTGAAACAGGGTTGTCATACCCAGCAGATGCGATTTCTGTGCCAAGAAGGCCCCGTCGCCATGCGATCCGGTGCCACAAAAGCAGAATTCCACCCGGCTGCCCGGATTACGGCCTAGACGCAGCAGCGCCAGTTGCAAGGCGACCTGCGATTTGCCTGCGCCGACCGGTCCCAAAAGGACGATCCGGGCGGCCGAAAGCAGGCGATCACGCAGGATCAGCGGATCGGGCAGGGCCGGGGCGGGGGCCAGTGTGGGGGCCGGAGGCTCTGGCGTTTGAGAGGTTTCGGGCTCGGCTCTTTGGGGGGCAGGCGCGGGCGTGGTGGCCTTGGCCTCGCCCAGCATCCGGTCAAAGGGTTTTGGCGCCTGGGCGCTCAGGAAACTGGGCAGGCGCGCGGCGGGTGCCGGCGCCGCAGGGGCGGGCGGTGTGATCGGGTCAATCGGATCATCAATCACCACATCAACGCGCTGAGGCGTGGGGACCGCCCGCAGGCGCGGCGCGGGCCGCGCGATGCTCTCGGGCTCGTCATCGCTGGCGACGATCACCACCTGCCCGTCGATCAGGTCATTGGACAGGATCAGGGCATCCGGCCCAAGGCGGCGTTGCACCAGTTCCAGAGCGGTTACGCTGTCACGGGCGCGAAAGGTCATCGTGCTCATCGGTCACATCCTCATTTGGACGGTTTGGGCGGTGTGGGTCTGGCTCCGCCGATAGAGGCCGCAATTTCGACGCGGCGGTTGTCGGGCAGTTCGGAGACGGCCATGACGATGGCATCGACGCCATGCGTGCGCAGGAAGGCGGCAAAGGCGCGGCGCAGCGCGGCAGAAACCACCACGACCGCCTGACGGCCCTGACCGGCCAGCGATTCCTGAGCCTCGTTCAATTGCCCGAGAATCTGGCGCGTCAGCCCCTGTTCCACGATCAGCCCGGCGGTGTCGTGCTGCGAGCGGGTCAGCAGGTCTTCGAGATCGGGGGCGAGCGTGATGAGATGCAGGCTTTCCTTGAGCGGAGCGATCTGTTGCAGGAGTTGAGGGGCAAGGGCGGGGCGCAGCGCCTCGGCCATGTCCTGCGGCTCGGAGATGCGGGCGGACATGCCAGCCAGGTCTTCGAGAATGCGCGGCAGGTCGGCAATCGGCATGCGTTCGCGCAAGAGCGCACGCAAAACGGCGGTCAGCACATGCAGCGGCACCAATTTGGGGACCACGGATTCCACCAATGTGGGGGCGGAGCGTTCGAGATTGTCCAAGAGCCCCTGCACGTCATCCGCGCCCAAGAGGTCGGCGGCATGGGCATAGAGCATCTGGCTGAGATGGGTGGCGACCACAGAGGCGGGTTCGACCACAACGTAATCATCCGCCTCGGCCTCGGTCTGTTGATGGGGCTGAATCCACACGGCATCCATGCCAAAGGACGGGTCCTTGACCTCGATCCCGCGCAGTTTGCGGGTGGTGCCGCCGCCGGGCAGCGCCAGCTTGCGGTCAGGATAGGCCGCGTCCTCGGCCACGATGGCCTGACGGATGCGGATGCGGTAGGCGTTGGCGGGCAGGCCCATGTCGTCGCGGATGCGCACGCCGGGGATGACAAAGCCCATCGCGGTCGAGACCTCACGCCGGATGCCGGTGATGCGCGACACAAGCGCGCCGCCTGCGCCCTCTTCGATGAGGGGAATGAGGCCAAAGCCGATTTGGATGGTGATGGGCGCGTAATCGGTGACATCCTCGGCGGTGATGGCGCCGCTGGTGTCGGGGCGCGCGCCCGGCTGACCGTTGCTCGCGCCGCTGGGGGCGGGCAGGGCAGCGCGGCGCGGCGGCTGGCCGGGGGCCGCTGGGGCGGCGGTCTCGCCGGGGGCAAGCTGATTGCGGGTGGCCCAGGCCACTCCGCCAGAGGCGAGGGCCGCCACGATAAAGAGCAGGTTGGGCATGCCCGGAATGAGGCCCATGATGGCCATGACCGCCGCCACCGGCAGCCACGCCCGGTGCATACCAATCTGGCTGCCGATATGGCCGGTCATGTCCTTGGCGGAGGCCACGCGCGTCACGATCACGGCCGTGGCGATGGAGAGCAGGAGCGAGGGGATTTGCGCCACAAGGCCATCGCCGATGGACAAGAGCACATAGGTTTCCGCCGCTTGGCCCAGCGAGAGCCCGTGTTGCGCGGTGCCAATCACGATGCCGCCCAGAATATTGGCGGCGAGGATCAGGATACCGGCGATGGCGTCGCCCTTGACGAATTTCGAGGCACCATCCATGGCACCGTAGAAATCCGCCTCTTCGCCCACTTCGGCGCGGCGGGCGCGGGCCTGTTCGGGGGTGAGAATCCCGGCGTTGAGATCGGCGTCGATGGCCATCTGCTTGCCCGGCATGGCATCAAGGGTAAAGCGGGCCGAGACCTCGGATACGCGACCGGCACCCTTGGTGATGACCATGAGGTTGATGATCACGAGGATCACAAAGACCACCAGACCCACGGCGAAATTGCCCGCGATCACGAAATTGCCAAAGGCTTCGATCACCTTGCCTGCCGCGCCGCTGCCCTCGTGTCCCGAGGTCAGCACGATCCGGGTCGAGGCCACGTTGAGCGCGAGGCGGAACACGGTGGCAATCAGCAGCACCGAGGGAAAGGACGAGAAATCCAGCGGCCGGTAGCTGTAGAGCGCGACCATCAGCACCAGAAGCGACAGGAGGATGTTGAACACAAAGAAGATGTCGAGCAGCATCAGAGGCAGCGGCAGCACCATCATCGCCACAACGGCAAGGATGCCCACAGGCAGCAGGCCAGCCCCGAGTTGTGGGCGGTAAGAGGCACGGCTCAGCGCGGCCATCGGGTATCCCTTGTGTTGCGTCGCATCAGGGGAATGGGTGCAAATCGCGTGCCAATTTTGCGGACTTGGCGCGGGGGACAGAGGAGGGCCGGGGGTGGCACGGCCTTTGCAGGTCTGGCGCTGAAAACCGCGCCTGTCCGGCCCCGTCAAAAGAGGTTCCCATGTTCTCCAGATTGCTTCGTCCTCTCCTTCTGCCGCTGGCATTGATGCCGCTTGGCGCCTGCATGTCGTCCGGTCGGGCGGTGGATGCCCTGCCGCCCGATGCCAGCCCTCGAACCGAGGCGGTGGCCCAGCTCCGGGACGATCTGTCGGGCTTGCCCGTGCCTGCGGCGGCGCAGGCACCCGACGTGGTGCAATTCACCGGGCTTGGCCTGTCGCAGGTTTCAACCCAGCCGGGGGCCTCGATCAACGAGCGTCGCCTGATGGCGATCCGCGCCGCGCGACTCGAGGCGATCCGCGATCTGACCGAGCAAATCCACGGCATCCGCATCAATTCTGAGAGCACGCTGCACGATCAGGTGCTGCGCAGCGATACGGTGCGCGCGGTGGTGGCAGGTGAAATCCGAGGCGCGCGCACGCTGCGGATCACGCCCAAGGGCGAGGATTCCTTTGAGGTCGTGTTGGCGCTCGATCCCGATACGGTCCGCTACATCCTGCGCGCCGTGCGGCAGCGGGGCTAGGCCATGTGGGGGCATGTTTTCAGACCGCAATTCTGGTTTCTGGTCCTCTTGAGCAGCCTCTTTTGCGCAGCGGCCGGGGCCAAGGAAACAACGCTCTGGGTCGAGGCAGAGGGGCGGGCCTATGTTGCCTCTGCCGCCGATCAGGACGCCGCACGCCGCCGCGCGATTGGTGAGGCGCTGGTGTCGGCGGCGCTGTCGGGCGGGGCGTCCTTGCGCGGGCATACCGCAATGGACAAAGGGCGGATCACCGCCGATCTGACCATCCTGCGTCCCACGGGGCGTATTCTGACCCATCGAATTCTCTCCGCCCAGTTGCAGGACGGGCAATGGCTGGTGCGGGTGGCCGCCGAGGTCGGGCCGATGCCGGTGGGGGCCTGCGCGTCGCGCCGGCGGATGACGGTCAGCGCCACACCGCCGCAAATTCGCGTGGCCCCCGAGGCGTCGGCCTGGGCCGAGCCGCTGGCGCAGGGGCTGGCGCGTGATCTGATGGACCTGCTGCGCGCCCATCCCGACACAGATCTTGAACGTATCGCGCCGGTCTCCGCCACGCCTGTGGCGGCGGCGCTGGATTACACCGCCCTCACCCGTGGGCAATCCCTGCCCGCGCCGGGCGATCACCGCATGAGCCATAGTATCACCGTGGACCGGCAGGGCAAGGCGCTGCGCCTGACGCTCGATCTGTCCATGACCGGTCAGGATGGCAGCACCGTCACGCGCCGATTTCAGCGCGAGGCGGTGGTGCCGCGTGGCGGGGTTGTGGGCTATGTCGCAGGCCAGAGCCGAAGCCGCGCCGAGGCGGATCTGACCGCAGGCCTCTTGCAAGAGGTGCGCGCCATGCTCGACGGTCTGGCCTGTCAACCCGCCGAGGCGCGTCTGGCGCTGGGCGCGGATGGGCTGAGCGTGCCCTTGGGGCGGCGGCACGGGTTGACGCGGGCAAGCCTTGCCTTTGTCGATGATCCCAATGACGGGTTTGGCCTTTTGGAAGTGATCAATCTCGACAATCGCCACACCATGTTGCGCCCGCTTGATCCCACGCGCGCCCCGGCAAGTTTCAATGGGTTGCGGGTCTATTTCGTCGAGGCGGGGCTGTGATCCGGGGCGGTATTGCCCTGTTTCTGGCCTGTCTCTTGCCGCTCAATGCTGTGGCGCTCGATGGGCAAGTGGTGCAGGCGCGGATCGCGCAGGCGCTGAGCGACGCAGGGCAGGGTGGTGCGCCGGTGGTGTCGGCCAGTCGCCCCTATCCGCCCTGTGCGGACCCTCTCGAGGTGGCCCCGCATCAGGGCGGGTGGCAAGCGGTGCAAGTGACCTGCGCCGGGCCGGGCGGCTGGAGCCGGGTGATCCGCATCGAAGGCGGCACCGCCGCGCCGCGCCTGCCGGGCGTGCCCGAGGATCAGCCGCAACGCCCGGCGCTGGTGCTGGCCGAGAGCCTGCCGCGTGGCACGGTCCTTGAGGCCGGGCATCTGCGCGAGGCCCCGATTGGTGCACGGGCGCGCGGCGATCTGGTGGTGTCGTTAGACAGCGCCATCGGTCGCCGTCTCAAGAGCAATCTTGGGGCCGGTCAGCCGCTCTTGGCGCGGCATCTGGAGCACGACTGGCACGTGGCGGAAGGTGGGCCGGTGACGATTGCCACCGATCTGGGCGGCATCCGGATCGAGGCGGCGGGCGTCGCGCTTGAACCCGGCCAGATGGGTCAGGATATCCGCGTGACCAACGCGGGCAGCGGCGAAGTGGTGCATGTTACCGTGACGGGCCGCAACAAAGTGACGGTGCGTCCTAACATTCGGTGAGCACCTGCCGTTTTTCACTCCAAGAACAGCGCAACAATGGCGCCTCACCGGAGAGATCAGATGGTCGATTCAGTCAATTCTTCCCACGCCGCGCGACCGCGGCTTATGCCGGTCTCGACCGAAGGTGCTGCGGGCGGTGCCAGTGGTGCCAAGGCCCACAAGCCTGTGAGTTCGGTCGATTCCGTCAAGCTCAGCTCCTCGGCCTCGGTCGGGGTGATCGAAAAGATGGTCGATCAAGGTCCGCCCTTTGACGCCGCGCGCGTCTCGCGGATCAAGGACGCTGTCGCCAACGGCAACTATCCGGTGGATGCCAAGCGCATCGCGGACAGTATTTTTCAAGACTACAGCGCAATGACGCGCTGAGACGAGGCAGAGCATGACTTACTTTGAAATTACCCTCTACGCGCTCGCGGTGCTTTGCATGATTGCCCTGCCGCTGATCCTCGCGGTGTCGATCCGGATGGCCCGTATGCTGGCGCATCTGAGCGGCCGGATGTTTCACATGAGCGAAAGCGAAATGGACCATATCGCGCGCCGTCTGGGCCACAAGCTGGGTCTGAGCGACGAGGCCTCGCTGATGAGCATCGCCGACCGCATGGACGAAATGCGCCGCGATTTTGATTGGCTGGTCAGTGACCGGATGATCGAACAGGCGATCGACATGGCCCGCTTTGGCCAAAAGCCCGACAGCATCGCCCGCAACACCGGCATCAGCGCGTCGGAACTCGAAGCGATCCGCAAGCTGCGCAAGCACTGACGCGGCGCATATACTCAATATCAAACGCCCCGGCCCAATCGCCGGGGCGTTTTCGTTTCCGGGATCAGCCCGCCAACCCGTCGAATTTGCGCGCGAGTTTCACGTCAAGGCTGCTGAGGCCATCGACGTCATGCGTGGTCAGCGTGACCTCGACCTTGGAGTAGACGTTGAACCATTCCGGGTGGTGGTTCCATTTTTCGGCCCAGATCGCGGCGCGGGTCATAAAGCCCATGGCCTCGGGAAAATCGGCGAATTTATAGGTCTTGGTGATGGCGTCGCGCCCCTCGACCATGGCCCAGCCGTTCTCCAGCAGCGGGGCCAGCGTGGTCTTGCGGGCAGTGTCGCTGAGTTTTTCGGTCATTCGTGATCCTCCTCTGACGTCTTGCGAAACGGCCCATAGCTGGTGAGGATGGTGATATCCTCGTCAACGGCGGCGCGTTCGGCCTTGAGATACTGCGCCACCGCCTCGGCAAAGCCCGGATCGCGCAGCCAATGCAGCGAATGCGTGGGCACCGGCAGATAGCCGCGCGCCAGCTTGTGTTCGCCCTGCGCGCCAGCCTCTACCCTTTGCAACCCTTGGGCAATCGCAAACTCGATCGCCCGGTAATAGCAGAGTTCGAAATGGAGGCAGGGGTGATCCTCGATACAGCCCCAATACCGGCCATAAAGCGCCGATGCGCCGATCAGGTTCATGGCCCCCGCCACGGGCCGCCCCCCCTTCAGTGCGAGGATAAGGAGGATGTCATCGCGCAGGGTCTCATGCGCGCGGGTGAAAAACGCACGGGTGAGATAGGGCGTGCCCCATTTGCGCGCGCCGGTGTCCTGATAAAAGGCCCAGACCGCATCCCAATGCTCGGGCTGGATCTGATTGCCGGTGAGGGTGACAATCTCGCCGCCGAAATCCGCTGCGCGGGCGCGTTCCTTGCGGATCGCCTTGCGCTTGCGCGATGACAGATCGGCCAGGAAGCCATCAAAATCGGCATAGCCGCGATTGACCCAGTGATATTGCTGGGTGCGCCGGGGCATGAGGCCAAGGGCGGCCCCCGCCTCGGCTTCTTCCTCGGTGCAAAAGGTGATGTGGAGCGACGAGAGCCCATTGCGCAGCGCCACGTCGCGCGCGCCCTCTATGAGCGCCTCCCGCCCCACCGCCTCGAACCCCGGACGGGTCAGCAGACGGCGGCCTGTGGCGGGGGTAAAGGGCACAGCGATCTGGAATTTCGGGTAATAGCGCCCGCCCGCCCGCTCATAGGCATGTGCCCAGTTGTGATCAAAGATGTACTCGCCCTGAGAATGGGATTTGAGGTAGAGCGGGGCCACGGCGATGATCTGGCCACCCTGTTCTGCGCTCAGGTAATGCGGTTGCCAGCCGCTGCCGGTGCCGACCGAGCGGCTCTCCTCCAGCGCCTTGAGAAAACGGAAGGTGGTGAAGGGATCGTCGGGGCGGCCCGTCGCAGTCTCGGTGCAGGCGCAGGCATCCCAATCGGCCTGCCCGATGTCGGACAGGCGGTCATGCAGGGTGATGGTGATCTGACCTTGCGTCATCGGCGCTGACGGCCCCTTTTGCCCCGGCGGTGTACTTGGGTCGCGCGGCGTGCGGATCAAGCCGGGTGATCGGGTAAATAGCCCTCGAAGGTGATATTGTCGGCGCGTTTGCGGGCCTCGGCCTCGGCCTCTCGGCTGCGCACGGTCCAGCAGAGGATCGCGGCCCCTTGGGCGCGCAAGGCGTCAAGGCGGGGGGCGTTCAGATCGTCGATGTCATGGCTGACAAAGCAGGCACCGGTCGCGTCATAATCGGGAATGTCGCGCAGGCGCGCGCGGGTCTCGGCGCGCAAGAGCGGCCAATCCTCGGGCGTGTAGGCGCAGGTGACGATGCCGCGTGGCGTAGCGGGGGCGAGTTTGGCCATCTGCGCCACCATATCCGGGTTGAAGGACATGATCGCCACGGGGCCCGCATAGCCCGCAAGGGCGGCGGCGGCGGCGGCCTCGAGCGTGCCGCAGCTTGCGCCCATTTGCCCCTGCTGATCCTTGAGTTCGATCAAGAGCGGCACACGGCCTGCGACAAGGGTCAGGATCGCGGGCAGGTCGGGTATCCCCTCATCGCCCCCCAAGAGCGGGATCTGCGCGAGGTCTGCGGCATCGCGTTGCCGCACCGCGCCCTTTTCCGGGGTGAGGCGACCGAGGTCATAGTCGTGAAACACCATCGCGCGGTTGTCGCGGCTGAGTTGCAGGTCAATCTCGATCCCGTAGCCCGCTGCGATGGCCGCCGCGATGCCCGCGCGCGAATTTTCGGGGCGGCCTGCGGTCACGTCATGCAGGCCCCGATGGGCAAGGGGGATGCGGCGAAAGCCGTCGGGCAGCGTGCTCATTTGATCTGGAACACCCCGTCGATTTCCACCGCCACGCCAAAGGGCAGCGAGGGGGCGGATACGGCGGCGCGGGCGTGTTTGCCGGTGTCGCCCAAGGCTTCGCCAAGGAAATCCGACGCGCCGTTGATCACGGCGGGTTGCTGGGTAAAATCGGCGGTGGAGTTGACAAACCCGGTCAGTTTAACCACCCGCACCAGCCGGTCGAGATCACCGCCACAGGCCGCCTTGACCTGCGCCAGAAGGGCAATCGCGCAGGCGCGCGCCGCCTTGGCCCCGTCTGCCACGTCGAGATCGGCACCAAGTTTGCCGGTCAAGAGCGTGTCGCCCTCCTTGGCAATCTGGCCCGAGACAAAGAGCATGTCACCGGCCAGCACATAGGGCACGTAATTGGCCGCGGGGGCGGGGGCCTCGGGCAGGGTCACGCCCATTTCGGCAAGCTTTTTCTCGAACTGGCTCATGTCTCGGTCTCCTGTCGGTATGCTTTGGCGGGACGCTAACCGCAGAGCAAGGGGAAGGAAATCGGAAATTCGACATGGGAGCGGCGAATTGCGCCCAAAGAAAAACCCCCGCCGGTCAAGGCGAGGGTTTGTTGTGATCTGGCCTGCGTCTTAGCCCAGCGACGCCGCGCGCACATCCTCGTCGATGAAGGGGACATATTGCGCGAAATTGTCGGCGAACATCTGCACCAGCTTGGCCGCCTGTGCATCATAGGCGGCGGGATCGGGCCAGGTGCGGCGGGGATCAAGCAGCACCTCGGCCACGCCGGGCACGGCCACGGGCACGTCAAAGCCGAAATTCGGGTCCTTGCGGAACTCGACCTCGTTCAACGATCCATCAAGGGCGGCGGTCAAGAGCGCGCGCGTGGCCTTGATCGGCATCCGCGATCCGGTGCCGAACGCGCCGCCGGTCCAGCCGGTATTGACCAGCCAGCAGGTTGCGCCATGCTTGGCGATCTTTTCACGCAAGAGGCTGCCGTACACTTCGGGGCGGCGCGGCATGAAGGGGGCACCAAAACAGGTGGAGAACACCGGCTGCGGCTCGGTAATGCCGCGCTCGGTGCCCGCCATTTTGGAGGTGAAGCCCGACAGGAAGTGATACATCGCCTGCGCCGGGGTCAG
>NZ_JAGPVV010000282.1 GCF_018066915.1 Roseovarius sp.
GAGGCGGGGCAAGGGGCAGGGGGCCTTCACCCCTGCAACCGCCCCAAGAGCGCGCGCATGAAATCATGGCCTGCGTTGAATTGTGCCACGGTGATATATTCATCGGGCTGGTGCGCTTGGGCTATGTCGCCGGGGCCGCAGATCACGGCGGAATAGCCCGCCTCTTGGAATTGCCCCGCCTCGGTGCCGTAGCTGACCACGTGGCGGCCATTGTCGCCGGTGATCTGGCGCACGAGGCTCTCCGCCGCGCCCGCCTCTTCGGGTTGCAGACCCGGCACGCGGAACCTTGGGCGCAGGTCAATCCGCGCCTCGGGGCGCACGGCCTGCATCTCGGCCTCTGCCTCGGCCACCCGCGCCTCAAAGAGCCGCCCCCATCCTTCGGCATCCTCGCCCGGCACCACCCGGAAATCCATGCCAAAGCGGCAATCCTTGGCGGTGATGTTATGCGCGGTGCCGCCCGAAATCTGCCCCACATGCAGCGTGGTCCAAGGCGGATCGAACATCGCGGCAAGGTCTGTTGGCTCTTTCGCCCGGTTCTCGGCATTGCGGGCATTGGCCCAGTCGATCAGCGGGGCAGCGGACATGATCGCATTGACGCCCAGATGCAGGATCGAGCTATGCACCTCGTAGCCCACCACATGCACCTCATAGCCAATCCCGCCCTTGTGGCCCGTGACCGCCTGCATCATCGACGGCTCGCCGATAATCGCCAGATCCGCGCGCGGCACGACACCCTGCATCGCCGCAATCATCGGCGGCGCCCCGAGACATCCCACCTCTTCGTCATAACTCAGCGCCAGTTGCAGGGGCCGCGCCACGCCCGAATGATGCGCCTCGACCAGCGCCCAGATCGCCAGCGCGTCAAACCCTTTCATATCGCAGCAGCCGCGCCCGTAATATCTGCCGTCGCGCTCGACCACGGTATAGGGATCGCTGCTCCAGGGCTGCCCATCCACCGGCACCACATCGGTATGACCGGAGAGGACGACACCGCCCGCCACCTGAGGCCCGACATGGGCGAAAATCGCCGCCTTCTCGCCGGTCTCGTCATAATAGCGATGCGATTCTATCCCGTGACTGTCCAGATACGCCTCGACCCAATCCACCAAGGGCAGATTGCTGTCGCGGCTGACAGTGGGAAACGCAACAAGCCGTTCCATGATCTCGAACGGCGTCAAACGCTCGGCCATGCTCAATACCCGCTGTCCGAGGTCAGTACAAAATGCCCCGGATCGACTTCTCGGTAAACCGACGGCCCCGGCTCATAGCCGACCCGGTGGATGGGCGAGGGGATCGGCTTGAAATTCAGGTCCTTTTCGGATTTCCGCCGCCGTGGATCGGCAATCGGCACCGCCTTCATCAAGGCCTGCGTATAGGGATGCTGCGGGTTCTCGAACACCGCCGCGCGCGGCCCCCGCTCCACGATCCGGCCCAGATACATGACGCCGACATCATGGCTCACCCGTTCGACCACGGCCATGTCATGACTGATAAAGACGTAACTCAGCCCCAGATCTGCTTGCAATTCCATCATCAGGTTGAGCACCTGCGCCTGCACGCTCACATCCAATGCACTCACCGCCTCATCCGCGACAATGAGCTTGGGGTTGAGCGCCAGCGCGCGGGCAATCGCCACCCGCTGCCGCTGTCCGCCGCTCAACTCATGCGGAAACCGCCGCAGAAAAGAGCGCGGCAATTCCACCCGGTCAAAGAGCATCGCCACCCGGTCCTCGATCTCGGACCCTGACACCAGCCCGTAATTCTTCATCGGTTCCGCCACCTGCGCCGCCAGCTTCATCTGTGGATTGAGGCTGGCGAACGGGTCTTGAAAGACCATCTGCATATCCACGCGGGCGCGGCGCAGATCGGCGGGCCCAAGCGCCATGATATCGACGCCATCGAGCACCACCTCGCCCGCCATCGGCTCGATCAACCGCAGGATCGAGCGGCCAGCGGTGGATTTGCCACAGCCCGATTCCCCCACAAGGCTGAGCGTGCGGCCCTTTTGCAGGGTAAAAGACAGGTCTTCGACCGCATGCACATTGGCCAGTGTTCGGCGAAAGAACCCGCCCTTGACCGGAAACCGCGTGGTCAGGCCTTTGACACGCAACAGCTCTTGATCCTGCCCTTTGATCGGCTTGACCTCATGGGCGTCCGACCCCAAGAGGCGCATGGGTTCCGGATAGGCCTTGCCGCGCATCTCGCCCAGCTTGGGCACTGCCGCGAGCAGCGCCTTGGTGTAATCATGGGTCGGGGCCTCGAAAATCTGCTCGACCGGCCCTTCTTCGACCTTGGTGCCGCGAAACATCACGACCACCCGGTCGGCCATCTGTGCCACGACCGCCATGTCATGCGTGATGAAAATCACCGCCGTGCCGGTCTCGCGCTTGAGCCTGTCAATCAGCGCCAGAATCTCGGCCTGAATGGTCACGTCGAGCGCGGTCGTCGGTTCGTCCGCAATAAGCAGGCGCGGCTTGCAGGCCAGCGCCATGGCGATCACCACCCGCTGCCGCATCCCGCCCGACAATTCATGCGGATATTGCTGCAACCGGCGCTCCGGCTCTGGAATCCGCACCTCGCGCAAAAGCTCGAGCGCCTGCGCCCGTGCCGCCGCCTTGTCGAGGCCGCGATGCACGCGCAGCCCCTCGGACAATTGTCGCTCCACGGTAAAGACCGGGTTGAGCGCGGTCATCGGCTCTTGAAAGATCATGCCGATCTCATTGCCCCGGATCGTGCGCATCAGGCTCTGATCCGTCTGGGCCAGATCAACCGTGCCGCCCTCTTTGCGGTCAAACAGGATTCGCCCGCCGGTGATCGCACCGCCGCCGTAGTCAATCAGCCGCATCAGCGACAGCGACGACACCGATTTGCCCGATCCGCTCTCGCCCACGACACAGACCGTCTCGCCGGGGTTCACGCCAAAGGACACATCCTCGACCCCGACGACCGGCCCATCCCGCGTCTCGAATTCGACCCGGAGATTCTCGATCCGGACAATCGGGGTATCCAGCATGGGCGCGGCCTCTGCAATCAGGGGATCATGCCTAAACGCTACTCACTTTCGCGCGTCCCTGTCAAACAACGCCGCACGGAGCACGCGATGTTGACCCATCGCGCAAATGGAATGCTTGCATTTTATTCTGATCCGGTCTGAGATGCCCATGCCAGTCAGGGTTGTGGGCCACCCGCACCCGACACGGCATGCGCCCGGCCAAGCCTAACGCGCCGCGGATAAACGAATGAGACGGCACAAAAATCGCTGTCCAACACCGGAGGAAGACCAAAGCCATGACCCTGAAATCTCTCTTGCTTGGCGCTACCGCCGCCACCAGCCTCGCCTCTGTGGCGATGGCCGAGCGCGGCGCGGATGGCCATGTGAACCTGATCTACTGGCAAGCGCCGTCCATCATGAACCCCTATCTCTCGGGCGGCACCAAAGAGGTAGAGGCCGCCAGCCTCGTGATCGAACCCTTGGGCCGCTACAACACCAAAGGCGAGATGATCCCCTATCTGGCCGAAGAAATCCCCACCGTCGCCAATGGTGGCGTGTCCGAGGATCTCACCTCCATCACATGGAAGATCAAGCCGGGCATCACATGGTCGGATGGCACGCCCTTTACCGCAAATGACGTGAAATTCACCGCCGAATACTGCATGCACCCCGAAGGCGGCTGCGCCCAGCTTGGCAAATATGAGGGCGTGGAATCGGTCGAGGTGATCGACGATCTGACGGTCAAGGTGAACTTCTCACAGCCCACCCCGGTGCCCTATGGTCCCTTCATGGGCGGGCAGGCCCCGATCATTCAGGCGGCGCAATTCGCCAATTGTCTGGGGGCCAAGGCGCAGGAATGCACCGATGCCAATTTCTCGCCCATCGGCACCGGCCCCTTCAAGGTGGATGAATTCCGCCCCAATGACGTGATCTCACTCTCGGCCAACCCCAATTACCGCGACCCGGCCAAGCCGCGCTTTGCCACCATGACCTTCAAGGGCGGCGGCGATGCCACGGCGGCGGGCCGTGCGGTGCTCGAAACCGGCGAATTCGACTATGCGTGGAACCTGCAACTCGCCCCCGACGTGATCGCCAATATGGAGGCGGCAGGCAAGGGCGTGGCCATGTCGGCCTTTGGCACGCTGGTCGAGCGGATCGAGATGAACATGACCGATCCCTCGCCCGACCTGCCCGAAGGCGAGCGCGCAACCGCCAAGCATCCGCACCCGATCCTGACCGACATGCGCGTGCGCAAGGCGCTCTCGATGGCGATTGACCGCGAATTGCTGACCGAAATCGGCTATGGCAAGGCCGGTCGTCCGACCTGCAATCTCGTACCAGCCCCCGAAATCTTTGCCTCCGACAACACCGACTGCCTGACGCAGGACATCGAAGGGGCCAAGGCGCTCTTGGAAGAGGCAGGCTGGACCGTGGGTGCCGGCGGCATCCGCGAAAAGGACGGCAAGAAGCTCTCGCTGCTCTATCAGACCTCGACCAATGCCGTGCGGCAGGATTTTCAGGCGCTGATCAAACAGTGGTGGTCGGAAATCGGGGTTGAAACCGAGTTGCGCAATATCTCGGCTTCGGTGTTTTTTGGCAGCGATCCGGGCAGCCCCGACACCTTCCCCAAATTCTACGCCGATGTGGAAATGTATGCCAACAACTTCGATGGCACCGATCCGCAGAGCTATCTGGCGGGCTATACCTGTGAAAAGGCCCCGCGCCCCGAAACCCAGTGGCAGGGCGAGAATATCAACCGCTTCTGCGATCCGGCCTATGACGAATTGGTCAAGGAACTGGGCCGCACCGCAGAGTTGGAAAAGCGCGGCGACATTGCCCGGAAACTCAACGACATGCTGACCAAGGACAGCTACACCATCGTGCCGCTGGTGGACCGGGGCCGCGTCTCGGCGCGCTCCAACACGCTGGGCGGGGTCGAGCTGAACACCTGGGATACCGAGCTTTGGAACGCCGCGGACTGGTTCCGGATTAAGTGATCTGATCCGGAACGGCCGCCCCGGAGCATCTCCGGGGCGGTGCCTTGCCTGTCAGACACCAATAAGAACGACCCGTAAAAGGCGCCGCGCATGCTGACCTATACGATCCGAAGGTTCGTCCTCGCGATCCCGACGCTGCTGTTCATCAGCCTCGTGATCTTTCTCCTGCTCGAATTGGCGCCCGGCGATCCCATGGCACAGGTGCCCCTGACCGTGCCGCCCGACGTCAAGGAAAAGATGCGCCTGGCCCTCGGTCTGGGCGAGCCCACGCATATTCGCTTCCTGAAATGGATGTGGCAGTTCTTTGTGGTCGAGCCGATGATGTTGATCGACTGGCTGTTTGGCACCGCTTTGGCCGAAGGCCAGCAGCGCGTGCTCAGTTGGCAATTCCGTTCACCGGTGATGGATGTGATCGTTCAGCGCATGCCGCAAACCCTCTGGGTGGTGGCGATGTCCTATGTGGTGGGCATCCTGATTGCCCTGCCCATCGGCATCTATTCCGCCTATCGGCAATATTCCGTGTTCGACCAGACCGGCACCTTTGTCACCATGGTCGGCTATTCGGTCCCGCCGTTCTTTTCCGGCGTGCTGGTGATCGTGATCTTTTCGGTGCAACTGGGCTGGCTGCCCTCGATCTATGACACCACGCTGGTGGTCGTGGACTGGCAGACGTTCAAGCTGCAATTGATGCAGATGGTCATGCCGGTGATGGTGCTCGCCCTGCAGACCACGGCGCAGATCAGCCGCTTCATGCGCGCCTCGATGCTGGACAACCTCAATCAGGATTACGTGCGCACCGCCCGCGCCAAGGGGCTGTCGGAATGGTCGGTGGTCATGGTGCATGTGCTGCGCAACTCGATGATCCCGGTGATCACGGTAATCGCGCTCGGCGTGCCCTCGATCTTTGGCGGCGCGATCATCACCGAACAGATTTTCAAGGTGAACGGGCTGGGCCAGCTTCTGATCACCGCGATCGAGGCCAACGACCTGCCGATGGTGCAGACCGTGACCTTCATGATTGCGGTGCTGATCGTCTTTTTCAACATCGTCGCCGACGTGCTCTATGGCGTGTTCGACCCGAGGATTCGCTATGACTGAAACCCCGAAACCCATCGCGGCCCTCGCCGACACCGGCCCGACAGCCCCGCCGCGCAGCCAGTGGCGCGACGTCTGGGATCAGTTCCGCAGCCACCGGGGCGCCCTCATTGGCAGTGTCGTTCTGATCCTCATTATCGCAGCGGTGTTCCTTGGCCCGCTGGTCTGGCCCTATGACGCCACCTTCATCGACATTCGCGCCCGCAATCAGGGGCCAAGCTGGACGCA
>NZ_JAGPVV010000284.1 GCF_018066915.1 Roseovarius sp.
GGCTGGGCCATGGGGCTGATTGCGGGCTATGACGGGTCCGATCTCTGGGTGCCCATGTCCTACGGGTCGCTCAGCGTCCACGGGCCCTTGGGGGCCGAGGTCTGGTCTCATGTCCGCAATGCCGCCGACAACCGCGCAAGCGATGAAACCGCGCGCTTTGACATCACGCTTTGCGATGCTGCAGGCCGGGTGCTGATCGAAATCACCGATTTCGCCATCCGCAAACAGGTGGGCGGCCTCACCCTGACCCCACCACGCGCCAGCGAAATCCGCTTCGAGGGCCAGACCGAGAGCGCCCCCGCAAGCCCCGCCGAAGAGCGCCTGCGCCACGCCTTGCGCGAAGGCATCCGCCCCACTGAGGGGGCCGAGGCCTTTCGCCGTGCCTTGGCGCAATCCGCGCCGCAAATCCTTGTTTCCTCGCTCGACCTGCCCACGCTCATCGCGCAGGCAGAGGCGGGCGCGCAGGCACCTGAGAGCAACGGACAACGCTTTGAACGCCCCGATCTCGACAGCGATTTCACAGCCCCCGAGGGAGAGATCGAGACCCGGCTTGCGGGCTTCTGGTCTGACCTTCTGGGGCTGGAGCAGGTCGGCGCCGAGGATTCCTTCTTTGATCTTGGCGGTCATTCCCTCATCGCCGTCCGCCTCTTTGGCATGATCCGCAAGGCGTATCGCGTCGATCTGCCCATTTCGATCCTCTTCGAGGCCCCCACCATCCGCGCCTGCGCCGCGCTGATCGAGGCGCAAATCGGGCCGCAGGAGGCGGGAGAGGACGCGCCCGCCCCCGCGGAACCGCAGCGCCGTTTTACCCATCTGGTGCCGATGCACCGGGGCGAAGGCGGGCCGAAAACGCCCTTCTTCCTTGTCGCGGGCATGTTCGGCAATGTGCTGAACCTGCGCCATCTGGCGCATCTCTTGGGCGAGGATCGGCCCTTTTACGGGCTTCAGGCGCGTGGCCTCTATGGTGGGGCCGCCCCCCATGACGATCTGACCGAGGCCGCAGCCGACATGATCGCCGAACTGCGGCAGGTGCAGCCGCACGGCCCCTATCTCTTGGGTGGCTTTTCTGGCGGCGGCATCACCGCCTATGAGATGGCGCAGCAATTGCGCACGGCGGGCGAAGAGGTGGCGCTGATCGTGATGCTCGACACGCCGCTGCCCCAGCGCCGCCCGCTCTCGCGCCGCGACCGGCTGATGATCCAATGGCAGGAACTCAAGGCCGGCGGCCCGCTCTATCCTCTGCGGTGGGCGGCGCGCAGGCTCGCATGGGAAATCACCAAACGCCAGCCCAAGCCCGAGGCCGTGACCGACACGCACCAATTCCACGACAGCGCCATAGAGGCCGCGTTCTACCGCGCCATCGCCAAGTATCAGGTGCGCCCATGGGCAGGCGCGCTGCACCTCTTCCGCCCGCCGCTGGTTGGCAAATGGCAGGTTTCCAATGGCCGTTGGGTCAGCAGCGAGCGTGCCTATGTGATGCCTGACAATGACTGGGCGGGCTTTGCCCCGCAGGTGCAGGTGACAGAGGTGCCCGGCACCCATGATTCCATGGTGTTGGAGCCCAATGTGCGGGTCTTGGCCGCGCGCCTGCGCCGGGTGATCGAGGCGGCAGAAGTGGCACAAACCATGCCCGATCACCGCGAGGCCGCAGAATGACCGTTCCCCGCGTCCTCACCATCGTCCTCAACTGGCGCACGCCTGACATGAGCCTCAAGGCAGCGGATGCCGCCCGCCGCGCCATGCAGGGCATCGCGGGCGAGATCGTGCTGGTGGACAACGATTCCGGCGATGGCTCATTCGAGGAGATGCAGGCCGGCGTTGCCGATTGGGACCGCGTGCGCGTGGTGCAATCCGGCCATAACGGCGGCTTTGGCGCGGGCAATAACGCAGGCATGCGCGCTGGTCTTAGCGACGGCGCGCGCCCCAATTACGTCTATATCCTCAATTCCGATGCCTTTCCCGCCCCGGAGGCCATTGCAGCACTTGTGGCTCATCTCGAAACCCATCCCAAAACCGGCCTCGCAGGCAGCTATATCCACGGTCCCGATGGCGCGGCCCATGTCACCTGCTTCCGCTTTCCCTCGATCTTGGGCGAGTTCGAAGGGGCGGCGCGGATCGGCCCGATCAGCCGCCTCTTGCACGCCCATACCGTGCCTCTGCCCGTGCCCCAGACCACGCAAACCGTCGATTGGCTGGCCGGGGCCAGCCTGATGATCCGCCAAGACGTGCTTGATCAAATCGGTGGCTTTGACGAACGGTTCTTTCTCTATTTCGAGGAAACCGACCTCTGCCTGCGCGCCGCGCGCGCGGGCTGGCACACCGATTTCGTCACAGATAGCCGGGTCGAACATATCGGATCGGTCAGCACGGGGATGAAGAGATGGGGCCGCGTGCCCGCCTATTGGTTCGCCTCGCGCCGGTATTATTTCACCAAGAACCACGGTGCCGCCTATCTCGCCCTTGTCACGCTGGCGCATCTGCTGGGTGCCGGGCTTGGCACGCTCTGGCGGCTCCTGCGGCGCAAGGGTGCAGGCAGCCCACCCTATTTCCTGCGCGATCTGGTGCTGGGCGATCTTGGCGCGGCGCTGAACCGGCAAAAAAGGATCAAGCCATGATGCAGGCCCTCTTGATCGGCAACGAATCCCTCGCCCTTCAGTGTGGCGAGACCTGGCTCGCGCGCGGGCACGGCATCAAGGCGGTGATCACCCGCCATGCCGATGTGGCGGCTTGGGCCGAGGCCAAAGGCCTGCGCGTCGTTTCGCCCGGTCCGGGTCTGGCCGAGCGGTTGGGCGAACTCACGTGCGACTGGCTCTTGTCCATCGCCAATCTCGACCTGCTGCCGCAAACCGTGCTGGCGCGCGCCACGCGCGGCGCGGTCAATTTCCACGATGGCCCGCTGCCGCGCTACGCCGGTCTCAATGCGCCGGTCTGGGCCATTCTGAACGGCGAGGCGCAGCATGGCATCACTTGGCACCTGATCGAAGGTGGGGTGGACGAAGGGCGCATCATCACTCAGCGCATGCTGGATATTTCGGGGGATGAAACCGCCTTTACCCTCAACGCCAAATGCTACGCAGCGGCGCTCGACAGCTTTCCCGATGTGATCACCGCCCTCGAACAGGGCGCCGTGACGGCACAGACCCAAGACCTCGGCGCGCGCAGCTATTTCGCCCGTGACCAGCGCCCCGAGGGGCTCTGCCTCGATTTCACCCAACCCGCCGAGGTTCTGGCACGGCTGGTGCGCGCGCTTGATCACGGCGGCTATGCCAACCCGCTCAACCGGGCGCGGATCATCGCGGGCGACCGTGTGCTGCTCGTAGGCCGGGCCGAGGTGGTGCCGGGCAGCGGCGCACCGGGTGTGGTCCTCAGCGTCGAGGCCACACGCCTCACCGTGGCCACAGGTGCGGGTGCGTTACGGCTCAGTGCGTTGACCGGGCCCGAGGGTGGCGCGGCCCCTCTCGCGGGCGTCGCCGTGGGGTCGGTCCTGACCACTCATCCCGTCACCGACCTGCTGACAAACCTTGCGTCCCAAGACGGCTATTGGCGTCGCAACCTGCGCGCCCTGCGCCCCATCACCTTGCCACTGGGCAGCGGCGCAGGCGTTGAAGAGCGCCGCACGCTTGATCTGCCCGCCGATGCGCTCGACGCGATCGGCCTCTGGGCCGCGCGTCTGGGCGGCGATGAGGCCACGCATATCGCCTATGCCGGGGCGGCGGTCGAGGCGGCACTTGTCCCCGGCCATGTCTGCCCTTGGGTGCCGGTCGCCGTCCCGAACCTGGCCCAAAGCATCCCCGAGGCCGAAGCGCGCGGGGCCTTCGCGCTCGATCTCTTCGCCCGTGACCCGGCCCTTGAGGCCGCGCAGACCCCGCATATCGGGCTGCGTGTCGCGGGGCGCGGCCTTATTCCCGGCACGGCGCTGACCATCGACCTCTCCGACACCCCCACACTCGTCTATGACGCCGCACGCCTTTCGCCCGCCATGGCCGACCTTCTCGCGCGGCGGGTTGAGGCCGTGGCGCGCGGCGACACCGCCCCCCTGCCCGAGGCCGAGCGCCGCATGGTCGTCGACGCGTGGAACCGCACCGATACCCCCTATGACGCCCGCCCCCTGCACCGCCTGATCGCCACACAGATCGCCAAGACGCCCCATGCCCGCGCCGTGGTGTTCGAGGCCGAAACCCTCACCTATGCCGCCCTAGACACCCGCGCCAACCGCATCGCCCATGTGCTGCGACAGATGGGCGTCGGCCCCGGCGTGCTGGTGGGTCTCTGCCTGCCGCGCTCTGCCGATATGATCGCCGCCGCCTTGGGCATCTGGAAGGCAGGCGGGGCCTATGTGCCGATGGACCCGGCCTATCCCGCCGACCGTCTGGCGCTCTACCTCAGCGACAGCGCCGCGCGCGTGGTCGTCACCCGCTCTGACGTAGCAGATACCCTGCCGCCAACCGCGCAGACCCTCGCGCTCGACACCGATCCGCGCCTCACCAATGCCCCCGACAGCGCGGTTGACGGCGGCGCAGGCCCCGACGATCTGGCCTATGTGAT
Source organism: Roseovarius sp. (assembly GCF_018066915.1). GTDB lineage: Bacteria > Pseudomonadota > Alphaproteobacteria > Rhodobacterales > Rhodobacteraceae > Roseovarius. The sequence continues at coordinate 4,546 of NZ_JAGPVV010000284.1, forward strand.
CTATACCTCCGGCTCAACCGGCCGCCCCAAGGGCGTCATGGTCACGCATCGCAACGTCGCCAATTTCTTTGCCGGCATGGATGACCGTATCCCGGCGGAACCGGATGCCGTCTGGCTCGCCGTGACCAGCCTCAATTTCGACATTTCCGTGCTCGAACTCTTTTACACGCTCGCGCGCGGCTACACCCTCATCCTCAGCGGCGACGAAAGCCGCGCACTGGTGTCCTCTGGGCAATTGGCCACGTCCGACCGGGGCATGCAATTCAGCCTCTACTATTGGGGCAATGACGATGGTTCGGGGCGCGACAAATACAAATCCCTGCTCGAAGGCGCGCAATTCGCCGACACCCACGGCTTTTGCGCGGTCTGGACGCCCGAGCGGCATTTTCACGCCTTTGGGGGCCCCTATCCCAACCCCTCGGTGACGGGGGCCGCCGTCGCGGCGGTCACGCAAAACATCGCCGTGCGCGCCGGAAGCTGTGTGGCCCCCCTCCACCATCCCGCGCGCATTGCCGAGGAATGGGCGGTCATCGACAACCTCACCAACGGGCGCGCAGGTCTGGCGATTGCCTCCGGCTGGCACCCTGACGATTTCATCCTGCGCCCGGAAAACACGCCGCCGCGCAACAAGCCCGCCATGTTCGAGGCGATCCGCGATCTGCGCCGCCTCTGGCGCGGCGAGGCGGTGGAGTTCCCCCGCGCCGATGGCACGATGCACGCCGTCGTGACCCAACCGCGCCCGGTGTCTCAGGTGCTGCCCGTCTGGGTCACAACCGCCGGCAAC
>NZ_JAGPVV010000289.1 GCF_018066915.1 Roseovarius sp.
CTTGCCGCCTACCGCATAGCCTGGCACTTCGCCAAGGCTTGCCGTGCCTTCGGTGACGACATGACGCAACATCTCGCGCATGATGGCCGAGGTTTTCTCGGAGATGATCCGCTCGCCCGGCGCGCGGGTGGGATCACGCAAGAGCGTGGGTGTCACGCGCCGTCCGCCATTGGCAATCGTGGCATAGCCCGCCGCCAGATGCATCGGGCTGACCGAGAGGCCATGACCATAGGAAATCGTCATGGTCGAGAGGTCTGACCAGTTCTTGGGCAAAAGCGGCGTGCTGCCAGAGGCTTCGGCGATTTCCAGATGCACGGGCGCGATGAACCCCAGCTTATCCAGGAATTCGCGCTGCCTTGCGGCCCCGATTTCAAGCGCAATGCGCGCGGTGCCGACGTTGGAGGATTTGACGATCACCTTGGTCGCGCTCAGTTCCGGGCCATAATTCTTGAAATCGCGGATGCGGAACTTGCCCCATTGCATCGGGCTTTTGGTGTTGATCATGGTCTCGGGGTTAATCAGACCCAGATCGAGCGCCTGCGCCACGGGAAAGACTTTGAAGGTGCTGCCAAGCTCATAAACGCCCTGCACCGCGCGGTTAAAGAGCGGGCTATCGCTCGGGCTGCCGGAGGTGGGCAGCGCGGGGCGGTCGTTGGGGTCAAAATCAGGAAGCGAGGCCACAGCCACCACTTCGCCGGTATGGGCATCCATGAGAATGCCCGCCGCGCCCTTGGCGTTCATGATCTTCATGCCGCCAAAAAGCACCCGCTCCATCGCCGCCTGCACGCTGAGATCAAGCGAGAGCCGCAAAGGTTCATGCGCCTGCGCCGGATCGCGCAGCCGTGCGTCCTGATGCCGTTCGATGCCCGCCACGCCCACAAGCTCGGCGGCATGCACGCCTTCACGTCCGAAACTGGCCCCACCCAGTACATGCGCGGCCAGCCGCCCATTAGGATAGAGCCGCATTTCGCGCGGACCAAAGAGCAAGCCCGGTTCGCCGATGTCATGTACCGCCTGCTTTTGCTCGGGGCTGAGTTTCTTCTTGATCCACAAGAACTTGCGCGGGCCGGTGAAATCCTTGATCAACCGCGCGCGGTCGAGATCGGGAAAAATCTCGACCAGCCTGTCGGCGGCATGTTCGGGGTCGATCATCTGCTGGGGTTGCGCATAGAGGCTATGCGTGTCGAAATTGGTGGCAAGGATACGCCCCTCGCGGTCCACGATATCGGCGCGCTGCGCGAAAATCTGCGCCCCCGCGACGCTGGTCGTAGGCTCGGTCGGTTCGGTGCCCGCGAGCACCGCCATTCGCCCGCCGACAACCCCGAACGCCACGAAGAACACACCCGCCAGCACCAAAAGCCGCCCCTCGGCGCGGCGACGGGCACGGTCACGCATTTCCTCGTGCCGCAGGCGGAGGTTCTCACGTTCGATGGCATCAGGGTTTTCGCCCCGGTTGCGGGCCTCGAGAATACGTGCAAGCGGGCGCAGCGGCGTGCGGATCATGGGAACTGCTCCATGTTGGACACATCAACGGGGTTGGTGATCGGCAATTCGGCGGGCTTGGGGAACGAGACCTGATCCACGCGGCCAAACTGATACGGTTGCAGGGGCAAGAGGCCCAGCTTGTCATAGTTCAATTCCACCAGATCCATCAGGCGATCCGGCCGGTTCAGATAGGCCCATTCGGCGTTGAGGACGCGCAGGCGCGCGCGCGCCTCGCCGATGGCGCTCTGGAGCGCCTGCGCCTTGGCCTGTGCCTCTTGGGTGCGGTAATTCTCGCGGTAGGCCCAGAAGGCAAGGCCGATCACGGCCAGCGCGGTCAGAACATAGAGAATGCTGCGCATCATTTCGCTCCCTTCAACATGGGGACCCCCAAAGCGCCGCGCTCGGTGCGCCCGGCAGGGGCATCGGTGCGCGTGGCGACACGCAACCGGGCAGACCGGGCGCGCGGATTTACGGCCAACTCCTCGTCATCGGGGCCGATGGCCTTGCGCGATTTGAGGGTGAACTGCGGCGCGTCGCGGGTGATTTCCGGGGCGTGGCGGCTGCCGGTGCCGCCCCCGCCCGAACGCGCCAGAAGAAAGCGTTTGACGATCCGATCCTCGATGGAATGAAAGGTCACGACCGCCAGTTGCCCGCCCTCTTTGAGCGCGCGTTCCGCCGCCTCTAGCCCCGCGATAAGCGCGCCGTATTCGTCATTCACCGCGATGCGGATCGCCTGAAAACTGCGGGTGGCGGCATGCGCCTGCCCCGGTTTGGAGCGCGGCAGGCAGCGTTCGATCAGACCTGCCAGATGCAGTGTGGTTTCAATCGGTGCCTGCTCGCGTGCCTTGACGATGGCGCGGGCGATACGCCTGCTCGCGCGCTCTTCGCCGTAGAGATAGAGGATGTCCGCCAGATCGGATTCCTCGGCGGTGTTGACCAGATCAGCCGCACTTGGGCCCTCTTGGCTCATGCGCATGTCGAGCGGGCCGTCTTTCATGAACGAAAAGCCGCGCTCGGCCTGATCAAGCTGCATCGAGGACACACCAAGATCGAGCACGACGCCATCAAGATCGGTGGCATAGTCATCCATCTGCGCGAAATTGCCCAAGACAAGGCGCAGCCTGTCGCCATACTCCGCCCCCCAGCCCCGCGCCATCTCATGCGCTAGGGGGTCGCGGTCAACGCCGATCACCTGCTCCGCCCCCGCTTCGAGCAACGCGCGGGCATAACCGCCAGCCCCCAGCGTGCCATCGAGCCACACCCCCTGCACTGGCGCCACAGCAGCAATCAGCGGGCGCAAAAGGACGGGGATATGCGAGGCGGTTGGTTTGGGGGCGGCGGCAGCGGCCATGGGTCAAACCCCGTCCGGATTGTCGAGCAGGATCAACGGGTCAAAGTCATCGGGGAATTCGTCAAGCCATTCCTCGGTCTTGGACAGTTCGTCGGTCTCGTAGGTCTCGGGCTTCCAGATCTGAAAGGTATCCCCGGCGGCGATAAAAAACGCCTCATCCTCAAGTTCGATCTTCTTGCGCAGCTTGGCGGGCAGCACCAGACGCCCGGTCTCGTCGACCGAGGTGGGAAAGCTCTGACCGTGAAAGAGGCGTTGCAGATGTTTGCGCGCATTCGAGCCGCGCGGCAGGGCTGCGATCTTGGCATCCACCTCCTGCATCGCCTCGATGGTGTAGCATTCCAGATAGCGACGGCGGTGGTCGCCATAAACGATGATGAGTTCCGGGTTGAGACCGTCGGTCCAGTTCGGGTCTGAGGCCTCGATCACACGGCGAAACAGGGCCGGGATTGATACCCTGCCCTTTCCATCCACCTTGTGGAGGCTCTCACCTCTGAAAATCCGGCCCACTGTCCCGTTGGTCCCTATGTCTGCCCCAGATTGAAAACGAACCCCTGAGACACGAAACGGCGGGTTGATCTGCTGCCACTGATCAACCCGCCGCCCTCGTCCCGCTTGAGCGGGGTGTCCGACTGCGCGCGCCACCTGGGGGGATGTCTGCTCGCTCGCGCGCCGGATCTCTTTGTTCGATGAAAGCGGGGGCCTGTATGAAACCTGACTTGGGAGTTTTCGGGGTCTTGGCGCCCCTCTGTGATCCCGTCCTCATCGTGTAATCTTGATACACTGGGAAATTGTCCCATGGCAACGATTTTTTACGAGATCAGCACATGATATTGTTTTCAAGCACCTGCAAAAACAACATTCTGTGCCAGAATTCACTCAATACCTACCTTATGTTGTATTTGGTGAAATTCTAATCACAAAATATGTGAATATTGAAGGGTTTTAAATTTCCCACGATTTCCCGACTATATAGGCATCATGGATCAAATCCACGGGCATTTCCCATGATCTATGCAAAGAAACACCAAAGTTCACGCGCAATTTCTTGCCATATGCGGCCTGTGCACCGTGTGTGATTCGCGGATTCCCGCTCAAATCTCTCGATTTGCCCAGCTCGTCCCACTCATTCCCATGAATTCGCGCCGACACAGCACCATAACGACAAAACCCCGCCACTGGGGCGGGGTTCTGCGGGCGTTTGATCTTGGATGAGGGCGATTTTGCCCTCAGCGGTCAGTTCACAAGGCGGCGCAGCATCGGCAGGCGCGAGAGCACAAGCGCATCGAGCGCGAGCACCGTGATCAGCGTCAATCCCGCCATCGGAAAGGCCAGCGAGACCGCGATGCCCACCAGCACCGCGCCCTGCCACATCGGCATATCCTTGGGAAGCGGCGGCGCAGCAAGGCGTCCACCCGCCCCCGCCGGGCGACGTTTCCACCACATCACGACGGAGCTGACACAGAGAAACAGCACCGAGAGGCAAAAGACCGTATTTGCCAGCACGCTCCAGAGACCCATCGTGCCCACATGGAGCGCGATGCCCACCGCCATCGCCTTGCCCGCGAGCGAGTAATCCTCATACCGAACATCGGCGAGGATATTGCCGGTGTATTGGTCCACATGCACCGTGCGGTCCGATGTGGGATCGGTGTCGTCCGTATTCATGGAATCGCGGTTGATGGTCCAGACGCCGGTTTCTCCATTGGGCAGGTTGAGCTGATAGCGGGCGTCAAAGCCGATTTCGCGCGCAAGCGCATCGAGCGTGTCGATATCGACCACGGTTCCGGCCTCGGTGTCGACACCCGTATGCCCGGCATGGCTGCCAGAGGCCGGCATAGGCGTGAGTTCGAGCGCCCAAGGCACCTCTTTGCGGTCGTGGTTCATGCTGGCGTGGATATCGTCCGAGAGGGGCACATTATCCCATTTCTCGGCCGGAAACTGGCTCCAGGCCTGAACCATCTTTTCCCCCCATATCCCGGCCCAAGCGAGACCGGAGACAAGGAAAAACGCCAGAACAATAGAAATCCAGAAGCCCAGCACGCCATGCAGCGACCGCCAGAGCGCGCGACCCCGGCCAAAGGTCGGGATCAGCGCCGCCCGCCATCCCGCCTCACGCGGCCACCACATATAAAGGCCGGTGGCGATCAGCACCATGCCCAGAGAGGCCGCGATTTCCAGCATGCGGTCGCCGGTGACACCCAGCATCAGGTTGCTGTGGACGCCATCGGCGAAATCATACCAGCCAGAGCGGCGCGGGAAAATCTCGATCACTTGGGCCGTGTAGGGATCGACGACGACCATATTGGCCTCGCCCTCCAGATCGACGCGGAAGATCGCAGCCAGATCATCGCGGCGCGGGGCCACGTATTGCTTGAGCGTGCCACCGGGAATGGCGGCAAGCGCCCCTTCGGCCTGTTGCGAGACAGCAAGGGCGGTTTCCCGCGGCACCACCGGCGTGCGTTCGCCATCGCGCCCATCCACCCAGGAAATCCACAGCATCATCATGCCGGTGACAGCGAGGACGCAGAAGAAAGGGATCACGAAAAGGCCAGCGTAGAAATGCCAGCGCCAGGCGGCAAAGTAGAATTTGTTGACCCCGGTGCGCGCCTGCGCAGGGGCATGGGTTGGATCAATCGACGTCATGGACGACTCCATCAGGATGACCCCCGGTGCCGGGGGAATTTCAAAAACAGTTGGTTTTGAAAATCACGCCTGCGGTGGCGCGCGCACCTGAGCCAGCCTATGCGCGATGGTCTGCGTCCGGGTTTCGGGCGCGCCAAGAGCAAGGGGGGCGATACGCGGTGCGTGCCAAGGCTGCACGGTCTCCACCATCGCCAGCACGACAAGGGTATAGACAAGGCGGCACGCCTCGCAGCCGCTGGCACCCCTGTGATCCGACGGACCCGGCGCTGTGTCATGGGCCGCGTGATCCTCGCACAGGTCCTGCGCCGTGCCCCCCGCCGCGACAAAGGCGAGATAGGCCGGATCGAACGTGCGGGCGTTGAGGTCGCGATGCGCAAAACCGACTCCGGCCAATGCCAAGCTAAGGGCAACGACCACAATCAGTTTTGAAAAAAGGCTCAATGAAACACGCATGACGCATGGCAGTCTGCCATAGGTCAGAGAGTCGCACCAGCCTCTATTGGCAACGGACAGTGCACCGGCTGAGGCCCAATGTCTCGCCGCATCTGGGCCGCGGGCAGGCTGACATCGGGTGAGAGGCTGAGAAACACTTCGCCCAGCATGTCAAAGCCTGTCGCGCTGCAAAAGGGCACCGCATTGAGCGGGCAGAGACAGTGCAGGTGCCGCACCCCGGCCCGGTCCGCCATGGCAACGAGATGCGCCATGAGAAGGCGGCCCATCCCCCGCCCCTGCCACGCAGGGGCAACGGCCAGATGGCGCAGATGCGCCTGCCCCGGCGGGCAGGTGCGGCCAAACGGGCTGATGTCGCTCCAGCCCGCGATGCCCAGCACCTCATCCCCGGCTTCTGCCAGAACGTAGCGCCCGCCAAAGAGCAGCGAGGGCACCGGGCGGGTCAAGAGCGGCAGCGCGGCGCGCGTCAGCGTTTCGGGATAGGCGCTGCGCATCTGGCGGGCATAGGCCGCGTGCAAAAGATCGGAAATTGCCGCGTGATCGGCGGGAAAGACGGGGCGGATCAGAACCTCGGACATCGGAGAACCCTTCGGGGTAAAATCGCCGGCCACCGGAGCGCCCCAAAGGAAAAAGCCGCGCTCGGGTTGGCGCGGCTTTGGCTGTCTGGTCTGGAAGGGGATCTTACTTGATCTTGCCTTCCTTGTACTCGACATGCTTGCGCACCACGGGATCGTACTTTCGTACGGTCATCTTTTCGGTCATGGTGCGTGCGTTCTTTTTGGTCACGTAGAAATGGCCCGTGCCCGCGGTCGAGTTCAGACGGATCTTGATGGTCGTCGGCTTCGCCATTGGTTATCTCCTGCGCCGGGCAATCGGATCACCCGGGAATATCTCATGAAGCCTGCCTTTTACCGACGCCCGCGCCCGAGTCAACCGCGATTGTCGTGAAAGTCGGCGAATTCGTTACGCGCTGCCTCAGTTCGACGTCAGACGCGTGGGTTGACGGTAGAAATAATGCACCCCGATCGAAGCGGTGCGCGGAAACTGCCGCGCCCAGCGCGGATTGACGTTGCGGGTGTGGTAATGCGTGGCACCGCTGGTCAGGGTGCGCGGGGCGCCATCAACCATGGCACGGGCCACCTTGCCCACTTGCCGGAACGCTTCGCCCTCGGCGATCACATCAGCATGGCCATCACAGGTATAGGTGAACTGGCACTGATATTTGCGGCCGGTGCCCTGATGGATCACGCCGCAGACGGAATCGGGGTAATTGGGATCATCGACGCGGTTGAGGATCACTTCGGCAACAGCAAACTGTCCCTTGACGCTCTCGCCGCGCGCTTCGAAGTAGAGCGCCTCTGCCAGACAGCGCCACTCGGGGCCACCTTGGGCCGGGGCTTGCTGGTCGAGCCAGGCACTTGAATAGCTGATGTCGGTTTCCGGGCTGCTGAGATAGCGCGCCATTCGGTCGCCTGAGATCGCACGCAATGCGCGCATTTCCTGTTCCATCAATCGGGTCACGGGGGCGTCGGCCATGACAGGGCCTGCCAGCACTGCGAGTGCCGCAGCGAGTGCAATCCGTCTCATTCTCGTCTCCAGGCGGGTGGACGTATGGTCCACGGCATGTGCGCCCTCTAGCCAAAATCGGCTCAGCCGTCCACCTGGGCCACCGGCGGGTTCCCGCCGATGGCTTTTTCTGTCCCGAAATACGCCTAGACTTTGTCTGATCTTGCGCGGACTGCCGCTTTGACTACCGTATCTTGTCGCGGACGGTCAGCTGTGCGGCAGCAAGTCGCGCCACAGGAACGCGGAACGGCGAGCAAGAGACATAGGTAAAACCGGCGTCGCGGCAAAAGGCGATTGATTCGGGGTTGCCGCCATGTTCGCCACAGATCGACAGGCTGATCTCGGGATTGGCCGCGCGTCCGCGCTCGGCCCCGATCTTGAGCAACTCACCCACACCATCGACATCGAGCATGTGGAACGGGTCTTCGGGGTAGACGCCCTGCTTGACATATTCAGACATGAACCGACCCGCGTCATCGCGCGAGAGGCCATAGGTCATCTGCGTGAGGTCATTGGTGCCAAAGCTGAGAAACGACACCAGCGGCGCAAACTCGCCCGCCCGCAGGCAGGCGCGTGGGGTCTCGACCATCACGCCCAGGCGATAGGTAAAATCGCGCCCCGTTTCGTTGCGCACAGCGGCGGCCACCGCATCGACCCGCGTCTTGACCAATTCCACCTCGCGCTTGGCGCTGACCAGCGGGATCATTATTTCGGGCACCACGGGCGCGCCCTCGCGGCTGGCTTCGAGCGTGGCCTCGAAAATGGCACGCGCCTGCATGTCGTAGATTTCCGGCACGGTGATGCCAAGACGCACACCACGCATCCCCAGCATGGGATTGTATTCGCTCAGCGCCTCGACCCGTCGCGTCACATCCGAGAGCGGCAGATCGAGCGCTTCGGCCAGTTGCAGATGCCCGGCCCGGTCGGTGGGCAGGAATTCATGCAACGGCGGATCAAACAGGCGGATGCAAACCGGCAGCCCCTGCATGATCCGAAAGAGATCGGCCAGATCGGCGCGCTGCATCGGCAAGAGCCGTTCCAGCACGGCAGCGCGGTCGGTGCTGCCATCGGCAAAGATCATCTCACGCATCACCGTCAGGCGCTCGGTATCAAAGAACATGTGCTCCGTGCGGCAAAGACCGATACCGCGCGCGTCAAACTTGCGCGCAACCTCCGCATCGGCGGGGGTGTCGGCATTGGCCCGCACCGCGATGTCGCGCACATCATCAGCCCAGCTCATCAGCGTCTGAAAGGCGTCGTCGCGCGCGACCTCAAGCAGCGGCGTCTCGCCCGCCAGCACCAGACCACCTGTGCCATCGACGGTGATCACATCGCCCCCCTTGACGACGCGGCCATCGGGCATGGTCAACTGCTTGCGCCGGGTCTGGAAATGGATTTCCGAGGCGCCCACAACGCAAGGCAGACCGATGCCGCGCCCGATCACCGCCGCGTGGCTGGTCATGCCGCCCCGCTCGGTCAGCACGGCCACCGCCGCGTGCATGCCGCGAATATCCTCGGGGCTGGTTTCGCGGCGCACGAGGATACAGGCCTCGCCACGCGAATGACCGGCCTGCGCCTCGGCGGCGGAAAAGACCACGCGCCCCGTGGCGGCACCGGGGCTTGCGGCGATGCCACGCGCCAACACATCGCGGGGGGCGTTGGGATCAACCTGCCGGTGCAGCAATTCATTGAGCGCGCGCGGTTCGACGCGCATCAGCGCCTCGTCGCGGCTGATGATGCCATCCTCGGCCATGCGCACCGCAATGGCCACCGCCGCGCGCCCGTTACGGGGCACGCGCAGCCCGTCGAGTATCCAGACCTTGCCATTCTCGATGGTGAATTCGGCCTGCATTTCCTCGCGCAGGCGGGCGCGCATGAGTTCCGCATAGGCGCGGATTTCGGCAAAGGCATCGGGGGCGAGTTCCTCGAGCGAGGGACCGCGCGGATCGCGGGTGAGATAGATCGCATCCGCGCCATTGCTCAGCGCATCGCGGCCCTGACTTTGACTGAGGTAACGCCCGATGATCTGGCGCGCGCCGGTCTGGCCATTGACAAGTTGCATCACGCCAGAGCCACATTCCCCCTGCCCCAGCCCCAGCGCCAATTCCTGCACCACAAGGCCCAGCCCTGCATCGGCGGGCGCGCCCTTGGCCTGACGCAAGAGCCGCGCGGTGGTGCCCTCCCAAGCGCGCGCCATAGAGCGCAGCACCTCGGTCAGTTGCTTGCCAGGGTCTTGGGGAAATTCCTCTTCGGCCTCGGTCTCATAGGCTTTGAGCGCTTGGCTCAGGCCCAGAACCGGGTCGGGCGAGACATCCTCGAATACGTCCGGATCAAGCCGCGCCACATGGATCGCATAGGCCTGCACAAAGCGCAGATAGATATGCGACGCGGCCTCTTTGCCGATCCGGTCAGAGAGTTCGACAAAGCGCGCGTCGTTGATGCCGATATTGAGCACCGCCCCCGGCCCGCCCCAATCAGGGTCTTCGGACGAGGGGCGCACGCACAGCAGCGGCGCATCGCCAAAAGGGGCAAGAAAGCGCGCCATATCCGGCACTTCCCCCGCCGCGATCCGGTGCACCGCCTCGAACGACAGGGCAATGGTGCGCGGCACCGGCAGATCGAGCCGCACAAGGCGTTGCAGACATTTCGCCCGCCCCCCGTGGGTATGGGTCTGAACCGGGGCCGTGGGGGTAATGAGGGTGATATGGCTGTCGTCTTGCTGCACTGCGGCACCTTTCCTTTGCCCGCACCATACGCGCGTTGCGGCACAAGGCAAGGGAAAGGATGACGGGGGTGGTGGAGACGTCATCCTCGGGCTTGCCCCGAGGATCTCAGGCGATTTTCGTCCT
>NZ_JAGPVV010000294.1 GCF_018066915.1 Roseovarius sp.
GGCGGTCAGCAGCAGCGCGTGGCCATTGCCCGCGCCCTTGCGATGGACCCGATCGCCATGCTGTTCGACGAGCCGACTTCGGCGCTCGATCCCGAGATGATCAAGGAGGTGCTCGACGTCATGGTGGGGCTGGCCCGTGACGACGGCATGACCATGATGGTGGTGACTCACGAGATGGGATTTGCGCGCAAGGTTGCGGATCGCGTCGTGTTCATGGATGCCGGTGCCATCGTAGAGGACCGCCCAACGCAAGAGTTCTTTGACGCGCCCGAAAGTGACCGCGCCAAGGATTTCCTGTCAAAGATCCTGCAACATTGAGCCGTTTCGGTTCCCCGCCGGGACAGTCACTCCCCCTGTTCTGAGGTTGCTCTTCGGGTGAGGGCTGCAAACCGGCCTAGCTCGACGGCGAAACATCACCCCGTCCGACCAAGACAACCGCCGATGTCCATGGCTTGGCACAGAGGCTTTGCGCCACAAACCGAGGTTCAGTCACAAAGCAATCGGCGACACCGACTATTGAACTCAGGCGCGGCGCAGGGTCAAATCCCGCCATCCAGAGGCTCGAAGCTCGACGAACTGGAGCGCCGCCAACGCTCGAGATAGCCAAAGCGGTCGTCATCGGCGCGGAGCAGAAAGCCTTCGGGCATATAGGGGTTCACCTCTTCGCCCGTGACCATGTCACGATCATTCACCCGCATCATCAAATGGCGGGGAAGGAACCCGCCCGGATGCGTAAGACCCGCAGCCCCCGTCATATCGCCAAGCGCCTTGAGGGTGTTCTTGTGGAAATTATAGACCCGTTCCGCCTTGTTCGGCACCACGATTGCCTTCTGGCGTGACTTGTCCTGCGTGGCCACCCCGGTGGGGCAATGGTTTGTGTGACAGGCCTGCGCCTGAATACATCCCACCGCAAACATAAATCCGCGCGCAGAGTTGCACCAATCCGCCCCGAGCGCCAGCGTGCGGGCGATGTCGAAGGCATGAATGAGCTTGCCCGACGCTCCCAAACGGATGCGGTCGCGCAGGTCAACGCCGCGCAAGGTGTTATGGGCAAATGTCAGCCCCTCCACCAGAGGCATCCCCATATGGTTGGCAAACTCGAGCGGTGCCGCGCCGGTGCCGCCTTCCTTGCCGTCAATCACGATGAAATCCGGTGTGATATCGGTTTCCAGCATGGCGCGAACAATGCACATGAATTCGCGGCGGTGCCCGATGCACAGCTTGAAGCCGACAGGCTTGCCCCCGGACAAGTCGCGCAGCCGTGCAATAAAGGCCATCATCTCGAGCGGAGTGGAAAAGGCCGAATGGGTGGCGGGCGAGACGCAATCGACCCCCATCGGGATTCCTCGGGCCTCGGCAATCTCTGGCGTGATCTTTGCCGCTGGCAGCACGCCGCCTTGGCCGGGCTTTGCGCCTTGGCTCAGCTTGATCTCGATCATCTTCACTTGCGGATCGGCGGCGGTGGCACGGAACCGCTCGGGGTCAAACTGCCCCTCGGACGTGCGGCAGCCGAAATAGCCGGTGCCCACTTCGAAAATCAGATCGCCCCCGCCCATGCGGTGATAGCGGCTGATCCCGCCTTCGCCCGTGTCATGCGCAAAGCCGCCCGCCTTCGCGCCCAAGTTCAGCGCCAGAATGGCATTTGCGCTCAATGCGCCAAAACTCATGGCCGAGATGTTGTAGACCGAGGCATTATAGGGATGCTTGCACGCCGGCCCGCCGATGCGCACGCGAAAGTCGGTGTCTTCGATCTTCTTGGGTCGGATTGAGTGTGTGAGCCACTGGTAGCCGCCATCATACACCCGCTTCTTGGTGCCAAAAGGGCGCTTGTCTTCGACGTTCTTGGCGCGCTGATAGACGATTGCGCGGGATTCGCGCGAAAAGGGCACCTCTTCATCGTCGGATTCGAGCAGATACTGGCGGAGTTCCGGGCGGATGGTTTCAAAGAAATAGCGCAGGTGCCCGAGGATCGGATAATTGCGCAGGATGGCGTGCCGGCTTTGGCGCAGGTCGTAAAGCCCCAAAGCCAAAAGCGCCGCAAAGCCCAAGACCGGGGCGATACTCCAAAACCCGGCCGCGAAACCGGTAACAGCCGTCAGAAGCCCGACCCCGACCAAGAGCATCGGGACATATCGCAAACCTAGAGAAATCATGATCGTCCCCGTTGGTGTCAGGCCGCCTCTGGCCCCAGATGCGCCACCAGATCGCGCACGCGCTCTGCATTGGTGGTGGCGCAGGTCAAGTTGCTGTTCAGAAGGTTGTTCTCAAAGCCAATGCGTGCCTTGCCGCCGATGTCGCGCGCGGCCACGAGGCAGGCCGTTTCCTTGGCCCCAAAGGCGCAAACCGCCCAATCCACCCCCGGAAACGCGGTGGTCAGCGCCCGCGCCGGGGCGACGAGATCGTCTGGCGTCGAGGTCTGTCGCGCGTCCAGATACCGCCCCAGAACAATCAGCGCCTTGAGAGTGTCGCCGGGCACAACCCCCTGATCGACCAGCTTTTTCAGTTCGGCGATGTCGGTCTGGTCGTAGAGGATATGCTGCACCGAAATGCCTTCGGCTTGGCATTCGTCAAAGAAGTCTCGCGTTACGGTTTCATCCGATTGATCGGTGATCTCGCGCAGCGCAATTGATACGGCCTTGGGGCGGAGCGCGCGGACAAGGGCGCGCTGCTCGTTGGGCGTGTAACGTCCGTTCGCCTCTGTGGTGATCTGCACGTAGAACCCCGGTAGAACCTGCGACAACTCGCGCAGCAACTCGCGGTAAAGCCCGGCGTCAAGCACATGGCGTTGCGCGGCATCGCGCACATGCAGATGCGCGCCATCCGCACCCGCCGCCGCACAGTCCCGCACGGCGGTGACGATTTCGGGGATCGTCACGGGCAGGCCGGGGTGGTCTTGCTTGGTCAATCGCGCGCCATTTGGCGCGACCATGATCCGGGGCAGCGGTCTCATGCGGCAATCGCCCGATCAATGGCACCCGCAAGCTTGCCCACCAATTCGTCAATCTCGGCGTCCGAGATGATGAAGGGCGGAGCAAGCAGGATGTGGTCGCCGTGCACACCATCAATCGTGCCGCCCATCGGATAGCAGATCAGGCCATCCGCAAAGGCTTCGGCCTTGATCCTGGCGTAAAGTTTGCGCGCCGGGTCAAAGACCGCTTTGGTTTCACGATCCGCCACCAGTTCCACACCCCGAAAGAGGCCGCGACCGCGAATATCCCCCACATGCGCGTGCTGCCCTAGGGCGTCACGCAGCGCCGAATCGAGCTTTGCGCCTTGCGCGCGCACGCGCGTCAGAAGGTCATGCTCTTCGATCTCCGACAGCACCGCATTCGCCGCCGCCGCCGCCATCGCGTGACCCATGTAGGTGTGGCCATGCTGAAAGAACCCAGACCCCGCCGCAACCGCCTCATAGATCCTGCCTTGGACCAGCAGCGCGCCAATCGGTTGATAGCCCGCGCCAAGGCCTTTTGCGATGGTGATCATGTCGGGGGCGACGTCGTCTTCCTCGCAGGCAAAGAGATAGCCTGTCCGGCCCATCCCGCACATCACCTCGTCAAGAATGAGGAGGATGCCATGACGGTCACAAATCTCGCGGATGCGCTTGAAATACCCGTTCACCGCCGGAACCGCACCAGCCGTTGCGCCGACGACAGGCTCTGCAACAAAGGCCATCACGGTTTTCGGGCCCAAACGCTGGATTTCGGCGTCCAGTTCCTCGGCCACGCGCAGCCCATAGGCCTCCATATTCTCGCCCTCTGCGCGGTCCCGGTATTCGTAACAGGGCGCGATATGCGAGGTTTCCACAAGAAGCGGCGCGAATTGTTGGCGGCGCCACGCGTTGCCCCCAGCAGCAAGCGCGCCCAATGTGTTGCCGTGATAGCTCTGGCGGCGTGCGATCACATGGTGTCGCTGCGACTGGCCGGTTTCCATGAAATACTGGCGTGCGAGTTTCAGAGCCGCCTCTACCGCCTCCGAACCGCCCGACACGAGATACACCCGGTCAATCCCGTCTGGCGCAGCCGCCACCAGACGGTCCGCCAGCGTTTCCGCCGCCTCTGAGGTGAAAAAGCCCGTATGCGCAAAGGCCAAACGATCAAGCTGCGCATGCAGCGCCGCGCGAACGCGCGCGTTGGAATGACCGAGGCAGGACACCGCGGCCCCGCCCGACCCATCGAGATAGCGCTTGCCCTGAGCGTCGATCAGATAGCAGCCATCCCCCGCAACAGCGGCGGGCAGCTCGCCCTTGGTCGCGCGGCCAAAAATATGGTTTGCCATCGTTCAACTCCTGACGACATAGACGGATTTCTTGAAATGCCGCACCACGCGCGCGGCGTTCGGACCAAGAAGGTAATCGGTGAGGTCCGGGCGGTGCGCGCCCATCACGATCAGATCAACGTCTAGCTTCTCCGCCGCGCGCAGGATTTCATCATAGATCGTGCCATGCAGAACATGCGGGTGAACGTCGATCGTTTTCGGTACATGCTGGGAAACCCACGCCCCCAGGTGCCGCCCAAGTTCAACCAGCATGTTCTTTTCGTAATCCTTGCGCAGTTGTGCCGTGATCTGAGCAAAGCCAAAGCTCGGCAGGACCGACACCACATGCAACACACCGCCATCCCCCAAAAGCGTCAGTGCCTCGCTCAGAGGTTTCATCGCGCTTTCCGCATTGTTCATGTCGATGGGCAGAAGAATGGTCTTTGCCATGGGATGTCTCCTCAGAAAGCGGGCTTCGTCTGGCGGCGGCGCTGCATCACCACCACAAGGCCCAGCAACAGCAGGGCGGGGAGCCAGAAGATTTGCTTGGGCATTCTGTCTGCCGGGTGCTGGAGGTTCGTCACCTCGACGCGGGGCTCGCCGTAGAAATCAAAGCCCTGCATCTTCTTCTGGAAGGCTGTGCCGAACATCGGCTCGTCCATGAAAAGCTGATCGCCCTCCTCGATGAGCATGAGCCCCGCCGCTTCGGCGCGCCCGCTGGGCGGATCGCTTTCCTGAACCGTGTGGATCAGGGTCAGTGTGGTGGGCGTGCCATCCGCAAAAGAGGGGCCCGTCACCACAAAGCGCACCGCATCACCGGGTTCCGCCTCGTCAAAGGCCTGAGCCAATTGCACAGGCGGCATTTCCTCGAAACGCGGCTGAATCCGGTCAAGCCAGAAGCCCGGCACGAAGAGCGTGAACGCCACCAGAAGCAACGCTGCACTTTCCCACTTGCGCGAGGGTGCAAGGAAATATCCTTGTGTCGCCGCAGCAAAGAGCAGCATCGCCACGGTCGCGAGGACGAACACCAGCACGGCATGCAGCATCCCGATCGTCGTGCCCAAATCCACGCCATAGAGGATCAGGGTCGGGTTGTAGATGAAGAGGAAAGGCAGCGCAGCCGTCCGCATCGAGTAGAAGAACGCGGTGATCCCGGTCTTGATCGGGTCGCCCCCCGAAACCGCCGCTGCGGCAAAACTCGCAAGCCCCACGGGCGGCGTCACATCCGCCATGATGCCAAAGTAGAACACAAAGAGGTGCGCCGCGATGAGCGGAACAATCAGCCCTTCCTGCGCCCCGAGCGACACCACGACCGAGGCCATCAACGACGAGACCACGATGTAATTCGCTGTGGTCGGCAATCCCATCCCGAGGATCAGCGAGAATACCCCGACCAGAAGCAGCATGATAAAGAGGTTCCCCCCCGAGAGAAACTCGACGAGTCCCGCAAGTTCGGTGCCAATTGGGGTCTTGGTCACAGTGGCCACGATGATGCCCGCCGCAGCCGTCGCAACGCCGATCCCGATCATGTTGCGCGCCCCCGCGATCAGCCCCTCGATGAGGTCGCCAAAGCCCGCACGCGCCGCCACGGTCACGTCTTCCCCCCGGAACATCGCCTTTAACGGGCGTTGCGTGACGATGATCACCAGCATCGCCATCACCGCATAAAAGGCGGATTTGCCGGGCGATTGCATCTCGATCATCAGATACCAGACCAAGACGAGGATCGGCAGCAAGTAGTGGATGCCGGTCGGGAAAACCTCGGCCACGGTCGGCAGGTGGAATTCCTTGCTGTTGGGATCGTCCAGCGTCAGATCGGGGTTCTTGGCCGCGACGCGCACCATCGCCAGATAGGCAGCGACGAGAGCAGCCAGAATGATCCAGCCCGAGAGCGACGGCACAAGGTCACGCAGCGCGTTGATGCCATAGACCAGCGCCGTAAAGGCCACGCCCGAGATCACAAAGCCCACGAAAACCTTGAGGAACATCCGGCCCAGATTGGCCGCAGCGCCCAATGCGGGCATGTCGCGCTTCAACGCTTCTAGGTGCACAATATAGAGAAGCGAGATGTAAGAGATCACCGCCGGAATGAAGGCGTGCTTGATCACCTCAATGTAGGAAATACCGACGAATTCCACCATGAGAAAGGCCGCAGCCCCCATCACCGGCGGCATGATCTGGCCATTCACAGAGGACGCCACTTCGACCGCGCCCGACTTTTCGGCCGAAAAGCCCACGCGCTTCATCAGCGGAATGGTGAAGGTGCCCGTTGTCACCACATTGGCGATCGACGACCCCGAGATCAGGCCCGTCATGGCCGAACCGACCACCGCCGCCTTGGCCGGACCGCCACGCAGCGAACCGAGACCGGCAAAGGCGATCTGGATAAAGTAATTGCCCGCTCCTGCCTTGTCGAGAAGGGCACCAAAGAGCACGAACAGAAACACGAAGGCCGTCGAAACCCCCAGCGGGATGCCGAAAACACCCGTCGTATCAAGCCATTGCGCGTTGACAATCGAAACAAAGGATAGCCCCGCATGCTCGATGATGCTCGGGATCAGCCAGCCTTGACCCATATAGGCGTAGAGCAGGAACAAACTGCCCACCACCGTCAGCGCCGGGCCGAGTGCGCGGCGCGAAGCCTCAAGCAGCAAGAGAATACCGACAGACCCGATCACGATCTGCGTCGTCGTCGGCACGCCGGACCGCGCGGTCAAGGCCAACTCGCGCGAGAAAAAGAACACATAAAAGGCGCAGGCCGCACCGGCGATGGCCAACACCCAGTCAACCAGCGGAATCCGGTCGCGCGGCGAGGATTTCAGCGCGGGATAGGCCAGAAACGCCAGAAGAATCGCAAAGCCAAGGTGAACGGGGCGCGTTTGTGAGGAGTTCAGAACAGGGAGCCACTGGCCGAACCAAAGCTGAGGCTGGGCAATCCAGAGCTGGAACAGCGACCACAACAGCGCCACCGCCGAGAGGAAAAGCGCGATAGAGCGATTGGTTGGTGCCCGGCCCCCGGTGTCGGTGCTCGCCACCAGATCCTGCAGTTCCTCGTCAGAATAGCCACCTTCGCGGCCTGTCTCGGTCTTCGTACCCATGCTGCCCTCCCCGGCGTGCGGAGCGGCCGCCGCTCTCAGAACGGCGGCCGGTCACGATCCTTGTTCAGAAATGCCGGCTTATTCGATCAGGCCAGCTTCACGGAAGTATTTCTCTGCACCGGGGTGCAGCGGCGCGGAAAGCCCGTCATTGGCCATTTCTGCCGGATCAAGACTGGCGAAGGCCGGGTGCAGCGCGCGGAAAGCGTCAATGTCCGAGAACACAGCCTTGACGAGGTTATAGACCACGTCGTCCGAAACCGACGCCGAGGTCACGAGGGTCGCGCCGACGCCAAAGGTCTGCACGTCGGCATCATTCCCACGGTACATGCCGCCCGGAATGGTTGCGGTGCGGTAATAGGGGTTTTCGGCCACAAGTTTGTCCACCGCTTCCCCCGTGACGTTCACCAGAACCGCGTCACAGGCGGTGGTGGCTTCCTGGATGGACCCCGAGGGGTGGCCAACGGTGTAGACCATCGCGTCGATGTTGTTGTCGCAAAGCGCTTGGCTCTGTTCTGCCGCCTGGAGTTCGGACACCAGCGAAAAGTCCTCCATGGTCATGCCGCTCGCGGCCATCAGAACTTCCATCGTGTCGCGCTGGCCAGAGCCGGGGTTGCCCACGTTGACGCGCTTGCCTTTGAGGTCGGCAAAATTCGCGATCCCGGCATCGGCGCGGGCCACAACGGTAAAGGGCTCCGGGTGGATCGAAAAGACCGAGCGCAGATCCGGGTTGGGGCCCTGCTCGGCAAGGCTGCCTTCCCCATTCACGGCTTTGAATTGAACGTCCGACTGCGCAACGCCGAATTCCAACTCGCCCGACCGCACGGCATTCACGTTGTAAACCGAACCGCCTGTCGACTCGACGGCGCACCGGATGCCGGTTTCCTTGCGGGTCTTGGCCATCATGCGGCAGATCGCGCCGCCGGTCGGGTAATACACCCCCGTCACACCGCCAGTGCCGATGGAGATGAATGTTTCTTGCGCTGCAACCGGCGAAGCCAGTGCTGCCAGACCAGCAACGGCAAAGATCTTAGCTATGTTCATGTGTGTTCCTCCCATAAGTTAAGGGGCGTCGCCCGATAGATGCGGACGTTTTATTTACTGACGAAAAAAAATCAATTGTTTTTTTTCTGCTGGGATTTAATTCTGGATCGGCAAAGATATGCATGGAAACAACTGGATGTATGACAAGGAAGTGCACCTCAGAGGTGAAATCGCCAAGCTCGCGCAGGACGGGCCGCGCAAGCTCGCAGCCTTCGCGCGCTGGATTCTCGACAATTTCGACCAGGTGGCCTTCCAATCGATTCGAAATCTCGCCGAGGCGGCCAGCGTCGATTCAAACCTTGTCACGCGCCTGTCCCACAGCTTGGGCTTTGACGGGTTCAACGATTTCCGCGACGCCGTTCGCGAGATCGTCCAGCACCGCGGCAAGACCTATGGCGGGCGCGCCCGCGCGCTGAGTGGGCGGGATGGCACGGGCATCTACGCCGAGATGATCGCAGCAAGCCAGCGCAACCTCGATGCCGTTACCACGCCGCTCAATATTGCCGATATTGACAGCTGCGTTGAAATCCTGCTGCAAGCGCGCCGCATCCACACGGTCGGCGTGCGCAGTTGTTTTTCTGTCGCCCATTACTTTTCCTACGTCGGCTCAATGGCCTTTGACAACTTTGTCGAAGTCCCCTCGATGCCCGGTGCCATTCTCGATCAAATTTCGTGGGTCACGCCCGAAGACGTCTTGGTGGCCATCGCCTATGAACATTACTCCGCCGAAGTGGTCCGCGCCTGCCAGGTCGCGCGTGATCGCGGTGCCAAGATCATTGCGCTCACGGATGCAGACTCTTCGCCCATTGCGCTCGGGGCCGAGAAATCCATCTTTCTGCCGATGTCCGGCCCGCAATTGATGCCCTCGCTCGTCAGCGCCTTGCTGACCGTCGAGATGATCCTCGCGGCGCTGGCCTCCAGACGGGTCGGTGTGGCCGAGCGGATCGAGGAGTTCGAGAAACATATCTCCATCTTTGGTGGGTATCTAAGGGTTACGCCTCGGTAGGGCCCTCATATTTCAGAGACCTCGATGGGGCGATGCGCCGAAGGGGAGAGTGTCATTGTGCCAAGGACCATTGATAAGATGACAAGGCGCTGCGCCGACCGTGGCGACCTCTGGCGCGTTTAACGTCACGCTGCACGCTCCAAAGGGCGCAGGTCGGTGCCAGCGGCGCATCAGAGCCGGAGGTCGTTTCAGAAGGGGATGATCTTCTCGACTTACCCATGCCCAAAATCGGCCCTTGGTGCCAGATGCGAGCAAAGCAGGCGGCCTCGCGCGGATCAGTCCACAAATCGCCACTGGCGAACGTGATTGATCAGCGCCCGCAGCTTGGGTGCCATGTTCTGACGCTGCGGGAAATAGAGGTAGAATCCCGAAAACGGCGGCAGGTAGCCCGTCAGCAGCGGGACCAGTGCGCCGCTGTCGAAATGTTCTCTCATGCAGTCCCATGGCGCAAAGGTGATACCGCCATCCGCCAAAGCCACCCGCAACATCAGACGCAGGTCGTTGGTCGTCACTTGCGGATCGACCATGACATCGAAGGGCTTGCCATCCTCCTCGAACTCCCATCGCCACGGGGCCGTGTCGGGGGCGGGTCGCCATCCGACACAGCGATGATCGAGCAGATCCTTGGGATGCTCCGGTGCGCCATATCGCGCGATATAGGCGGGCGTGGCCGCCGCCACTTCGCGTTGTGGGCCGCCAACGGGCACGGCGATCATGTCCTGTTCGATCACTTCGCCCAGACGAACACCCGCATCGTAACCGCAGGCGACGATATCCAAGGCGTCATCTATGACCGTCACATCCACCGTGACCTTGGGATGCGCCTCGGCAAAGCGCGCCAGCAACGGCCCCGACAGGAAGTCCTCGGCAATGGACGTGACCGCCAACCGCAGCCGTCCACTCGGCACATCTTCATTGGCCTCGAGCGCATCCTGAACCGCCGCCATCGGAGCGCGCAGACTCTCGACCAGCCGGGCACCAGCCTCGGTCAGGCGAACCGAGCGGGTTGTGCGCATGACCACCTGTATGCCCAAGGCATCCTCCAGCCGGCGTATGCCTTGGCTCACGGCGGATCGCGTCACACCGAGCCGGTCCGCCGCTGCGCGAAAGTTCTGCTCTTCGGCAACAGCAAGCAGGAGTGGCAGCAAGTTCAAGTCCATAGGGCGCCCCCATTGTCGCGTGATGCTAACCAACCAGTCCGGCAATAACAGTATACCGTTCACAATGGTCTGCGTCCATCTTGCTCTTTGCAACTGGCAGATAAGGAGAAAACCATGGACAAGGTCATCCTGATTACCGGCGCCTCGAGCGGCATCGGCGAAGGCATCGCGCGCGCTAGACCGAGAGCTTGCGCAGCAGGGCCAGCGATCTGACGTCACGCCATGGTCGCGGGCTCGAGCGTGAGCAGAGGCCCGATGTAGCTGCGCAAAGGCCGCGCCACTACGCCCTTGAGAAGCTGGATGTCAGGGGCCTCTACGGTCGGGGTGATCCTGATGTCGCGCACGCGAAGCCCGCGGTGGAAATCAAAGGCGGCGGTCCCGATCCTCGGGGCGTAGCTGAAGGGATCAATGGTCGCGACCTCCAGACAATGCCCGGTAGGCCCGAGATGCAGCGCCATTCGCCCGCCCGCCGGGTGGAACATGTGGACAAGCGCCTGCGCGTGCTGCTCTTGCCCGAACCGGACAATCGCATCCGTGTTTTCGAGGCGGACATAGTCGAGTGGCAAGTCCATGCAGTCATGGCGCTCAAGCGGGTGCTCTTGCAGAAATGCGGCTGTGTCGAGCATGCCGCGCCGCCAGACCGGTCTGGGCAAGGCCACCGCGCGGAACCAACCCACCCGATCAAGACACCGCATGAGAAACGGCGCAAGACGGTCGGCCATGACCTCACCCCCTTCAAACGTCGTGTGGACCTCGTCGCGCAGCAGCGACGCCACGACATCGGCACCGACCTCGGCGACCCAGCTTTCGGCCATGTCGAGAAGCGGAATACCGAACTCCTCGCAAAATTGGCGGGTCTGAGCGTTGAAATCATGATGAAGCGGTGCCTTCCAACGGCGGTAGTGGAGGAAGAAAGCCGGATCAGCCCCGATTTCCAGAGCCGCGAGCATCATGTCGAGAAGCAGGTCGCGCCCGCGTTCCGGAGTCGACAGCGGGTGGAGTGCGAAGGCCGACGCGTTCACTTCGAACAAAACATGGGTGAACGGCCCCAACTTGGCCGCGGCACACCGGAGATACGGGGGAATGATGTGCGGCTGCTGCGCCCCAAGCCCGACACGAAACACCTCGACATCAGGGGTCAGGGATCGAAGCCGGTCGATGGTGGGCAGCGAAAACCCCGAACGCGTGGCGAC
Organism: Roseovarius sp.; assembly: GCF_018066915.1. Classification (GTDB taxonomy): domain Bacteria; phylum Pseudomonadota; class Alphaproteobacteria; order Rhodobacterales; family Rhodobacteraceae; genus Roseovarius. Next base: position 11,753 of record NZ_JAGPVV010000294.1, read on the forward strand.
GTTGGAAAACCCGATGATCAAAAGACGACAGCTTTGCATCGTTTCCCTTTCCCACGATGCCCGGACAGACCGCGCCGCGTCGTCGTCAATCACATCCGAGTGGTCAGTGTCACTGATACCTGACCCGCCCGGCTGTCATACTTGCTGCGCGATGATATGGTCAATGCGGGCGGCTCTTGACGCAGTTGCGCGTGTCGCATGGCCGGGCAAATTCCGGCAAGTCGTTGCCCCCGTCCGCGCGTCAAACCCTTCCTCCCATTGACCTAAGCCGGGGGCGCATGTCACGCACCCCCAGCCCCTTGCCTTCTCAGTTGGTGACACCCTCCACCAGCGGACGCCAGCTTTCCTCGTTCGCGGCGGCCCATTCGGCGACCACTTCGGCCACCGGGCGGCCATCCCGCTCGACAGCGGTCATCAACGTGGCGAGGGTGTCATTGTCCATCTTGAACTCCTCGATCAGCTTGTAGGCCGCGGGCCAGCGCGGCTTGAACCCCTTGATCACGGCCTTGACCGACGTGATCGCCGGAAAGCCACAGTCGCCCACGGCGCTCGGGTTCGGCCCCCAGCTTGCGTCTTCAAAACAGGCGGCCTCCGCCTCGGGCAATTCCACAAAGCGCAGGTCATGCGCCGCCACGGCCCAATGCGGCTGCCAGAACATCGCAAGGGCGGGCGTGCCGGTGCTGCTGGCGCTGACCAATGCCTCGACCAGCGCCTGTTCCGAGGCGGCGGGCGTGGCGGTAAAGGGCAGATCAAGCGCGGTCATCAGATCGGCCCCGGGGCCGTCCCAATCGCTCGGGTAATCCACCAGCACCGGCGCGCCGCCATCCGTGGCAAAGGCCGCCGTGCAGGCGCGCAGCGCATCGAGCGCGGGCAGACCGGGACAGGTCGCCTCCATATGGGCCGGATAGGCCAGCCCCTCGACCATGCTCAGACCCAGTTCGCCCATTTCAACCAATTCGCGGTCCATCACCATATCGCGATAGGACGGCGCGGCATTGGCGGGCCAAATCTCGAGATTGGCGTCGATATTGCCCCGGCCCATCTGGCGGAACACGGCCATATCCTCGACCGCCACAAACTCGACCGTATAGCCCGCTGCCTTGAGCAACTCGCCCGCCACATGCGCGGTGATCTGGGCGCTGGTCTCTTGGGTCAAGGCCAGTTTGATGGGCTCTTCGGATTTGCCAAGCTCCGCCGCCGATACGGGCAGGGCAAGGGCACAGAGCGCAAGCGCGCAGCAGGTGGATTTCATCTCAAACTCCTTGGTCAAAGCGAGGGTCTGTGACCCTCAGGCATGTCAAACGGTCAGATCGAAAGGCGTCGTGCTGAAATAGCGGTTTCGAGTAATGGATGGCGGCCTTCCGATTCCCGCCGCAAGATAGCATGTCCGGCGCGGCCTGCATCCCTTTTCGCAGGGACCCGGCACCAACAACCGCGCGGTCTCATCCCTTTTGACCAACCCCGGCCATGATGGATTTTCTCGCTTTTTGTCAATGGGATAAGCCACCTCCGCCCCCCATGTTAATCACTTGGTAAGCCCGTTTTCCGAGTCTCCCGCCTGCGCAACCGTTCTGGAGAGACCGATGTCGGATGTATCAGCCCGCCTTGACCTGCCATTTATCGCCCCGTCACAGGCGCAAAAGCATGTGACCCATAATGAGGCTGTGCAGCGGCTGGATCTTTTGGTCCAGATGGCGCTGGACGGGTTCGACGCCACCGAACCGCCCGCCGCCCCCGAGGTGGGCGCGCGCTATGCACTGGGTCAAGGGGCGATGGGCGCCTGGGCCGGGCAGGACGGACAGATCGCCCTCTTTCTCGGCGAAGGCTGGATATTTGTCGCCCCGCAAGAGGGCTGGATCGCAACCGCGCGCGGCACCACCGACCTGCGCCTCTATCAGAGTGGCACCTGGCACAGCTTTCCCGAGCGGGTCGCGCGGCTGGGGATTGGTGCCGATGCCGATGCGGTCAACCGTCTGAGCGTGACGGCCGAGGCGACCTTGCTCAACCACGCCGGCGCGGGCCATCAGCTCAAGATCAACAAGGCCACGGCGGGCACCACCGCGAGCCTGCTCTTCCAGACGGGATTTTCGGGCCGCGCGGAAATGGGCATCGCCGGGCTGGATGACTTTTCCATCAAGGTCAGCGCCAATGGCACCGCCTGGACCGAGGCGCTGCGTGTCAATGCCGTGACCGGGCGCCTCACCGGTGCCGCCGTGCAATCCAACTCCACCGACAGCACGGCGGGGCGACTGCTGGCGGTCGGGGCCTTCGGGCTTGGGTCCATCGGCACACCAACCAATCTGGCAGACATCAACGCCACCGCGACCCCCTCCGGGTTTCACCGGGTCATCAACACCGCGGCGGGCACCTTTCCCGTGGGCGCATCCCTGTTCGGTGTCATGCAGGTCGAGCGGTATGGCCCCAACGACATCGTGCAAACCTACAAGCCGATTACCACGGACGCGCTCTATACCCGCCGCTACACCGGCGGCGCATGGCAGGCGTGGCGGCAGGTCTATGGCCAGAACACCCTCCTCGGCCCCGTGAGCCAATCCGGCGGCGTGCCCACGGGGGCGGTCATCGAGCGGGGCAGCAATGCCAACGGGCGCTATGTCCGCTTTGCCGATGGCACCCAGATTTGCACCGCAAATCTGACCTCGGACGGGGCCGAGAGCACGGTCTGGACCTATCCGGCGGCCTTCGTCGGCGTGGACGGCGTGGCCATCGCCCCGGCAATCGGTGCTGCGCGGATGGCAAACCCGGCAACGGCGGGGATCGGAAATGCGACACTCACCTTCAACGTCTGGACGATTGCGGGCATGCGCGTTGCGAATGATCTCCGCGTCACCGCAACGGGCCGCTGGTTCTAAAGGAAACATCCCATGCAGATCACCCTATCCCCCGCCCGCCGCGCCACACCCCTGACGCTGATCCGAACTGGCGACGCGCTCATGCTCAACGGCGAGCTGTTCGATTTCACACCCCTGCCCGAGGGGGCCACCCTGCCGCCCGAAGCGACGGGCAGCGACTGGTTCGCAGGCCCGGTCGAGCGGGTGGGCGGCACACTCCGCCTCACGCTCGTGCTGCCGCACGGGGCCAACGCGCCGCAAGAGACGCTCTTTCCTGTGCCCCTCACACTCACGGGCAACGGCCCCGTAACCCTGCCGCCCTATGAAGTGGACACCACCGATGCAGATTGATTTCACCCAAGCCATCACCGCCGAGGCCAAGGCCCAAGCCGCCGCAATCACCCGCGCCACAGAGATCAAGACCGCGTGCCGCGCGCGCATCCTCAGCGTCGGCTCCGAGGCAACGCAGATGAACATCGCCCAAGCCGGGATCGTGTTCACCGCTGTCCTGCTCGACGGGTTGCCGCGCGCCGATGCGCTCACTGCCTCTGGTCTGCGCGAGGGCGATCTGACGCTGGCGCAGGGCTGGAAAACATGGGTCGCGGCCATGCAGGCCGAGTGCCGTCGCGCCATAGAGACCGGAACCGATCCGATCTGGCCCGACCTGCCCCAAGGCGTTGCCGAGCTTGCCGCGCGGTTCTGAGGCGCGGTTCTTCAGCATGCGGAGGATGCCCCCGCGCCGTTGAAATCGGGCGATAATCCCGCCCTCGCGTCGGCCATCACTCCAACCGGAAGGGGCGCCCTGTGCGCCCTTTTCTCATGCAACCATGGATTGCAATATTGAAAAATCAGAGAAAAATTGTTGATCACACGTTTTCGTGAGGCCTAAAGTTGCAGCAGAAATTTGGAACTGGCCTAAAAAGGAAACGCAATGAATTTGTTCACCACCAGCGGCATTGCCGTTCGCAGAGATGGCACGCCCGCCGACAACGTCATTGAAGTCCGGGCCGCGGAACTCGACCTCTCGATCATCGGCGATGTGCTCAACTACCGCAGCCTCGGGCCGTCCGGACCAGAAGAGCTTTTGCCGGTGATCGAACTGAACAATGAAGCAGATGTGACGATCGCACGGGTTGACGACATAGATCTCACAGGCCCGGCGGGGGACACGTTCGAGTTATCCTTGGGCTTTGTCACCACCCCACAAGGCACGGCAATCATCATCGCCTTCTTTGACGAAACCACGAATACGGACTTTATTTTCAGGATCGGCGGGGATGATGCCGTGGTCTTGCCGACCACCGTGGCCGGGTTCAACGCTCTCGACGCCTCAATCACGAATGGCGGACAAGTCACCTTCGGCCCCTTTGCTCCAAACCAGAATATCCAGCTCAGCGCGTTTGAAAACACCACCAGCGTGGTGCTTCCCGATGGCGAACTCTTCACCGGCACCAATGGCAACGACACCCTGCTCGGCGGCACCGGCAACGACACGCTGAACGGGTTGGCGGGTGACGATGTGCTCGACGGCGCAGGGGGCAATGACACGCTGGACGGGGGCGACGGCAATGATCAACTCACTGGCGGCGCAGGCTCTGACCTGATCCGCACGGGCGAGAATAATCCCGACTTCGGCGATTTCGTCCTCGGCAGCAGCGGCAATGACACGGTAGACTTTGGCGGTCTTGTCGATGGCTTTGCCGAAGTCAGCTACGCGGGCCTCGCGGCACCGATCATCGCCACCGTCGACGGCGCGGCCAATACCGGCACGGTCAATAAGGGCGCGCAGGGCACCGATACCTTGCTCGATGTCGAAAACCCGATGTTCTCTGGCTTCATCAATGGCGGACTGCGCATCCGGGGCACCTCTGGCGATGACATCTTCAATTTCAACACGACCGCAAACCAGTGGATCAGTGCTCGGGGCTTTGGCGGCAGCGACACCTACAACCTGACCGGCGCGGGCCTTGTCCAGCTTGATCTCCGGGGCACGGCGGTTACGGCCGATCTCGTGGCGGGCACAATCGTGCAAGGCGGTAATACCAGCACCATCAACGGCACCGTGTTCGAGATCCGAACCGGCAACGAATCCGACTCGCTCCTTGGCAGCGCGGCGGATGACTCCTTCCGCGTTGGGGGCGGCAATGATACCGTCGATGGCGGGGCCGGGTTCGACCGGCTGCGCTATGACGATTTCGGGGTAACGCAGGTCAACGCCAACCTCGCCACCGGCATCGTGACGGGCACGGCCAACGGCCAGGCCTTTACCGATACGATCTCCAATATTGAATGGCTGCGCGGCAGCACTGGCGACGATGTCCTCATCGGCAACGATGCAAACAACCGGCTTCAGGGTCGGTCCGGCGATGACCGGCTTGTGGGCGGTCTCGGAAATGACACCATCGACGGCGAGGATGGCAGCGATACCGCCGTTCTCGCGGTGAACCGCGCCGATGCGCGGGTCTCGGCCATCAACAATGGCATCCAGATCATCTCTGCCGAAGGCACGGATTTCTTCACCTCGGTCGAGTTTTTCCAATTCGACGACAGTCTCATCAGCGCGGCGGACCTGATCAACGGGGCCGGTATCCCCGGCGAAGAGATCGTGGGCACCGATGGCGATGACAGTCTGATCGGCACGGTCAATGACGACACGCTCGCAGGCGGCACCGGAAATGACAACATCGACTCGGGCGGGGGTGGCAACAACAACATCTCCGGTTCGGATGGCAATGACACGCTCTTTGGCGGGCCGGGCGATGACAGCATCGGCGGCGGTCTCGGCAATGACACGATCTTTGGCAATAACGGCAATGACGTGCTCGGTGCAGGCTTTGGCAATGATTTCGTGTCGGGCGGCAACGGCAATGACGTGGTCGCGGGCGGTGCCGGTGACGACACGCTCGAAGGCGGCGAAGGCAACGACAGCATGTCGGGCAGCTTTGGCAATGACCTGATCTTTGGCAACGGCGGCGCGGATGACATCGGCGGCGGCACCGGGCGCGACACGATTGATGCCGGCGCCGGGAATGACCGCGTCGGCGGCGGCGAAGGTGATGACAGCATCGACGGCGGCGACGGCAACGATTTCCTCGCCGGGGGCGGGCGTGACGACACCATTGATGGCGGCGCCGGCAATGACACGATCAACGCGGGCGCTGGCAATGATGTGATCACCGGCGGCACAGGTTCGGATCAATTCGTCTTCACCTCCTTCTTTGACGGAGAGGCGGATGTGATCACCGATTTCGAGGATGGTCTCGACAGCTTCTTCATCCGGCGCTTTGATCCCGATACCGGACTTGAGAACATCAACAACGGCGGCAATGGCCTTGCCGGGTTCGTCGCTGCGATGAATATCATCGACACGGACGCGGGCGCGCAAATGACCGTGAATGGCAACACCATTCTCGTCGAGGGCATCACCGCCGCGCAGCTGACGGTGGACGATTTCACGTTCCTCTAGAGCAGGTTGCGTCTGATCGGGTTCAAATCGCCCCGGCCCCCGAGCCGGGGCCTCCACGCTCCCTCGGCGAGGTCCGGGGTCAATCCCAAGTGGGTGTGTTTTCGATGGGGCGCAACACGCCCTAAGGCGTCCCTGCCGCATCCTCCGCTGGCACCTCACCCGGTGCCATCACCTGCCGGTCGTTTTCCAGCACGACCGGCAGATAGCGGTGCGCTTCGGTCACGGCCTGTCCGGGCAGGCGGCGATAGCGCACGCAGCGGACAACTTCACCATGGCAGAGCACCCGCACCGCCGCGCCGTCCACCAGAGCGCGCAAGGATGGGTGCAGCGATAGCCCCGCCTCTTCAGGCATCGCCAGATCATAGAGCGGCACCAGACCCGCCGTGCGCCCCGCCGCGCGATCCTCGGCCAACCAGCCCAGCAGAATCTCTACCCCCGCATCGCGCACCGTCATCAGCCCCGCATAAACCCGGTCGCATGTCACCTCAGCCCCCCCGGAGCAGAGCCGCGCAGGCGCAGGAAAGGCCCGCGCGCCACCGGGCCGATACCACAGATGCAGGGCGCGCGCGTGATGGTGGAGTTGCGCCTCGTAATACTCGCGCCGCGCCCCGTAATAGAACCAGTCCATGCCGGTTGCACCCGCCCCCGTCGCACTCGCCCCGCTCGCGCGTTGCAGGGCCAGCAGGCCGATCTCGGGCATGGAAACCGCGCTCTCGCCAAAGAGCTGCCGCACCCGGCGCAAGAGTTCGCTATCGGCGGACACGCGCACCGCGTCCCATCCCCCCAGACAGTCGCGCACCAGATCGGTGGGCAGCATGAGCGAGGTCATATTCTCGAAAATCAGCGCGCCGGTGCCGGTCCAGCGACAGGGGCGCAGATCGGGCAGGCACCGCGCCTGCTGGCTCAGACAGCCGACATAGCCGGGATTGCCCAGCAGGTATTCCACCTGAAGCCGCAGCCGGTCGGGATGCGACCAGTCATCGGCATCATGCAGCGTCACGAACCGCCCCCGCGCCTCGGCCAGCCCCGCATTGCGCGCGCCATAGGCCCCTTGGTTCTGCGCCAACCGGATCAGGCGGATACGCGGATCGCGCGCGGCATGGGCGGCCACGATGTCAGGCGTGGCATCGCTGCTCGCGTCGTCAATCACCAAGAGCTCGAACGCCCTCCAGCTTTGCACCTCTAGCGCCCGCAGCGCGGTTTCAATCGTCGCTGCACTGTCATGCGCGGCCATCAGCACGCTGACAAGCGGCCCGTCCTCCGACCCCTTGCCGCCCGGAGCAGCCGGGATCAACCGATCCATCAGCGCGCCTGCCCCCTCAGCCAACGCCACAGGCGCATGACCAGCCAACCCCAGCGCGGCATTGAGAGAGGACAACGCCTCGGCCTCGGTCCTGGCCCACCAGATTCGCGCCAGATGCAGCGCCGGAGAGTGCGGCGCGCGCGCCGCCATCGCCTCTGCCGCCGCCCTATCCCCATCCTGCGCCGCCGCAATCGCCATCACCGGTGCCAGTCGCGCCAGCGCCTCGCCCGATATGTCCTGTCGTCGCGCCAACCACGTCCGCGCCTCTGACACCTCGCCCCGATGCAAGGCCATAAGGCCCAGCGCCTCCGCCGCCCCTGCGGCGGCCTCTGGCCCCGCACCCCCCTTGGCCATCTCTGCCAGTGCCGCCCGCGGCCCGGCGTCTAGCCCGCCGGTTTCCAGCAAATCGCGCAGATGCTTGAGCCGCCGCAACGCGGCAGGCGCGCGCGCAGACCCGGCACCGGGATGCGCCGCGCGCCCCTCGGCCCGCCCAGCGGTCAGGTAATGCGTCAGCGGATCAAGCCCCGCCGCCGCGACATCAGGATTGGACGCAAGATAGGCGCGCGCCGCGAAATGCGGCCCCGGATCACGCGCCAGATAGGCCCCGATCCAGGCATAATGCGTCGCCGGGTCCAGCGGCAGACGCGCCACATCCGGATAGGCCCGCGCATACCAATCCCCATCGAACAGAGCGGATCGGCGCACCCGGCCCACCGCGTCAGGATCACCGTCCGGCCCCATGGCTCAACGTCGCCGGGGGCGCAACCGCGCCAAGAGGCCGGGTGTCTCGGGTGTCTCCGGGGGGCGGGTCTCACAGGCCAGCAACCGCGCACTCAACCGCGTGATCTCGTCCTCGCGCGTGGCCAAGGCCGCGCGCAACGCCTCGACCTGTTCCAGCAACAGCCGGTTCTGGGCGCGCAGCGCAGCCACCGCCCGCGCAGTATCATCCTCGGGATCGCTCACGGGACCTCCGCTGTGCTGTCACGCTTGGCACGGATATGGGCAAGGTTCGGCCCCAGCGCCTCGCGCGTGGTGATATTATCAAGGCCAAGACTGTCCACCACATGATGCCCGGTGATAACCGGCAGGGCGACAGGCTCTATCGTGGCGGTATAGCGCAGGATCAGGTCCCAATCCACCAACCGCGTCAACGCGGTGTCAAACCCGCCCAATGTCTCGACCAGCGCACGCCGATGCACGAAACTGTTGAGGTCGATGAAATTCGCCTCCTCCAGCCGCGTCCGGTCAAAGCACCGGAAGAGCACATCGCTCCAGCCCTGTGTCAGGTTGTGACGACAGATTGCCGTATAGGCGCTCTGCGCGCCCGGCACCGCCAGCAACCCGCCCACGGCATAGAGCAGATGATCCGCCTCCCAGTGATTGTCACTGTCGAGATAGGCGATCACGTCGCCCTGCGCCCGCGCCAGACCGGCATTGCGCGCCGCCGACACGCCCGCGTTCTCTTGCGCGACAATCACAAGCCGCCCCTCGGATAGAGGCTCGGGGAACCGCTGCTGCAACAGGGCAACCGTGGCATCGCGGCTGCCGTCGTCGATCACGATCACCTCTTTGGGCGCATAGGATTGCAAGAGCGCCGAGGCGACCGCCGTCACCACCGTATGCGCCCGGTTCCATGTGGGCAGGATCACGCTGACCTCTGGTCTCTCCTGCCCCAAGATCGCCAGCGTTGCCGCGCGCAGCGCCTCCGGCATGTCGCGGCAGGACCGGGGCGGCGGGCAGGCCTCCACCAACTCCGCCAGACTTTCCGTCGCACGCGTGATCCGCCGTGGCGCGCGCCCCTCTGCCGCCCCGCCTGCCATGTAATGCGCCAAGGGATCAACCCCGGCCGCCGCCACATCCGGATTCATTGCCAGATAGTCCTCGGGCGAAAAGAGCACGCCTTGCCACTCTTGCGGCAGATCGGGCAACGCCCTTGCCAGCATCAGGTTCAGCGCCTGCGCATCCCCCGAGAGCCTCTCGGTCTCTTCCGCCGCGCGCGCGGCACGCAGGGTCAAAAGCTCGAATTGCGCCGCCTGCGCCGCGATCCGTCCGCGCAGCCCGTTCTGCGCTATCCGCACCAGCAAGGCACCCAAAAAATCCGCCAAGGGGGTCCCCCCCTCCTGCGCCTGCGTCCACATCAGCGCCGCCTGTAACTGCGGTTCGAGGGCCACCGAGGGCGCACCGGTCTGATCGGGCTGCGGCCGCTCCAGAAACCGCGCAAGCTCTGCCAAGAGCGCCGGCATGTCAGGGGGCGGAACGGGCATGGCAGCGGCCTTCTTTCCGGTCGGACATCCTGTCCTGGGATTGCGGGTCAGGACCACGGCCAGACCGGCCGCTGTCCTTGCAAGTTCTACTGCGCCCCCTTCCGCGCTGCAATGCTTTCCCCCCGGCGCGCTCAGGCCGCCTTGGCCGCCTTGCGGGTGTCCGGCGCATCGCCCCAGTCTTGCCACTCCAGATCCCCCCGATAGCGCGCGACGATCCGGCCCGTGTCACCCAACAGCATCAGATGCAGCCAGCCATTGTCAAAGAGTGCGCGCAGATCAGGATGCCGTGCCAGAATACCCGTCACCGCCTCGGCCGGGGCCGCAACACAGACCGTAAGGCGCAGGGGCTCATGCATGAACTCGGTCCCGTCATGCACCGATTGCCACGGCAACCCCACCCGCAAGGCACCGCCATTGCCCTCGACCACACCGACCCCACCGGTCACGTTGTGCAAGAGCTTGTTGCCCGCGCCAAACACCTCCGCAGCCACCACCGATCCGTAATATTGCAGGCTGATCCAGCTTGCCACCACCACTGGCGCGGTCAGGATCAATTCCAGCACGCCAAAGCCGTCGTCCTGCCGCCAGTCATAATCATGCAGAAACGCGCGCCCGGCCAGTGGCTTGCCCCGCGTCAAATGCCTGGGGGCGGCGACAAAGGCATTGCACCCCGCCAGCCCCCATTCAGGCCGGGTTTCGGCCCAGTCGGTGCTGCGCGCGCCAATGTCGCCGCCTGTGCCCGCACCCGGCAAGCGCAGCGCCCGCTCGGCCCGCGTCAGCGCCCCCGCCTCTTGCAACCATGCCCGCGCGCGGTCGAGCAGGTCAGGCACCACGGCACAGCCGGGGTCTCGCGCATAGAGCGTCACCGCATCCGTGGTTGTCTCATGCAGCCCCGCGACAAAAACCGTGTCGTGGGGTATCGCAATGCCTTCTGCAACCAGCCCCGCGCGCACCTCGGCCTCATTGAGCAACCCCGCCAAGAGCCGCGCATTGGCATCGCCGCGATATCCGCCACAGGCCCCGCAATGCAGCGCGCTCGCGTGCGGATTGTTGACCACACTTGCGCCATGTCCGACCAACAGCACCAGAGGCGCGAAATCTTGCGTCAGCGACATCGCCCGCAGGATGGCCGCCGCCGTCGCAATCCGCTCAGGCAGGGTAAATTCAGCATCGAACCGTGGCGCAGGGGCCGCCGCCCCCTGCGGCACCACCCCCAACGCATCGCGCAAGAGCTTGCCCAGATAGACCGGCCCCGTCGCCTCGACAAAGGCAAAGGACGACACCGCCGCCAGCTTGAACCGCCCCCAGGCCCGCGCCGCCCGCGCCCCGAACCGCGCCGCCTGATCGGCCTCGGCGCAGGGCGCAGCCG
>NZ_JAGPVV010000299.1 GCF_018066915.1 Roseovarius sp.
ACCGGGATGAGGCGGGCGCGCAGGAGAGGGTGGATCACCACCTGCGCCACATCGAAGGCGAGATCGCATTTGGCGAAGAGGCCCCGCGCGTCGGGCCGCTCTCGATGATCTTTCCCCCGAATCGCGCGACGGGGTGATGCCAACAGCCTCAGGACGCGCCGATATCGGTTGTGGCGACCGCGACGGCCTTGACCACGGCATGCACCTCTTGACCGACCGCAAGACCCATGGCCGTAGCGGAGCGGCGCGTAACGCGGGACAGAATGCGGCCTGCGTCGGTATCAAGCGCCACGATGGCACCGGGGCCGCCACCGGGGCGGATTTCGTGGATCGTGCCGGGCAGGATGTTGAGCGCCGAGAGGCCTTCAGGCCGGGTGCGCGACAGGATCACGTCATGGGCGGCGATGCGGATGCGCAGGCTGGCACCGGGGTGGGCCGCGACGCGCGGCAAAAAGAGGGGGATGCCGCCCGCCGACAGCTCTGACAGCCCGTCGGCGTGATGGGCGATGACCTGCGCGCGGAGCACGGCCCCCGCCTCGCGTGCGCCGGTGGGCAGGACGGCGGGATTGCCCAGCACCTCGGCGGCGGGGCCCTGTGCGATCACGCGCCCCGCCTCGAGCGCAACGACCGTGGTGGCCAGACGCGCGACCTCAGAGGCGGAATGGCTGACATAGAGGATGGGCACGCTGACGGCATCGCGAAGACGCTCGAAATAGGGCAGGATTTCCGCCTTGCGCGCCTCGTCAAGAGCGGCAAGTGGTTCATCGGCGAGGATAAGCTGCGGCGCAGAGAGGAGCGCGCGACCAATGGCAACGCGCTGCTTTTCCCCGCCAGAGAGGGCAGCGGGACGCCGATCCAGAATCGCGCCAAGGCCCAAGAGATCGACCACGCGCCCCATATCCTCGCGCACGGCGCCCTTGGGGGCGAACCACGCGCCATAGCCGAGGTTCTGGCGCACGGTGAGATGCGGGAAAAGCCGCCCCTCCTGAAAGATATAGCCCAAACGACGGCGATGCGGTTTGAGGCGGACCCCGGCGGCGGTATCGAGTAGCACCCGCTCGCCCGACATAATGCGGCCTTCGTCGGGCATCAAAAGCCCTGCCACGGCGTTGACGATGCTGGTCTTGCCAGAGCCAGAGCGGCCAAAGAGCACGGTCACGCCGGGCGGGGCGCGAAACTGCGCATCGAGGGTGAAGGCCCCAAGCCTGTGACGCAGCGATACATCGAGCATCATTGCCCCCCAACGCGGGCCGCAACCCGCCGTGAGAGCCATTCTGACAGGGCCAACGCCAATGCTGCCAGCGCAATCGACAGCCCTGCGAGGCGGGCCACCCGCCCCTCGCCCCCCGGCGTATCGAGAAGCAGGTCGATGGCCAGCGGAATGGTCTGGGTCTGCCCCGGAATATTCGAGACAAAGGTGATGGTTGCGCCGAATTCCCCCATACCCTTGGCAAAGGTCAGCACGGTGCCTGCGAGAATCCCCGGAATGATCAGGGGAAAGGTCACGGTCAGGAACACCCAGAGGCGCGATGCCCCCAGCGTGGCCGCCGCCTGTTCTAGCCTTGGATCAACCGCCTCGATCGACAGGCGCACGGCGCGCACCATGAAGGGCAGCGCCATGACACCGGCGGCCAATGCCGCGCCCGTCCATCGGAAGGCAAAGCTGAGACCAAAGGTGCTCTCGAAAAAGCCACCGATAGGGCCGCGCGCGCCAAAGCCCAGCAAGAGCAGGTATCCCGTGACCACCGGCGGCATGATGAGCGGCAGATGCACCGCCACGTTCAAGAGACCCCGGCCCGGAAAGCGGCCGCGTGCAAGCGCGTAGGCCAGAGCGATGCCAACCGGCAGATTGATCAGCGTCGCCCAAAAGGCCACCCGCAAGGACAGGCGCACCGCATCCCATTCCGCAGGGCTGAGCCAATCGGTCATGCGCTAGTGTGCCAACACGGTAAAGCCCTGCCGCTCGAAGGCGGCGCGCGCCTGCGGTCCGCGCAGATAGGCGAGAAACTCTGCCTCGGCGGGAGTGTCGCGGTTGGCAAGGTCTGCAACCGGGTAGACGATGGGGGGGTGGCTGTCTTCGGGGAAGGTGCCGAGGATGGTCACGCGCTCTTCGGCGACCGCATCGGTGGCGTAGACGATGCCAAGCGGTGCCTCACCAACAGCGACAAAGGCGAGTGCTCCACGCACATTGTCGGCCTGCGCGACCTGTGGCGCGACCGCCTCCCATAGCCCAAGGGTCTCCAGCGCGGCTTTGCCATAAACGCCAGCGGGCACGCTTTCGACCAGCGCCATGGCCAGCCGCCCGTCGCCCAGAAGTGCCAACAGATCGAGATCGGGGCCGATTTCGATGGGCGGGGCATCGCCATGGGCCACCAGAACGAGGCTGTTGCCCAAGAGGTCAAAGCGCGCGTCCGGTTCGATCAGACCGTCCGCCGCGAGGACGTCCATCCAATCGGGGCTGGCCGAGATGAAGATATCGGCGGGTGCGCCCTGCTGAATCTGGCGGGCGAGAGAGGAGGAGCCTGAAAGGGCGATCACGAGGTCATGGCCGCTGGCCGCCTCGAACCCTGTCTCGATCTCGGCCAATGCGGTGGTGAGGCTGGCAGCGGCGAAAACGGTGATGGTTTCGGCGCGGGCTGTGCCGGGCATCAGAAGGCCAAGGCCAAGCGCGCAGGCGGCGGCGATCTGCAAAGGGTGCGATTGGGTCACGCCAGTCTCCCGGTTTTGATATGGTTCAGAAAACATATCGCAAGGCGGGGGATCAGAGGCAAGCGTTATCTTCCATCGGGAATATCCCTGAGCAGGGACTGGATCGCGCTGATCCGCGCCGCCCCTGCCTCGGCCATGATATCCTCGAGCTTGCGGTAATTGGCCAGCACCTCGGCGCCGGTGTCGGTCAGAGAGGCGCCGCCCCCCTTGGCCCCACCCCGGTTTGATTCGACCAAGGGCTCGCGGAAGGCGGCGTTCATCGATTCCACCAGCATCCACGCGCGTTTATAGCTCATGGACATGCTGCGCCCGGCGGCGGCGATAGAGCCTGTGTCGCGGATGCGTTCCAAGAGATCGGCCTTGCCGGGACCCAGCATCGCGTCTTCGCCAAAGACGATGCGAATCCGGAGGCTGGGGGCGGTGGGCTGTGTCATGGCCCGGTTATGCCAAGAGGCGTTCGGTCACGCAAGATATATCGAAGGCCAAAAAATCAGCCGACAGAGGCCTGAAGATCGAAGATCGGCAAGAGGATGGCGAGCACGATCACCAGCACGAGCGCGCCCACGATCATCATCAAAAGCGGGTCGATCAGGGCCGAGACGCGCTTGCGCTCGTTGGTGAGCCAGGTTTCCACCAGCACCGCCGCGCGTTCGGTCATGCGGCCAAGACGGGCGGATTTCTCTCCTGCGTCAATGAGTTGGCGGCAGACGGGGGGGATGAGGCTCATGCGGGTGAGACCCTGACTGAGGCTCTCGCCCGAACGCACCGCCTCGGCCAGATCGAGCGCTTCGGCGCGGAAACGGCGGATCACCAGCACGTCGCTGGCAGAGGTCACGGCATCGACGACGGTCTGGCGGCTGGAGATCACCAGCGCCAGCGTGCGCAGGTATTGCGCCGCGGCCGAGAGGCGCAGGAGGCGGCCAATGACCGGCAGCGAGAGGGCAATGCCATGCCAACGGTCGCGCACGGACGGCACGCGCAGGGCAAAGACAAGGCCGGTGATGCTGGCGGCGATGCCGATGGCGAGGGCAATCCAATGCGCCTGAATCCAGTCGCTGATGGCCATGACGACTTGGGTGAGCGGGGGCAATTCGCGGCCAGAGACCGCGAACATCGCGGCAATCTCGGGGGCCACGTTGACCATCAGGATGCCGCAGACCAAGAGCGACACGGCGGCCACAAAGGCCGGGTAGATCAAGGCGGTGGCCA
Source organism: Roseovarius sp. (assembly GCF_018066915.1). Taxonomy (GTDB): domain Bacteria; phylum Pseudomonadota; class Alphaproteobacteria; order Rhodobacterales; family Rhodobacteraceae; genus Roseovarius. The sequence goes on from NZ_JAGPVV010000299.1 coordinate 3,919, forward strand.
GTTGCGCGCGGTCGGCACCGACGGTTTCGAGATATTCGGCCAGCCCTTCGAACACCGCCGCCACATCGCCCGAGGTTTCGCCCGCGCGCACCGCCGCGATGTAAAAGCGGGGAAAGCCCGCGTTGGCCTTGTCGAGCGAGACCGAAAGCGGCTGGCCGTCCATCAAGGCTGCCTTGGCCTCGGCCGCTGCCGCCTCGATCACCGGCGAGGTGCCGGAGGCGCGGATGGTTTCGAGCGCCATTTCGGCGGAGAGGTCCGAGGACAGGAGCACCGCCATTTGCCGGGTAAAGACCGCGCGCATATCGGCATTGAGCCGGGTGCGTCGCCCGCGCGCAAGAGTCAGCCCGCCGCCCTGACGCTTGGCGATGATATCCTCGGCAAAGAGACCCTGACCGCGCAGGATGTCGGCGGCCTGTGCCTCGCTCTCGGCCACGAGGGTGCCGCGTTTGCGCTGACCTTCAGCGTTGAAGGCTGTGTAGGCAAAGGCCCTCACAGCGCGTCGCCCACCACGCGCAACGCCTCGGCGAGGCTGGTTCTGCCGACCGAGACCTGATGCAGGGATTGGCCAAAGAGGGTCTGATCGGGGGCGAGCGCGACACGCTTCATCTCCATTTCCGACTGACCCTTGTCGATGGCGGCGCGCAGGGTTTCGGACACTTCGAGGATCTCAAACACGCCGACGCGCCCCGCATAGCCGGTGCCGTTGCAGGTGGAGCAGCCAACGGGGTGATGCACCATTTCGGGGATGGCCATGCCTGCGGTTGCAAAATGCGCGGCCTCTTCGGGGGTGGGCGGGGCCGCGCGGCGGCAGGTGGTGCAAAGCTGACGCAAGAGGCGTTGGGCGATGACGCCGCGCAGGGTGGCGGCGATGAGGAAATCATCCAGCCCCAGATCGCGCAGGCGCACCACCGCACCGACAGAGCCATTGGCGTGCAGCGAGGAGAACACCAAGTGCCCGGTGAGCGAGGCCTGAGCCGCGACACTGGCGGTTTCCTGATCGCGGATTTCGCCCACGAGGATGATGTCGGGGTCTTGGCGCAGGGCGGCGCGCAGGCCGGCGGCAAAGGTCATGCCGATTTCGGCGTTGATCTGGCTCTGGCTGATGCCGGGCAGATCGTATTCGATCGGGTCCTCGGCGGTGAGGATATTGCGGATCTCGTCATTGGCGAGTTGCAGGAGGGAATAAAGCGTCGTCGTCTTGCCCGAGCCGGTGGGGCCGGTGGCGAGGATGATGCCATTGGGCCGCGCCGCCATTCGCTCGAGCACCTCGATTTGATCGGCGCGCAGGCCAAGCTGATCAAGCGGCATGAGGCCGGCAGAGCGGTCAAGCACCCGCATCACGACCCGTTCGCCATAGTTTCCGGGCAGGGTCGAGACACGCACGTCGATGGCACGCCCGCCCAAGCGCAGCGAGATATGGCCATCCTGCGGCAGCCGGGTTTCGGAAATATCCAAGCCTGCCATGACCTTGAGGCGCGACACCACGCGGCGCACCGGCAAATCATTCCGGTCGAGCACCGATTGCAACATGCCGTCCACGCGCATCCGCGCGCGCAACCCAGTTTCATGCGGTTCGACATGGAGGTCAGAGGCCCCGGCGCGCACGGCGCGGCGCAAGAGCTGGTTCACTAGCTGGATGACCGGCGCTTCTTCGCCGTCTTCCAGCAAGTCGCGCGGGCCACGCCCGCCGCCTGATCCCTCTTCGAGATCAAAGGCGAGATCGTCGGTGCCGGTCTCGGAACTGGTGCCGTCCTGATAGAGCACGGCAAGCCGGGCCTGAAACGCCTCGGCCGAGAGCGGCGCTGTCTCGAGCGGCGCACCCGCACGGCGGCGCGCCTCGCGCAGGCCGAGGGCCGTGGCACCGGGGCCGATCAAGAGCCGCGCCCCTTCGATCAGAACCTGTTGATCGCGCGCTAAGGTAAAGGGCAAAAGCGGCGCGGTCATGGTCTATCTGTCCGCGAATTTGAGGGCCGAGGGCAAGGGAGGAAAGCGCCGGGTTTGCGCCGCTTTGTCGATGAAATCGGCGTCGAAAGGTTGGTTGATATTCACGCCATCAAACGGAAAGCTGGAGTCCGGCACACGCGGGTAGGTGCCATCGTCCACGGGGGCGATAAATTCCGCGGCGCGCTTGGCTTCGCGCGCCAGATTCTTGGTCAGTTCGCGCGCCTCGTCATCGCTCGAGAGGATGCGCGGGCGCAGCATGACCAAGAGGATACGCTGGTTTTCGTTGACCGAGCGCCCCTTGAAAAGTCGCCCCAGAAGCGGCAGTTCGCTGAGCCCCGGCACGCGCTGATTGACCGAGCCGGAGCCGTTTTCCAAGAGCCCGCCCAGCATGATCACATGCCCGTCGCGCACCAGCACATTGGTTGAGAGTTCGCGCTTCGAGGTGATCTCGCCTCCTTGCTCCGAGACGGAGTTGGTGAGGTTGGACACCTCTTGATTGATTTCCAGACGAACGGTCTTGTCGCGGGTGATCTGCGGCGTGACCGTGAGGGTCAAGCCAACGTCCTGACGTTCGATGGTCTGGAACGGCTGGTTGGGCGTGGTGGTGGTGCCTACGGTGGAGAAACTGCCCGTCACAAAGGGCACATTTTGCGCTACGACGATTTCCGCCTCACGGTTGTTGAGCGTGAGAATAGAGGGGGTCGAGAGCAGTTTTGTCGAGCTTTTGGAGGCAAGGGCCGCGAGAAAGCCGCCGATGCCGCTCTTGTCAAAGGCCGCGATGCTACCGCCGGTGCCACCGCCTCGAGGCGGGTTGCCCGCAAGAACCGCGCTCACAAGGCTGGTGAGGGTGGGGCGGCCCTGAAGGGCAAATTCGACCCCGCCCACGGTGGCCCCGTCGATCACACCACCGAATTGAAAGGAAAGATCGGAAAAACTCGCAACCGTCAGCTCGAAAATCACTGCCTCGATCAGCACCTGGTCGGGACGTTGATCGAGCCCGCGCACCGCCCCGGTGATCGACTCGATCCGGTCGGTGGGCGCGGTGATGATGAGCGCGTTCTGCTGCTCTTCGGCGACAATGGTGATACCGCCCGGCGCGGCAGACGCAGGGGCGGTCCCATCGGCGGGGGCCTCGGGGGCGCCGAAACTCTGACGGATCACATCGGCCAGATCGGCGGCGTTGGCATAGTTGAGATGCACCACCTCGGTGGAAATGCTGCGCTGCGGTTTGTCGAGTTCCGACACCACTTCGCGCACGCGGTCGCGGAATTCGGGCGTGCCCGACACGATGAGGGCGTTGGAACGCGGATCGGCCGACAGGCTGGAGCCCTGCGGCGTGATGGCAAGGGCGGTGATCACGCTCAGCATCTCGGCGGCCTTGCCATTGCGAAGGGGGATGGTTTCAATCGAATTGCGGCTGGGCGTGTCGAGCCGGTCGACAAGCTGGACGATGCGCTGGAAATTCTCGCGACGGTCCGACAGGATCATGAGACCGGATTCCGGCACGGTCGAAAGCACCGCCTCGGCGGGCAAAAGGGGGCGGATCACCTCTGCCACCTCATCAACGGCGCTGTTGCGCACGGGGATCACCCGTGTCTCGAAATCGCCACCCAGCCGCGCGCGCGCATCGCCCGGTGCCAATTCGCGGGCAAGGTCGATGGGCACGATCCGGTCGGTTTCAGCACCTTCGACGATGGTCAGGCGGTTGAGTTCGAGGACGTTGAGGAAAATCTCGTAGATGGCGGAGGGCGTCACCTGATTGGGCGCGACCACGGTCACGGTGCCTTGCACCCGTTCATCAAGGATGAAATTGCGCCCCGTGGATTGCGCAACGATCTGGACGAAATCGCGCAGGCTGGCATCGCGCAGATCAAGCGAAACCTGCGCCGTCGACAGGCCGGGCCACGCGAAGGACAGCAGCGCCACAAGGGCAAGACGTTTAACAAATTGCATGTGTATAATTCAGGAACATCATTTGGTGATATCTCCTGCCTTTTCATGACTGCCTCGGACCGCGCACCGCTCTGACCGGCGGCTTGGGTCTCTGGCATAAGCCTACCCGATTTGATGTGTCGTTTCCATTGGAAAGACGGGTTGACGCAGGAATGTCCCGCGCCGTGTTTTTTTGGGCAGGTCACGGAATTTTCATGGCTCGGGCGCGGTCGGGCGTGATAGGTTCGTCGCCATAAGGGCAGGAGCATAAAACAAGATGCCGATTTTAAACAAGCCTTTGCTTTGTCTGGCAGTTCTCATGTCGCTTGCGGCATGTGAGCCGGGCGTGATCAGCGAGGGTGCGGATTTTCAGCGCAAATACAGCTCTGCGCGCAAGGCGTTGGAGCAGGGCAATTACGACAGTGCCATTCGCAGCTATGGGGCCTTGATCCAGACGGCGGGGCCGCTCGAGCCGCGTCTGCGGCTGGAATATTCGCATGCCCTCTTGCGGGCGAGCCGATATGACGAGGCGGCGCAGGTGGCGAGTGCGCTCGCGGCAAGCACCAAGGGCAGCGACCGCGCGGCGGCGCTGGCGGTCAGTGGCACGGCGCAGCACGAAAGCGCGCTGGCGGATTTGGGGGCGGGGCGCACAGGGGCGGCGACGGTGGCCAAGCTGCGCGCAGCCGATGCCGCGCTCAAGGAGATGCTGGCGATTGACGCGAGCCTTGATCCGCTGGGGGCCATGGTCAGCCGTCGGGCCGATATTGCCCGTGATCTCAAGCGTTTGGGTGGATAGAGTCAGAACAGGGGCCAGTCTGCGCCAAGGTCGATGTCGCGGGTGATCTGCCAGCCTTCGTCCACCGATTGCCCGGACTGATCCAAGGCGCGTTGCCAATCCTCCGGCACCTCGCCCACGGGGTCGATGCGCAGGTCAAGCTGCGCCATGGGATCGCCGAACCGCCCCGAGAGCGTGCCGCTGGCGCGGATCACATCGCCGGTGAGCGCAAAGGGTGCGCGCCATGTGCCCGCGTCCGAGGTCAGCACCGCCTCGGCCGTGCCGATATCCACGCCCGCAAGCCGCGCGCCGGACCACTCGAGCGTGGCATCGAGCCGGGTTAGGCGACGCTCGGGCAGGCTGAGATCGGCGCGCAACCCCTCGACCCGCACGAGCCCCCCCAGAGGCCAGCCGTCGATGAGCGCGGGCCAATCGGCCAGCAGGATTTCGAGCCCTGCCTCGCGCAGATCAGCGCGATCAAGCGCGAGTGGCAGGCTCAGCATGCCCTGCCCCGACAGCCCCGGAGCGGAGAGCGTGACGGACCAGCGCCCGCCCAGCCCCTCGATCTGGTCAAAGCGCCAAGCCACGTCGCCCGCAACCGGCCAAGGTGGCGGTTGCAACCCGCGCCGCTGACCACGCCAGAGCGAAGACGTATCCTCTGCCCCGGCGAGCCAGTCGGGCACCAGCCCCGGTGCCGCGCTGCGCAGATGGGTCAGCCGCCCCTCGCTGAGCGCGGCGAGGGCAAGGCCAAGCAGGAGGCCGACAAGGATCAGGAGCAGACGTTTCATTGCAGCGGCACCAGACGCAGGTCGGCGGCCACCACATCGGTGCGCGCGCCGCGTTCAAAGGTGAAGCCCGCCAGATCATAGCCCCAGATGTCATTCTGCGCGGTCAGCCATTCGGCCAATTGGGTAAAGCGCACCGCATCAAAGCGTAGGGAAATACCGCCATCGGCGGCGTTGGCCAATTCGGTGGCTGCGTCGCGCAGACCGGCATCGCGCAAGCTGGCCTCGATCCCGCTGATGCCGATGGGGGTGGTGGCGCGCGCCACTTGGGGCTGCTTGCCTGCATCCCGCGCAAGGGTGGCGAATTGCACCGCCTGATCGGCAACCCACAGCTCGGTCGCGCGCGCCTCGGCCACGGCGGCGCGGGCGGCCTCGCGGGATTCGGCCAGGGGCAGGGCAATGCCATAGATCGCGCCAATCGGCAGCGCGATCAGCGCCAAGAGCGCCACCAGCCAGCGTTCGCGGCGGCTCAGCCCCAGCAAAAAGCTGGTGAAACGGTCCATGAGGGCGCTCATCGGTTGTCTCCGCCTTCGGTCACGGCCATGGCCAGCACCGCCTCGACGCCGGTGCTCTCGCGGGTGATGGATTGAGCGACGCGCGCCTCGGTGCCCGCGGTGCGCAGGTCGCTGACGAGCGCATCGAGCGCCGCGAAATCGCTGATTTGCAGGTCGATCACCAGCCCTGCGCCGGGCTGGTAGCTGACCCGCGTGATGGTGGTTTCGTGATTGGCCATCACCCCCCCGGCGCGGCGCAGCACGTCGAGCGGGCGCGCCTCGGTCTCGACATCAGAGTTGGCGTTGCGGGCGCTGTCCATGACCTGTGCGACCTGACTGCGGATGTCGAGAATTGGGCCGGTGGGGATCATCACCTGACGCAGGATGCGTTCGGCATTCAGCCGATAGGCCAGGCCCTGCGCATTGAGCGCGCGGGTTTCGATCATCGTGGCGGTGATCCAGCCGGTGAGACCAAGCACCGCCAGTGCAAGGGGCAGGCGCAGGCGGCTGAGGGTGCGACGCATTTCGGCGCGCTCGGCACCGGGATCGCGGGCAAGGTCGAGGGCGAGTTCGTTATGGGCAAAGCGGGTGGGCGCGGCCACGCCATGCGCGGCAAGGTCGGCGGGATCGGTGCAGATCGGCAGGTTTAGCGCCGCGAGCAACGCATCAATCGCAGGCTGCGCCGGGCCTTGGCGCAGGATGGCGCGGGGGCCACCATTGCGCGCGGCCTCTTGCAGCAGGGCCAGCGCCAGATCCGGCTCGGCGGCAAAGCCATCTTCGGGGCCAAGGCGGGCAATGACGGCGGTCTCGGTTGTCTCGATCACCCAGAGATCGGGGGCGGCGGGCAGACAGAGGTAATCCGGAAGCATCGCGCGGCAGAGCGGGGCAAAGGCCCCGAGCGCGCGCAGCCAATCGCGCCGGTCGCCCGCATCGGTCAGCAAGAGGCGCGTCCATTGGTCAGGGGCCACCCCAAGCCGCGCCGGGCGAATATCAAGCCCCGCTTCGGTGCCGCCATAAGCATCGCGCAACTGGCGGCGGGCCACGCGGTCGCGCGTCTGTCCCTTGAGCGTCGGCGGCAGATCGAGCGGCACCAGCGGCGCGGCCATCCCCGGCACAGAGGCCACAAAGGGCACGCGCGGCGGCGGCGTATCGCCGGTCAGGTCATGGACCGGCAAGGGCGCTGTCGTGCCGCGCGATTTTCGGGTGAGGGTCAGGCTCATGGGGTGACGGTCCGGCGATGTCTGAGGGTGACGGCCCCGGTCAGCGTGGAGCGTTCGACCGTCAGGATGCGGCTTTGGATGCGCCCGTCAAGCAATACGTCAAAGCGCGCCTCGAACCAGTCCGAGGCCGTGACAAAGCCGCCATCCGGGGCCAAGGATTGCGTGATCACACGCGGATGCAGAATGGCCTCGGCGCGGGTCGTGAAATCGGCCGTGTCGGCAAAGGGGACGGTACCACGTTCGGCGATCAGCAGCGCGATCCCGGCGGGGTTGGTACCGGGCAGCATCGCCCCCAGAACCTCGGGCGAGGTGGTGTTGACGTTGAGGCCGCCACCGGGGGGCAGCGCCGCCACATAGGGCAAGAGGCGGGCATAGGCCTCGGCGGTCATGCCGTTGACGAGGCGCAACTCCTCGATCCGGTCGAGCGGGGCGCCCGCAGGCAGAATGGGCAGCGGGCGGCTGGCATATTCGGCGGTCTGGGCCGGGCCGCGTGCCTGAATGAACCCGGCGATGTCGCGGCCAAGCGTGAGCGGTAGGCCAAGGCTGGTCAAGAGCCGGTCAAAGGATTGCACCGCGTTGAGGTCGGCAGGGTCGCTCAGGCTGTTGATATTGTAGCGCCCTTGCAGGTCGGTGATGGTGCCGGTCATCAGGGCGCGGTCGATATCGGCCTCGAACCCGGCCAGCGACCAGCCTTCGAGCAGATGATCAATATTCTGATCGCGTTCCCAATCGCCGCGCAGCACCGGGTCGATCAGCCATTCGGCGGCATCGAGATGCAGCGCCGCCTGCTGGCTGATTTGCAGATGTTCGACGCGGGTGCGGCTGGTTTCGGCGCGCAGCATAAGACCGGCGGCCACGGCCGAAATCGCGGCCACCAGAAGCAGCGCATTGAGCAGCGCGACACCGCGATCCTGAGGCGGGCGATGGGTCATGGATAGGCCACCACGATGCGCAGCGGGCCGTAGGCGATTGATTCTATTTCTATTTCTATTGCCTTGGGCAGCGCGGGGCGTGGCACGAGATTGGGCACGCCCCAATCCGTGACCCAGCCTTCTTCGGTTCCGGCATAGGCGCGCAGGCGCAGGCCCGCGACGCGTTCGAACACGGTGATTTCCGGGCTTTGGGCCAGATCAGACGCCGGGCGCAGCACCGGCCAGACCTGACGCGTGAGGCGGTCGGCGTCGCGGTCGTGGCGCCAGATTACACGCGCCTGTCCTGCCGCCTGCACCTCGGGCAGCACGGCACGCCCGGCAGTCGAGAGGGCGAACCAGCCCGCAGGGCCGGTGCGGTCGAGAAAGGCCGCGTCCGGATCAAGGGCACCCGGCGGCCAGAAGGGGAGCGCAGCGGCGGATTTGAGATCCTCACGCAGAAGGGTGAGGCCACGTGCCAAGGCCGCCGCCTGTTCATCGGCATCGGTCAGACGGTCGCGGGCGCGCATCATGCCGCTGAGCGCCTGAAGCCCCATGACCGCCACAAGCGCAAAGATCGCCAGCACCGCCACCAGTTCAAGCAGCGTCAGACCCCGGTCTGCTGTGGCGGTGCGGGTCATCGCACCACCTCGGTTTGGGCGATGACCACCAGCCGTGCGCCGGGCTGATCGGGGGCGCGGACAAGGATCGTGGCCTCGGTAAAGCCGGCGCGGGTCGTGGCCTCGGTGATCTCAAGCTGCCACTGATGGGGTCCGAAAGTGACGCTGCGCGGCAGGGTCGCGGCCTGACGCGCCCCGAGAAAGCGGTATTCCTCGGCCCGGTTCAGCGCCACCTCAAGCGCCATGACGCGCGACGCCTCGCCGCCCAAGGCGCGGCCAGCCTGATCGGCGCTGCGCAGCGCGGCGATGGTGCCAAGAGAGAGCACGAAGACCGCGATCACCAGTTCCAGAAGGGTCACGCCCCGGTCTCTCATGTCGCCTCGCAGTCGAGACCGAGAAGCCCGGTTGAGCGGCAGCGATTGAGCGTGTCATTGCCGATGAATGTGACCTCGAAAGGGCTGACCTGACCGTCGGGCAGAAAGGTGATGTCAGGACGCGGGGCGCGCGGCAATTCGCGCGGCAGGATCGCGCCCTCGGGTCCCTCAAAACGCGCTTCGCCACGGAATTTCTGTTCTCGGCCAAGAGGTTGCCATCCGTCCTCGGCGGCACCGGGTGCGGGTGGCACGAGCACCTGCCAGCCCCCGGGGACAAGGATGATGCCCTGCGGGGCCGCACTCAGGATAGCGGCATCGCGCAAGCGGTCGTAGGCGGCGGCAAAGCGGATCACATCGCCTTCGCCCCTGCTCCGGTCGGTGATGGAAAAGGTCGCCGTGACCGAGAGCACGGCAATCACGGCCACGACCACGACCATTTCGAGAAGGGTAAAGCCAGCCTCGGGATCGGTGGTTATTCGCCCCATGACCCTATGTCCGCATCGGGGCCGGTGCCCCCTGCGACCCCATCCGCCCCGAGGGTGAAGATGTCAAACTCGTCATGCACGCCCGGTTGCAGGTATTGGTATTCGTTGCCCCACGGGTCCTGTGGCAGGCGGTCGATATAGCCGTTGGCGGCGTAATTGGGGGGGACGGGTGCTGCGGTCGGGGCCTCGACCAGCGCGCGCAGCCCCTGTTCGGTGCTCGGATAGCGGAAATTGTCGAGCTTGTAGAGCTTGACCGCCCCCGCCAGAACGGCGAGATCCGATTGCACGCGCGCGGCGCGGGCCTGATCCGGGCGGTCGATGATGCGCGGCATGACGACCAGCGCCAGAATGGACATGATGACCACCACGACCATCAGTTCAAGCAGCGAGAAACCGGCATCGGCAGCCCTGTGGGACCAGCGGCGTGACACATTGATTTGCATGGTAAAATCTGTCCGTAAATGCGTATAGACTACAGCGTGAATCATAGAGCACGCGCAACACTCTGACAATCGCTGCCGTGGCCCCTGCCCCGTTTTTCCCGCATTGGACGTCCTATGCCCGCAACTGCCCCTCTTGCGTTTTTCCTGATCCTGACGGGGGCGGCGATGGGATCGTTTCTGGCGGCCTGGGCGGATCGGTTGCCGCGCGGCGAGAGCATCGTGGGGCCAAGATCGCGCTGTCGGTCCTGCGGTGTGCAGATCGGGGCGCGCGACATGGTGCCGGTCGTATCCTGGCTGTGGCTGGGGGGGAAATGCCGGGGCTGCGGCGCGGCCATCCCCAAGCGGGTGTTTTACGCCGAAGTGGGGGGCATGGCGCTGGCGGTGCTGGCGGTCTGGGTCGCGCAATCGCCCTTGCACATGGGGTTGGGGGCGCTCTGGCTCTGGCTCTTGATGGGGCTGGTTCTGTGTGATCTGGCCGCCTTTCGGCTGCCGGACGGGCTGACCGGGCCGCTCTTTCTGACGGGCATGCTGCTGGCGTGGGAAGATCCGAGCCGCGATCTCTGGGGCGCGCTGCTTGGGGCGGCGGTCGGGGCGGGGGCGTTTCTGGCGCTGCGGATCGGGTATCGGATGTTGCGCGGGCGCGAGGGGCTGGGGCTGGGCGATGTCAAGCTGATGGCGGGGATTGGCGCGGGCCTCGGGTTGACGGCGCTGCCGATGGTGACGCTGGTGGCGGCGGTGCTGGCCATGGGGGTGGCCGGGGCGATGGCGCTGCGGCGCGGCAATCGGCCAGACGGCGATCTGGCGATTGCCTTTGGGGCCTATCTGGCCGGGGCGGCGGGGCTGGTCTGGCTCTGGCCGCTGATCTGAAAAAGCGTGGGCGGCAGGTTTCCCCACCGCCCACTACGCACCCTTTGGCCCATTACTCAAAACCTAGGGTACGATCCACTCACTGACGACACGATAGCCAACACGCTCTTCCGGGGCCAATTCGGCGATGAAGGCCCCCTTGGAGGCGAAGCGCTGTCCCGGTCCAAGACCGAGTTCCGGATGCGTGCCGGGGTTCAATTCGTTCTCAGCCTCATGTTCGATGATTTCTAGCACATAATCACGGTAGAAATCATTAATCGCATGCATGAGACCGAACTGAATCATGGTCAGTGCATAGTAGGTTTGCAACTGGATGCGCGGGTGCGTGACCTCGAGCCGCCGCGTGTGCATCCAGCCGCGGATGCGGTATTTGTTCGGATGGTAAGAGCCCGGCTCGTCATAAGGCCAGACAAGACGGGCCTGTTCGACAAGCGCCGGTGAGAAGGCCGCAAGCGCGGGCTCCTTGGCCGCTGATGGCAGGAAAAAGCGCGTCGCAGCAGGCGGATTGGCGGCCAGCACGGCCACCGCCTCGTCCACATCCTGTGGCCAGATCACGAGGGTCGTGTCAGGGTCTGCGGTGGCAAGGGCCGTGCGCAGGCCATCCGCGTCGTCGTAAGACAGGGTTTCCACATGCGTGTCGGGCAGGACCATCCCCATCGTGGTTGCAAAGGACGTGGCCGGGCGGGTGCCCTGCGGTCCGGTACCGTGTAGTTGGACGACGTGGGTCGGGGCCGTGTCCTGATCACCGAGGTAGAGCGCCAAGGCTTCGGCCTCGAGCGAGAGGCCACGGTTGAAGAAAACCGAATAGCCATAGCGCCCCTCGCCGGGCGTGGGCAATTCGGCGTTGGGGAAGATGCAGGGCAGGCGTTTGGCGTCGCAGAACGCGCCGATTTCATCCCAAGGCCCCTCGACCAGACCGCTGACGGTGGCGAACACCGGCTGTTCGGCATATTTCGCCTCGAGCTGGGCGCGCCATGTCTCGGGCGCACCTTCGAGCCGCCAGACGTGCAGCTTCCAATAGCGATAGGCAGAGATGAAGTTGGAGCGGTAGTTGGGCGAGAAGGTCGGATTGCGGGTATCGCCTTCGGTATCCTTGTTCATCCACTCGAAAAACAGCTCGAGCGTGCGGATCATGGCATCGGCGGCTGCCGGGTCGGCACCGGGGTCGATGATGGTCGCAAGATGGACCTCGCGCTCGGTCACGCCGGGATCAATCTCGACCGACAGTGTCTTGAGGAAGGCCGAAAGATTGGCCACGTCCTGCGGGGTGAGGTCGTAGCGCGGCATGATCGGGTCGAACACATGCCCGCCCGCGTCCACCCCGTCCTTGAGTGCGCGCGTGAGCAATTCGTCGTCATAGGCCGGGCGCATACGCGGCGCGCGCACCCGCGCCCAGAAACCGGGGGGCTGCACCTCTTGATAGAGGTCCTTGAACATGCGGTTGCGGTTTGGTGTCTTTTTCTCGAACAGCACCGAGCCGATGATCGGCGGCACGTAATTGCCGCCCTCGGAGGTGCCAAACCCGCTGGGGCGGTGGCAGTTGACGCAGGAGAATTGCGCGCCTGAGACCTTCACGTCGCCTTGTGTCACACCGTTGATCAGTTGACCATCGGCCCCGATCCCCTCCCAATAGAGTTTGCGACCGAGTTCGGCATCACCCGCCTGTCCCGCCCCGGCCCAGAGGGGCACGGAAACGAGAGCCAGAGCAAGGCCGATGCGGCGCAGGGCGTGGCGAAGAAGAGGAGCGGACATCAATTCACCTCGGGATGCAGCATTTTGCTGTATTCCTCTGCGAGTTCTTCGGACCCAAGCAGACCTTCGAGCCGGAGCCATGGGGCGTCCTTGTTCGCGCGCAGGAAGGTGAGCGGGCGGTGATACATCTTGTTGTCACCCTTGTAGATCGCATCAAAGGCGCGCACGACGGTGAAGATGTCATCGAACTGGCCAGTCAGCATGACCCAATTGTCGCGCGCACCATGCAGTTCTGCATATTCCCGCAGGCGCGCGGGCGTGTCGTATTCGGGGTCAATCGAGATCGAGACCATGCGATAATTCTCGTCGATGGCAACGAGATCCTCTTGGGTCTGGCCAAATGTGGCGCTCATCACTGGGCAGATGGTGGCGCAACTGGTGAAGATGAAATTGAGCAGCACCGGGCCGTCGAAATCCATCACGTCCACAAAGCTCACCTTCTGGGCGAATTGATTGCGAAGTGTGACGTCGGGCACCGGATAGTCTTGCAGACTGCGCTTGTATTGAAAGCCGTCCGGGCTCATTGCGATGCCAAGGGTATTCTGGTCGTCCATACCGAGATGGTCGGGCATGCGGTGGCTGTCGGCGGCGTGATCGCCGTGACCTGCGGCATGGGCCTCATGGCCCTCGGCCTGCGTGGTCTGATCCGCCGAATGATTGCTATGATCGTCGGTCTTGGCGGCGCTGTGATCCGCCGAATGACCGGTGTGATCGGCACTCTCGGTCGCGCTGTGATCATGGCCTTGGCTATGGTCTTCGGTTTTGGTGTGGCCGGAATGATCGGCCGAGGCGGGGGATGCGAATGCCAAAAGCGCCAGACTGAGGGCACAGGCGGGCGCGATACGAAGGGCAGCTTTGATCTCGTTCATTTCAAGTCTCCGTCGAGAAAGTAATGTCTCAAAATGAGAGAGGCACCGGCGGCTGGGATGCCGCCGGAACCTTTTTCAGATCAATCGCTTAGTGGATGGACCACACGGCGACATCATGGTGCAACGCGTCGAACTGATACATCCGAAGACGGGCAGAAGGTTCGTAGCTGAAGGTAACTTCAACGTGGTGTTCCCCGATGCCGTCGACGTTCACATACTCGTTCATTTCCTGCTGCATGCCGCCCCAAGCGAACTCGGAGTTGCCGCGACCCACACCGTTGCCATTGGAAACCTGCCAGATCGTATCATTGACAGGTGTCTTGGGCGCGCCTGCTGGACGGGTTGCCGGCGGGACAGGGATCGGTCCGCCCCCTGCAACGTGGATCCAGAAGTAGTTCCGGCCGAAGGTGAAGAGAGGTCCGGCACCGCCGCTGGGCAGGGTGTTGTGGAAGGTATTTTCCCAGCCACGCAGACCGCCGAAGTCCACCAGAACGTAAGCATGGACGAAGTAGTCGCCATTCAGAAGCTGAATGTTGACCTTGTCGCCGCGCTTGTTCCAGGGTCCATTGGTCATCTTCACTTGGGAGGTGCCATCGTGATCCTTCAACTGGCCATAGATGGTGTTGTTGAGGAACAGAACGGTGACATCGGCATCCGCAGCCATTTCATAACCGGTCGGCAGTTGGTTGCGGTTCTTCCAGTCATAGAAGGCCTGACGGATCAGGTGCATCTGTGCCTGGATGATCGAGCCATTCAGACCGCCACCAAAGTGCTTGTTGGTCCGGTTGATCGTCATGCCGCCCATTTCACGGAACATCTGCCACATGCGCTTGGCCGGGGCAGTGTCGCCGATCATGCCGATTGCGGCAAGTTTGGCCTCTTCGCTGGCGAGCGGGTTTTCACCGAACACGCCAATCTCTGCGCTGTTGCGCAATGCGCCGTTCCGCAGCGGAACGCGCATGTTCTCGACCACCTGAACCCGAGGCGGGTGCTGACGCCAGCCCCAGTGGTAGCTGAGGTTCCAGAAGCGTGCCGGGGGCATCTTCATGTTGAGCGTATACTCAAGGCCTTCTTGCATCGGGAAGAAGGTCTGGTCCATGCCGATGTTGGGAACGCGCGGGAACGCGGTGCCGCCAGCGGTCATGTCCGGCCCGCCAAGGTCGGTGAAGTCGAACTCTGTCCAGTCATCGAAGAACATTGCGTAGGGTGCAAAGTCTTCGTGGCCACGGTTAAGGATCTTGATCACATAGTGGATCGTCCATTCCTCATCCGTCACAGCGATCGGGTCGATATAGTTTGCGTCGGCTTCGATATGGCTGTCGTACCAGATCTGGTTGACCGTGACCGACTTGGTCACAGGATCGACTGCTTTGGTCTTGATGCCACCGAGGTAGTGCAGCAAGGGGAAACCTTCGTATTCCCGTTCGCTGAAACGACCCTGAAGCTCGTTGCCTTCGATGATGTCAACGGCCCGGCGCGCCAAGGTGCGCAGGGTCGCGGGATTGACCCGGCGCGGATATTCGTAGCAATGCCGATTGCCCCGGAAGGTCCGGCACATTTCGTGCGGTTCCGACATCGCCTCGATCTGATCCATGATCCAGTCAAGGTCATCGGTCGGCGAGGTCTTGTCGATTTCGCGTGTCACCGGATCGTCGTGCAGATTGTAGGGGTTGTCCGGTGTCGAGGGCAGGGTGTTGGGGATTTCAGCACCCCGGCACGTCTTGGCATTCTCGTAGATGGTCGGCAGCAGGTTGGTCGGATTGGGACCAAAGCTGTCACCCTCGGGGAACACCGAGTAGCCATCTGCCGTCAAGAGCGTGGTCGTGTTGCCAACAGTCGTGCGCGTCTCGAACGGCACACGCGGCTGTTGACCGCCGTTGGCATGTCCCGACACGTTGCAGAACATGTTAAGGTCGAAGGGTGTCTGGGCCCAAGCGGGCGCCCCCCCAACCATGGCTGAGGCGGGCAATGCCATCACCGCGGCCAATCTTATGGATTTACGAAACATTTTCATTGTCTCCGATTCAAAATACTGTTCTGGCGCCCCGGTTTCCCGGGGCCCGGGATCAGACTTCGCGGTTGTGGTTGCGCGTATCTTTCATATCGAACACGCGCGGACCGGCCCGTCGCAGCTTTTCGCCGACTTTCGGCGCAGCCTGCGGCATGACCCAGGTGACACGGTTGGCGGCATCGTCGGCCCGGATATCCCAGGGGAACGATCCCCAGAGACCGGCGCTGCCATTGCCGTAGAACACCACGTCCACCTTGCGCTTGCCGGGCAGAGTCGAATGACTCATGCGATACATCCGGAAGGCAAGGTCGGCGCAATGCTGCGGCGTCCCGGTCAGGAAATGCCAGCCCTTGGGCGCACCGAGTTCCGAGGCATAGGCCTGCATGCGTGCAGGGGTATCATGCTCGGGATCGCGGCTGATCGAGTACACGAAGACATCGCGCCCGACCTTGTCGCCCAGTTCTGCCACCACGTCGACCATACGACGGGTGATCGGAAAATGCTCTTCGTCCTTGAGGCTCATGAAGTGCATCATCACGACCTTGTTCTCGATGAAGCCCTCGTAGAAGGACATCCCGAGACCGTCCTGATTGACCATCATCACATTGGGGAACGAATCGTTCACCGCAGAGTTGATGACCCCACCGCTGTTGACCGGATTGCAGAGCACCGGCATTTCGTTGGGGTGCAGGGTTGTCTTGGTTTCGCGCAGTTTCGCGAGTGCGGCCTTGCGTGCCTCATCGGCGCGCTCTTTGGAGTTACCCGGCGTGGTGTAAAACCCGGCGGTCATCCCAGCAGCCGCCGCGACCGGAAGACCGGCCAAGAATTGACGTCTGTTTGTCATGTCTTTTCCTCTCATTTTTCAGAGAATTCCTAGAAGGATTTCCGCTCAGTCACCCTGACCCGGCTCCACGATATCCCAGCGCATCATCATTGCGTGGTCTTCGTGCACGACGTTGTGGCAGTGCATCACGTGCTTGCCAAAGAAGTCGCGCCAGCGGCTGAAGAATGTCACCTCGTCACCCGGCCCGAGCGAGACCACGTCCTTGCGGGCACGCTCTACCGCACTGGGCGGACGACCGTTGACCTCAAGAATCTGGAACTCTTCGAAGTGGGTATGAACCGGGTGCGCCCAAGCTGTGCCCTCGTTGCGGAAGGTCCAGATTTCGGCAGAACCCTGCTCGATCTTGGCATCCACACGGTTGGGGTCCATCAGGCGGCCGTTCACCGTCCACAGGCCGTTGTCGTAGTCGAATACGAACAGGCGCTTGCGACGGACTTCGGACATGCGGATTTCCGGAAGCTTGCGCATGGTGGCAGGAACGCGCGACGGATCGGGCTTTTTCTTGCCTTTGCAACGGAATTCCAGGACAGGCATCATGTTCTCGCCTTCCAGCGTAAAGCCGGTCGGACCTGCGCCATCGCCACGGATTTCCAGATCGTTGAAGACCTGGACCTTGTCGCCATCCTTGTACTTCGAGAAGTCGATGATGACGTCAAAGCGGTTGGCGATCCAGAGGTCGATCTTGGGTTCGACCAGCGGGGCCTCGAGCAGGTTGCCGTCATTCGACAGCACGATGAAGTCGTCAAAGTAGGGCTCGCCGCGGCCAGACTTGGGAACCACCTTGAGCACCAGACGATAGAGACGCGACGGGCCGCCGTTGAGGAAACGGAAGCGATACTTGCGCCGGTCAACATCGAGGTAGGGCTGGATGATCCGGTTGACCGTGATCTTGTCGCCCGTCATGCCCTGCGTGGTGTATTGCAGGCGGTTGGAGTCGAACGTATCCGGCGTGCCTTGCGAGTTGCCGACATCGACAGGTGCCGGACGCGCTTCGGGATGCGGGGACGCGCCATCGGGCGTGAAGAAGTCCCAGATCACCTGACCGTTGGGCTGGAACATGACATCGTGCAGGATCAGCGGAATGTCATATTTGCCCGAGGGCAGACGGAATGCGCGTGGATTGCGATCGCGCTCGTTGTTGGAATCGCGCTCATCAAAGATGAGATAGAAACCCGAGAAGCCCGCGTAAACGTTGGTCGCGGTGAAATCGAGCCGGTGATCGTGATACCACAGGGTATTCATGATCTCGGGGTTGTCGTAATTCCACTCGAACGGCGAACCGGCCGGGATGTTGGCGTAATGGTGATCCCAGAATTCGCCGGGATTGAAGAAGTCCTGCGGGATACCGTCCGACTCGGACGCGGTATGGCCGTTGTGCAGGTGGATGGTCGGCGAGGGCAGCGCAAAGGTCACATTGCCAGCACCCACGGTGGGCAGCAGGTTGTTGCGGCGCAGGAAGACCGGCTCGCCGTATCTGGCGTGATAGGTTTCACCCGGCGTGATGCCGTTGAAGCCCCAGTGCCAAGACCCGACTTCGGGATCGCCATCCCGGCCGACAACGCCCGGAGTACCGTCGCCGTAGGGGGGCTGCCAGTGATACTTCCACCGGAATTCGGTCATCACTTCTTCGTAATGCTTTTGCGGCGGGAAATCGTCAAAGCGCTGATGGCGCTCGGGCTCGATCGGCGGATCGTAGGTGTTGGGATTGACGGGCTCTGCCACCGGCATGATGTTCAGCGGGGCCGTGAACGGCTCGACCGCGGGGCTCGACTGCGTGACGATGCTCGGCTCAAAGGTGTCGGGGAATACAAGGCCGGTTTGCGGCAATCCTTCCGCGGCACTATCCGGCCACTGCTCGATCTCGACCGCTCCGGCCTGCGAAACCGCCACAGTGGCGCCCGCAGCCCCTAGGCCGAGCTTTAATGCGTCTCTTCGTTTCATGCTTTGTCCTCCAGCAGAAAAAGCTTGCGAAAATTACCAGCGCCACGCTCCAGACATGACGCAATCAACCCCGCGCCAGACATGCCGCGAGAAAGGAGGGCTATAGCCCCTAAAGGTAAACGACCGGTTTGGCCGCCTTATGTAAGGTTCGAGCGAACTCGTTTAGCGTGGGATGACAGGCCGGTAGAGGTGAGTAATGTGTGGCCCGTGCGGATCTGTGACCCGCGTATTTTGGTTAAATAGCTTAGAGCAATTGCTCCCCGTTCAGCGCACAAAACGGCGCTTTATTGACATTGGTAGTACCGTCAAGAGCGCCAAAATGACGCGCCTGACCTCACTACCTCAACACAAAATCTTGTGTGGAACAATGATAACATTTTCGTGATAAGGCCGTAATGTTACTTCGCGCACCAAATCAACGCAGAAGAAGAATTCAAGCCTCTGATATATATAGCTATTTTATTTCAATATACGGGGCACGAATTGAAACAAACGCTTTATCCGATGGTAAATAGTTTATGAATTTTGGATTTAAAGAGGGGGGCGCAAAAAACTGCACCTAGCCCCGACCGGTGATCCGCACGGAAATGGTGCGCCGTTGACCGCCACGCATGATCTCGACCGCGAATTCATCGGTTTCGGACAGGATCTGTTTGGCATTCGCCAGCGTTTCCGGATCGGAAACAGAGTAGCCATTCACGCGCAGCACCAGATCGCCCTGGCGCAGGCCGATCAGGTCATAAACCTGGCCCTCGCGCACCCAGAGGATTTCGGGAAAGACCTCGGAGGCGTTGCTCCCGACTGTGACCATCCGCACGCTGCCCGCGCGGCCCAGAACGCGGCGCAGATCGCTGCCGGTTAGGGCGCTGGCCGGGATTTCGGCCTCATCTTCCTGAACCGCACCATTGACCATCATCCGCGCCATCATCTCGTCTGGCGTTTCCTCGAAGGCGATCAGCACACGCTCTGTCTCGCGCTCGACCCAGACCCCATCGGGGGCGATTTCCAACACGGTTTCGCCGCCGATCAGCCGGTCGCCCGCGCGCACCAGACTGTCGCCATCGGACGCGGTGAGAATGGCCCAGCCACTCTCGCCGCCCGCGACCAGCCCGACAAGGCGGTATGTCTCGAGCTTCTTGGCCAAGGCCGGGGCCTTGGGCGGGTCGGGCACATAGGGGTCAAAGACCGCTGGCCACTCCTCGGGCAGAGGGGCCTCTGCGGCGCTCTCGACCGCAGCAAGCGCGGCGGTGATCTGCACAGGCTCTGGCGGCACAGCCCCCCGCGCGAGCAGGGTCAGCCCGATTTGCCCCGCGCCAAAGCCGCAAAAGATCGACGCGGCAAGTGTGAGAGCCCCCAATCCGCGCACGGTCTCAGCTCCTGCGCGCCGGGTGGCGCGCCTGGGGTCTGGCGGGAGCGGGACGGCGGGGCATGTCGGATCAATCCTGAAAAGGGTTTGGGCGGCTCAAGAAAAGGGCTGTGCGCAACATGCGGATGATAGCCGCAGCCGCTTGGCCCGACAACGGTTTATACGGGATCGCCATCCGTCATCGGCGGCACGTCAAGCGGCAGCGGCCAGTCGGCGGGGTTGGTGCATTCGGTCTGGGGGCGGGCCAAAAGAATTTGCGCGTGGAAATGACCCGTGGTTTCCACCCCCTCGGTCACATGTCCGGCGGCCTCGGCGTTGGCGATGGCGCGGGCCTGTTCCTGCGGCCCCTCAAAGCGGCGATGGACAAAGGGCGGGATCGGCAGACGCTCGACCACAAGACCATGGGCGCGCAGCACTTCCATCGCCTCGGGGCGTTCATTGCCCCGGATGGGCGAGGTCATGATCCAAGGCTTGACCGGGCCGCAGGCGGCCAGCAGCCGGTCGAGCGCGCGCGGCATGAGCTGCGCCACAGAGCCACATTCGACGATCATGTGACAGTGGGCGAGGTCGGATGCAAGCTCCGGGGAGGGTGGAGCCTGTTCCAGATCCTCGACATAGCCGGATTGAAAGAGACCAACCGCGCGCCCGTAGGCGACCGCATTGGGCATGACGTCAATGCCCGTCACATGCAGCGCGGGGGCGGCCCTGCGCAGCCCCGCCAGCCAGTCACGATCCCAGCCGATCACCTCGTCCGCGCTGGCATTGTCGAATGCGGGCTGCCGATAGCGGTCAAAGACCTGTGCAAGGCTGAGATCATGCGCCAAGAGTGCTGTGACAATGCCATAGCTGCTGGCGAAATCGACAATCCGCGCCTGATCAAGGCCACGCAGGCGCATGACCTCGGCCAGCCCCGCCCGAAAGGCCGCGACCGCGTGATGCTGGTTGCGATAGCCCAGCCGGTCCATCATGCGGAAATAGGCCCGGCAATCGGGTTGATCATAGGTATCATCAAAGATGGTGACAAAGCCGGGGGCGGGCGTGTCAGAGGGGGCGGTCATGGCAAGGGTCCCTCAAAGGTCAGGGGGCACGGGCCCCAGTGTCGCGCAAACTTGCCCCCCGCGCCGCGATTTACAACCGAAATCACGCCGAATTTCACAGTTTCCCACGCAAGCGTGACGCGCGTGCCGCCCTTGAAACAATATTTCGCGGCTCTCAGGGGAATGTGACCGCCTGTGCGCGGGCGTTGGTTGCGCAAGTCAGAGTTGCAGCGCAAGGTAAGGACAGGTTTCGAAGGGACACTCGGGAGGATACCATGAGCCACGCCAGCACGCAGATCGTTCCAGATGCCTCGAAGGTCATGATGGGTGCCACGCTCGCTTGGGTGGCGGTGCTGATCTATGCCTCGTCGAATTCGCTTGTCTCGCTGCTTGCGGATATCGGATCGCAAAACCGTGTGATGGGGCGCAATGTCATCACCTATTGCAACCTGCTGTTTGTTGGCTCGCTCATGTCGATGGTGCCGATG
>NZ_JAGPVV010000313.1 GCF_018066915.1 Roseovarius sp.
TGTTGCGGCTTGGAATAGGTAAAATATAGCTGACGGCTCTGCGCGAAATCGCGGGGAATGAGAACGTCGAGCAAGCCACCCTGCCCGCGTGTCGCGACATCCGGCAGGCCGCCCAATTCCCGGCGCTGGCCGTTTTCGATATGGATGACGCGCCCCGCCTTTTCAGTGATGAGCAGACCACCATCCGGCAAGAATCCAATCGCCCAAGGGTCGTTTAGCCGGTCAACCATTTTCTCGACCGTCAGTTTGCCCGCGCTGCTGTCAAGGGCAAAGGCCGGGCTCATGGCGAGGCAAGCGGCGAGGATAAGGGGGATAAGGCGCATGGCTGTCTCCTTTTCCCATCCAGATAGGGATGTCAGGCGCGTTTTCCAGCCAGTTGCGCGATGCCCAGCACATCGAGCACCCGCGCCTCGATATCGGCGGCGTTAAGACGGGCCACGGCATACATATCCTCGGCGCTGGCCTGATCTATGAACGTGTCGGGCAGCACCATGGAGCGGAATTTGAAGCCGCGATCGAATACCTGAGCTTCGGCCAAGAAGTGACTGACATGGCTTGCAAATCCGCCAATCGCACCTTCTTCGATTGTGATCATTGCCTCGTGGTTCTGCACGAGGTCGAGGATCAGTTTCTCATCCAGCGGCTTGGCAAAGCGGGCATCGGCGATGGTCGGCGTGATCCCGCGCGCGCGCAAGGATTCCGAGGCCTTGAGCACCTCAGCAAGGCGGGTGCCAAAGGACAGGATGGCGACGCGCGCGCCCTCTTGGATGATCCGGCCCTTGCCGATTTCGAGCGGTTCGCCGCGCTCGGGCATGGTGACGCCCATCCCGTCGCCGCGCGGATAGCGAAAGGCAATCGGCCCCTCGTCATGGGCGGCGGCGGTGGCGACCATATGGACCAGTTCCGCCTCATCGGCGGCAGCCATGACCACCATGCCCGGCAGATTGGCGAGAAAGGCCGTATCAAAGGCACCGGCATGGGTGGCGCCATCGGCCCCCACCAGCCCCGCGCGGTCGATGGCGAAGCGCACCGGCAGGCGCTGGATCGCCACATCATGCACCACCTGATCGTAACCGCGTTGCAGGAAGGTGGAATAGAGCGCGCAAAACGGTTTGAGCCCCCCGGCCGCGAGCCCCGCGGAAAAGGTTACGGCATGCTGTTCCGCGATGCCCACATCAAAGAGCCGCGAGGGATACCGCTCGGCAAAGAGGTTGAGGCCGGTGCCATCGGGCATGGCGGCGGTCACGGCGCAAATCTTGTCATCCTGTGCGGCATGGGCCAGCAGCGCCTTGGCAAAAACGCTCGTATAGCTCGGGGCATTGGAGGGCGATTTGCGTTGTTCGCCGGTCAGCACGTCGAATTTGGCGGTGGCATGGCCCCCATCGCGGGCGCGCTCGGCGGGGCCATAGCCCTTGCCCTTCTTGGTCAGCACATGAATGAGGATCGGCCCATCGGCGCGCGCCTTGACGGTGCGCAGCACGGGGAGCAGTTGGTGCAGGTCGTGGCCGTCGATCGGCCCAAGGTAGCTGAACCCCAGTTCCTCAAAGAGCGTGCCGCCGACGGCCAACCCTTTGAGCATGTCCTTGGCGCGGCGCGCGCCCTCTTGAAAGGGTGGCGGCAGCAGGGAAATCGCCCCCTTGGCGGCGGCCTTGAAATCCTGAAACGGGGCACCGGCATAAAGGCGTGAGAGATAGGACGAGAGCGCCCCAACGGGCGGCGCGATGGACATTTCATTGTCGTTGAGAATGACAATCAGGCGCTTCTTGAGGTGCCCTGCGTTATTCATCGCCTCAAAGGCCATGCCCGCCGACATTGCCCCGTCGCCAATCACCGCGATGGCATCGCCTAGACCCGAGGGGCAGTTGCCGCCCAAATCCCGCGCAACGGCAAAGCCAAGCGCCGCGCTGATCGAGGTCGAGCTATGGGCCGCGCCGAAGGGATCGTAGGGGGATTCCGAGCGCTTGGTAAAGCCCGACAGCCCATCCTTTTGCCGCAGGGTGCGGATGCGGTCACGGCGGCCCGTCAGAATCTTGTGCGGATAGCATTGGTGCGACACATCCCAGATGATCTTGTCGCGGGGCGCGTCAAAGACCGCGTGAAGGGCGACGGTGAGTTCCACCACGCCCAGACCCGCGCCCAGATGGCCGCCGGTTTCCGACACCGCCGAGATGGTTTCGGCGCGCAGTTCCTGCGCCAGTTGCGTCAATTGAGCATCGGAAAACCGTTTGAGATCGGCGGGGCTTGCGACCTGATCGAGCAGCGGTGTTTGCGGGCGGTCGGACATCATGCCCCTCCGTGGGGAAATTTCAGCAATTTTCAGCTCTGGCGCGAGATAACGAAGCGGGCAAGGTCGCGCAAGGCATCCGCACGCACGCCATAGCAAGATAGCGCGTCGCAGGCCTCGTCAACAAGGCTTGTCGCGCGGGCACGCGCCCCCTCAAGCCCTAGAAGCGAGACAAAAGTGGCCTTGCCTGCGGCGGCATCCTTGCCCACGGCCTTGCCCGCAGATGCGGCATCGCCGGTCACGTCGATCACATCGTCCTGAATCTGAAAGGCGAGGCCAAGCGCGCGGGCGTAGGTGCTGAGCGGCTGAGTGTCGGCACGGGCCATTTGCGCGCCAGCGGTGGCGGACCAGAGAATGAGCGCGCCTGTCTTGCCTGCTTGCAGGGTGGTGATTTCGTCCAAGGTGAGGGGCGCTGTCGCGGTCTCGGCGGCGATGTCGAGCGCTTGGCCCAGCACCATCCCCTGCCCGCCAGCGGCGCGTGCAAGGCTGAGTCCAAGGTCGGCGCGCACATCAGCCGGGCCACAATCGGGATGCGCCACCAATTCAAACGCCAGCGATTGCAGCGCGTCACCCACAAGGATCGCGGTCGCCTCGTCCCATTTGACATGCACGGTGGGCTGGCCCCGGCGCAGATCGTCATCATCCATGGCGGGCAGATCGTCATGCACGAGGGAATAGGCATGCAGCGCCTCGATCGCCGTCGCAGGCCAGAGGGCTGCGGCCTCGGGCACATCGTGCAACCGCGCGCTTTCCCTCACCAAAAACCCCCGGATGCGTTTACCGCCTTGCGTGGCATAGCGCATGCCCTCGGCCACGGGGCCGGTGCCAAAGGGGGCCAGAACGCGGATCAGATGCGACTGAATGGCCTCGGCCTCGGCGGCAAGTCGGGCCTGCATCTGGGTCAGAGACCTGTCACCGGCGTGGTGCCGGTGGGCTGACCATCGGCATCGAGGGTGATGGCGGCGACCTTTTCCTCGGCCTCTTTCAGCTTTTCCTCGCAGCGTTTCTTGAGCTTGGCACCGCGCTCATAAAGCGTGATCGATTCCTCGAGCGCCACATCGCCCCGTTCCAGCCGCCCCACGACCTGCTCCAGCTCTTTCATCGCCTGTTCAAAGCTCATCTCGGAGGGGGGCGTGGCGGTCATCGGCTGGTCCTCGTGCTTGGCAATTCATCGACTAGCATAGGGTGCTCTGGCGGGGGGTGCAATTCGGTTGACGCTGCTGTGCGGCTGAGGGACAGTCGGCCCATGTCAGAGCCTGCCGATCCTCTGCCCGACCTTGACGCGCTGGCCCAACTGGACGCGCGCCTGCGGGCACTGGTGACGCGGCATCCTGAGGTGGCGGGGCTCGATCTCTCCGAGGTGCTGCGGATCGTGCCGGGCAAACGCGCGGTTCTGGCGGGGCGTCTGGACGGGCGCGCGGTGGTGGCGCGGCTGGTCGAAGAACGCTGCGCCCAGGCGCTGGCCAAGGAATGGGCCGAGTTGCAGCGCATCTGGCCGCATATGCGGGATGGGCCCTACCGTGTGGCGGAACCTATCGCCTATCTGCCCGATGCCGGGCTATTGGTCATGGAACGCGCGCCGGGTGATCCGCTTTTGGAGCATCTCTGGCATGCGGATGTGGCCACCCGCGCGCAGCATCTGCGCCCCGCCGCCGCTTGGTTGCGGCATTATGTGGAGGTGAGCGAGGTCTGGCACCCCGGCAATGCCAAGGGTTGGCTTGCACGGGCCGCGCGGGCCTCTGCCACGCAGCCGTTTGGGCGGTTGCGCCGGATCGAGAGCGGAATTCTCGCGCATCTGACCGAGATGGCCGCCGCGCTCGACGGGGCCGAATGGCGCGAGGCGATCAGCCATGGCGATTTTCACCCCAACAACCTCATTCTGGGGGAAGACCGGATGACCGGCATTGATACCGGCGGCTCTGGCAGGATGCCGGTCTGTAAGGATATCGCCCGGTTTCTGGTGCATATGGGGCGGCGCGCCATGATCCCGTCGGGGCGGCGCTATCTGGGGGTGGATGCCGAGGGGATCGAGGTCTTTGCCGAAGTGTTCGCGCTGACCGAGGTTGAGCGCCATCTGTGGTTGCCGTTTTTCATCGGGATCGAAGCCCTGATCCGGGTTGAAACCCGCGCGCTCAAACCCAGCAGGATCAAACGCGCGGAAGAGATGTATGGCCTCTTGCTGGCGGATCTTGCCGCGCTCTGAGCACGCTCAATCAGCGTCGAGCAATGCCGCCTCTAGCTGCGCGATGCGCGCGTGGAGCGGGGCTGTGACAGCCTCCATCTCCTCCACAGTGACGCGCGGGGTGATATGCTGCGGGCAGTTCCAGTCAAAGCCTTCGACGGTGATCAGGAACCCGCGTTCGATCCGGGCGCGGTACTCGGGCATTTCGAGCCGCGCCAGCAGCGCCTCATCCTCGAGCCCCACAGCCCGCGCGCGGCCAAACAATTTGAGCCGCCGACGGTTGGGATAGTCCATGAAGAACAGCGACACACGGTTATCGGTGCTGAGGTTTCCAAGGCTGATATACTGGCGATTGCCGCGAAAATCGGCAAAACCAAGGGTGCGGTCGTCCAGCACGCGCATGAACCCCACCGGCCCGCCGCGATGCTGGATATAGGGCCAGCCGGTTTCCGTGACCGTGGCCATGTAGACAGAGTCGCGCGCGGCGATGAAATCGGCCTCGATCTGGGACAGGTGCAGGTTGACCGGCTCTTCGGCCGCCTGCATCCGGGCATAGGCGGCGCGGCTGCCAAGGTCTTCTTGCAGTTTCGTCACCGTGGGGGTGAAGGCGATCTCGGCGAAATGATGGGGCATGGCATCCTCTTGCGGTTACAGGTCAAGGTCGGACAGGCCGGGGTGATCGGCGGGGCGCGGCCCTTGCGGCCAGTGGAATTTGCGCTCTGCCTCTGTGATCGGCTGGTCATTGATGCTGGCAAATCGCAGGCGCATGAGGCCTGCGGCATCGAATTCCCAATTCTCGTTGCCGTGGCTGCGATACCAGTTGCCGGCATCATCGCGCCATTCATAGGCAAAGCGCACGGCGATGCGGTTCTCGGCAAAGGCCCAGAGTTCCTTGATCAGGCGATAGTCAAGTTCCCGCGCCCATTTGCGGGTAAGGAACGCGGTGATCTCGTCGCGGCCCACAGGAAATTCGGCGCGGTTACGCCAGCGGCTGTCGGGGGTATAGGCCAGCGCCACGCGGGCGGGGTCGCGGCTGTTCCAGCCATCCTCGGCCATGCGCACCTTTTGGGTGGCGGTGTCATGGGTAAAGGGCGGCAGCGGGGGGCGGGTTTCCTGGGTCATGGTGGCACCTCTGTTGGGGCATGGCGCGGGGACGCGCCATGCGCTTGGGGGCTTAGGCCGCTGCGATCAGCGTGACCTTGGGAAAGTCGATCTCGACCTGCGTGGCCTTGCCCAAGATATTGGTAAAGATGTTCATGGCCACATGGGTAATGATTTCGACGATTTCGGCGTCGGAATGACCGGCGGCGCGCAAGGCGGAGAATTCGGCCTGACTGACCTGACCGGAATGCTCGACCAGCGCGCGGGCAAAGCTCAGCGCCGCCTCGGCCTTGGCATCGGCAGAGCGACCGGCGCGATTGGCGAGGATTTCGTCACTGTCCAGCCCCACCTTGCGGCCAATCGCGGTATGGGCGGAGACACAATACTGACAGCCGTTCTGTTCGGCGACGGCCAGAGCGATGCGTTCGCGCGTCAGCGGGTCAAGTGCCCCTGCCCCGGCAATGCCATGCAGCCCCAGAAAGGCCTGAAGCGCCGCAGGGCTATTGGCGAGGACGCGGATGAAATTCGGCACCATGCCAAGCGCCGATTGCACGGCGTCAAGCAGCGCCTTGGCCTCGCCTGTGGCGGTTTGCGGGTCGATAACGGGAATTCGGGCCATGAGTGTTGTCCTTGTTCTGAGGGTGCGCGGCCCCTTTGCCGCGCTTGTGCAGAATGTGGGGCAGAATGGTATTTGAAAGAATATCCGAAATGTGGAATGGTTTATTCCGATTAGAGGAATAATCCATGAACCGGATGCACGAAATCGAGGTCTTCATCGCCGTGGCGGACGCGGGCAGTTTCGCGGCGGCGGCGCGGTGTCTGCATCTGTCGCCGCCCGCGGTGACACGGGCGATTGCTGCGCTTGAGGATCGGCTGGGTGCGCGGGTGTTCCAGCGCACCACGCGCAATGTCACCATCACCGATATCGGCGCGCGCTTTCTAGAGGTCGCGCGGCGGGTTCTGAGCGATCTTGAGGCCGCCGAGCGCGAGGCCATGGGCGAGACGACGGTGCCGCAGGGGCATCTGACGCTGACCGCCTCTGTCACCTTTGGCCGCTCGGCGCTGGCCCCGGTGGTGGGGACATTTCTGGCCACGTATCCGCGCGTCTCGGTGTCGGTGCTGCTGCTCGACCGGGTGGTCAATCTGGTCGAGGAAGGCGTGGATCTGGCCGTGCGCATCGGGGATTTGCCCGAGTCGCGGCTCATTGCCAAGCGATTGGGCACGGTGCACCGAATTCTGGTGGCAAGCCCCGCCTATCTGGCGGCGCATGGCACGCCGCGTGCGCCTGCGGACCTGCGCAGCCATCAGGTGATTGCCTTTACCGGGCTCATGCCCAATCGCGAGTGGCGGCATCAGAACGGGCCGCGCACCGCCAGTGTGGCCCTTGCCCCACGGCTCGAGATCAACGATGCGGTGGCGGCGATTGACGCCGCGATCCTCGGTCAGGGGATCACCACGGCGCTCTCATACATGGTGGCGGGCCATCTTCGGGCGGGTCGTTTGGTGCCGGTGCTGCAAGAGTTCACCTTGCCGCCGCAGCCTGTGCATCTGGTCTATCCAGAGGCGCGGCTGATGGCGCCCAAACTGCGCGCCTTTGTCGATTTCGCGGCCCCGCGGCTCAAATCTGCGCTCGAGGATCTGGCGCAACGGGATTGAGCGGCGCAGGCGATTACAGGAAGGCAAAATCGTCCAAGGTCAGTTGCGCCGCCGTGATGCCCTCAACAAGGATGATGTTACCGCCCACGCTCATCTGCGCGCCTGCCGCTGTGTCTAGGATGTTCATGGCATCGAGGAACCCGGCCAGACCATTGCCGCCGTTGGTGATATTTTCGGCCCCAGAGTCGGGATCGAACCGGCGGATGAAAAAGCTGTCGAACCCGTCTTCGAAATCCGTGATCACATCGACATCGCCCGAGAAGAAGGACGAGAACACGAATTGATATGCTCCGGCACCCCCGTTCAAGCGGTCGCTTCCGGCACCGCCATTGATGGTGTCGTTCCCCTCACCGCCACTGATCACGTCATTGCGCCCACCCCCTGCGAGGAAATCATTGCCGTCGTCGCCTAGGATGTTGTCATCGCCCTCGCCGCCGCCCACCCGGTCGTCACCCGCGCCTGCGTTGATCGTGTCTTGACCCGCGCCGCCGCCGATGTCGTCTGCGCCGTCATTGCCAAAGATCAGGTCATTGCCAAAGCTGCCCGACATGCTGTCATTGCCCGCGCCGCCCGAGAGTGTGTCATCGTCGGCACCCCCCGCAACCACGTCATTGCCAGTGCCGCCCGCGATGCTGTCCCTGCCAAAGCCGCCGCCGATGGTGTCGTCGCCATCGCCGCCGTCGATGGTGTCATTGCCCAGACCGCCGCCGATATTGTCATGGCCAAGGTCGCCCAATACGAAATCATTGCCGTCCGAGGCAGAAATCCGGTCATTTCCCGCGCGCCCGTCAAGGCTGTCGTCGCCCAGACCACCCGCAATCACATCGTCGCCGGCCCCGCCGATGAGGGTATCGTTCTCGTCGGTGCCCACCATGGTTTCGCCTGCGTCCCCGGCTGTCACGAAGTCACCCAAAAAGCCAAGCAACTGCGTGCGCACTTCGGACACGGACACGGTCTGATCCGCGAATTCCATCCATTCCACGTCTGTCAGGTCATCAACCCCGAGCGCAGAGGAGACGCGCAGCCCGTCATCTGTCAGGCTGAACTCCACTGAGTCGCGCGTGACCGTGTCGAACACCGCCACGTCATCGCCGATGTCGCCCAGCATGAGGTCATCGCCCAAGCCAGCAATCAGCCGATCATCGCCTGCGCCCCCTACGAGCGTGTCATCGCCCTGCCCGCCGTTCAGGATAAAGCGAGGGCCGGGAACATGGGTATGGTGATCCTCTTCGCCCGGTATATCCCCCAGGCTGAGCGGGTCATCGCCGACGGTCACGGTCACAACCCGGCGCGCTTCGCCGGGGGCTGCGGCGACACCTTCGGCCACGGATTCGACGCGCATGTAGATCAGGGACCATGCCTGCATCGTCAGCAGGAACGCATCCAGCTCTGCCGCAGAAATGAGGTCAACGAGTTCGGTTTCAAGCACGACCTGTGCCGCCTCTTCATCCTGTCCCCCGGCCCCACCATCCCAAAGCTCGCTCCAGGATACGCGGTAAAAATTGGCGGATGGATCACGCACGGCGCTGAAATCGAGCGTCATTTCATTCTCGGCACCGCTGAGTTCCGCGATGATGAAGAGCGCTTCGGGTCCGTTTTCAAACCCGTGAATTGATACGTTGCCTGCTTCCAGAAAATCCAGCATCGGGGTCATGCCGACAGCCTGATGCAGCAGGGAATAGGATTCGCCCGCAATCGTCAGATGCCCCCGACAGGTGCAGACCAGCGTCACCGAGCGGCTGTTGTTGAAGAGCGACGGCCAGTAATGCGCGGTGGTCACGTCATGCGTGACCATCTCGTAGAACATGGCCACATCGAGGATTGCGTGTTGCAGCCCGCGGTTGTTGGCCTCGTTCACGTCGCCGGTGCGGCTGACATTCCATTCGGTGATGTAATAGTCGAGTTCCGGCAGGGCTGGATTGCGGTCGCCCAAGTTAGCACGCCAGAATTCGAGTTGGCTGAAACCGAACTGCTCCTGCGTGTCGACGGCCCCCAGACCGCCATCGAGATAGTAATGTTCGCTGACGGCATCGAGCGCATTTGCGGCGTCGGACACGTCGATTGCGAAAATACCGCCATTGGCCGTTTGCACCAGCATCGACTCTTGCGCAAAGGCCGAGACGATTGCGGTATTCTGGGTCCGGGCATTGCCCTGCGAGGGCACGGTCACTTGGGTCAGTTGCGCGAGGGGCGGCACGCCTGCGTCGCCGATCTGACGCGGTTCATAGACAAACCGTGTCAGCGGATCGACATAAAGGAGGCCATCCCCATTCGGGGAATAAACTCCAGCCGAACTGAGCGTCTGAACCACGATATCGGGTTGATTGGCGCGGGCGATACCCAAATCCAAGAGCGTCGCTTCGACGGTTTGGGTCACGGCAGCCGCGAGATGGCCGTATTCGTGCGCGGTCATCCGGCCCGAACCCCAGAATTCATTGCCGACTTCAAAGGCGTCGATCTGCACCCCTGCTGCGGCGGCGTCCTGCACCGCGACGGTCACGAAATCGACCACATCCTGAAGATAGCTGGCCGACACAAGCCGGTCGCCATAACTGCCCGAGAGCAGCGCCTCACCAGCGGATTGGTTAAAGCCCACAGCCGTGGGAAGAACGAGGGTCGTGCTGGTGCCGAGGGTGGCGGCGAAATCGAGAAAGTCGGAAAATGCGATCAGATCAAGTTCGCCGCCATTCTCGAACGACCCCACCGTGCGCTCGTGGCTGCCGCCCGCGATGTCGGAAATGTCGAAATGGCTCTCGGTGATGGAACCGCCGGGAAACCGCAGAGTGGTTATATTGGCCTCGGTGAACCGGTCGATCACCTTGTCTCGCAAGGAGATATCCGTCGTGATTGTAAGATTGGTGCCGAACATCTCGGGCGTGACGGTCGTGCCCGTGTTTTCATCCGTCTGATCAACAACGCGTATCATTCAATCATCCCTTACGGTGAGAAACAAAGGACCAAATCACAATATACAACTCTTAGTTTATGACGTCTCGCTAAGTAACCTATCCAGAGGGGGTAGGTTCTTTAAATGACTTGCAAAATTCGCGCCAAACTCGGGATCAAATGGTCCAATAAGGGAGATTTTATGTCGCTCTTTTTTGGTCCAGCGCTGGATAATTTCCGGCGCAACCGTGGCCATATTGTCCCGGCAATCTCTTGAGGGGCATCGCTGGTTCAATTCGGAATACCAATGACCGCAGGTTTCGGCCTCCAAGCGGAGGATTTTTCTGAGTTTTTCAAAACACGCCACGTATCCAAGGCTAAAAGATGAATTTTCGATCAATAATTTGGGGCTTAATCGTCAGAGGCAAGGCAAACCGGCGATTTTATCGACAGAATGTGCGGCCCCTCGCCATATTTGACACGACCGCGACAATTTTAATGTCGAAACGCCGCTGCTTAGGGATTAAGAGGGCGTCAAAATCTCGACAGAACACTCCTTGGCAAGAACGGACAGACAGCATGACCTCTTACGGACGCGGCAATCCCAGCCCCGAATATCTCGACATGGTGGCCATGTATGAGCGGCTGCATGAAGAGGGCGAAGCGGCGGCGGGCAAATCCGGCACGCAGACCTTTCCCGGCAAGATGCTGATCCGGCATGCGCCCGGCATCAAGGAGATGATCGACCGAACCGGCGCCGCCGACATTCTGGATTACGGCGCGGGCAAGGCTGTTGGATATGACCTGCGCGATGTGGCGCTGACCAAAGAGCTAACGGTGCCCAGCATTCAGGACTATTGGGGCGTGACCGATATCCGCTTCTATGATCCCGGCCACGAGCCGTTCAAAGAGTTGCCGGACCGGCAATATGACGGGGTGATCTGCACCGATGTTCTGGAACATATCACCACGCCCGACGTGCCATGGATCGTGGACGAGATGTTTGGCTATGCGCGCAAGTTTCTCTATGCAAACATCGCCTGCTATCCGGCGGTCAAGGTGCTGCCCAATGGGCAGAACGTGCATTGCACTGTGAAATCACCTGAATGGTGGGCAGGTCTCTTTCATGGCATCGCCATGCGGCATACGGATGTCTCTTACCGGCTGATCACCTCGACCGCGACAGGGCGCAAGAAAAAGTTCGGCTTCGCCAAGAACCGCAAGAAAGAATACCAGACAGTCGAGCGGATGGCCTGACCCGCGCCCGCGATTGCAGAGCCTGACGTGTCCCGAGTGATGACCCTATGAAATACCGCCCCGAAATCGACGGTCTGCGCGCCGTGGCGATCCTGCCTGTGGTGCTCTATCACGCGGGGGTGTCATGGTTCCCCGGCGGGTTTGTCGGCGTGGATGTGTTCTTTGTCATCTCGGGCTATCTGATCACCTCGATCATTCTGGGCGAGCGCGCGGCGGGCAGCTTTACGCTTGCTGGCTTTTATGGCCGCCGCATCCGGCGTATTTTTCCAGCGCTTTTCGTGATGATGGGGGTCAGCTATCCTATCGCCTGGGCGCTGCTTGATCCCTCGGCGATGGCCGAGTTTTCCGGCAGCATCGCCGCCTCGACCGTGTTTTTCGCGAATGTCTATTTCCTTGAGGTGAGCGGCTATTTCGCGACGGCGGCAGAGTTCAAGCCGCTCTTGCACAATTGGAGCCTGTCGGTCGAAGAACAGTTCTACCTGATCTTTCCAATGGCGGTGTTGCTGACATGGCGCGCGGGGGCGAAATGGCAGGTCCGCATTTTCATGGCTGTGGCCCTCATCAGCCTTGCGCTTGCGCAATGGCAGATCGAGCGGGGCAATGGCGCGCGCGCGTTCTTTCTGCTCTACGCCCGGCTGTGGGAGCTGATGGTGGGCGTTCTCTTGGCCTATTGGCTGGCCACACCGCAGGGGGAAGCCCTGCGCGAAAGCGGTCGCTGGCGGCATGGCGCGCTCTTGGGGCTGGCGCTCATTCTCGGGGCGGTGTTCAGCTTTGATACCGAGACCGCATTTCCAGGGCTGGCGGCGCTCTTGCCTTGCGTTGGTGCCGCGCTGGTGATCGCCTGTGCCACGGGGCAGAGCCTGTCGGGCCGATTGCTCGGCTGGCGTCCGGTGGTCTTTGTCGGGCTGGTCAGCTATTCGCTC
Organism: Roseovarius sp.; assembly: GCF_018066915.1. GTDB lineage: Bacteria > Pseudomonadota > Alphaproteobacteria > Rhodobacterales > Rhodobacteraceae > Roseovarius. Next base: position 12,290 of record NZ_JAGPVV010000313.1, read on the forward strand.
TATCTCTGGCATGTGCCCGCGCTGGTCTTTACCCGCATCGGAACGGGGCGCGATGACCTATGGCTCATGTTGGCCGCCTGCGCGCTCGCCTTTGCCCTTGCCTGCCTGAGTTGGCGCTATGTCGAGCGGCCGTTTCGGCGGATGCATACGCTGCCGCCGCTCCGGCTCTTTGGCACGGCGGCGGTTTGCATGGCGGTGCTGGGGGGGCTTGGCCTCTTGGGGCAGGAAACCGACGGGTTTCGCGCGCATTACCTTGCCCACAGGCTCGATTCCGTGACGCGCGCCAATTACGAGCGGTTCAGCCCGACCGCCACCCGGTCGCGCGTGGCCGATGACGGATGCCGGTTTCGCGCGGAAAGTCTGGATGACGCCTTCGCCGCGCGGCTCAAGGACTGCGCCGCGCAGCATGGGCCGGGAATTTTCATTCTGGGGGATTCCCATGGTGAGAATGTCTATAGCGCCCTGCGCCGCACCGATCGTTTCCCCTTCCTTGTGGGTCTGACGCGGGGGGGCTGCCGGCCCTATCAACACAAGGCCAAATGCTCTTATGAGGCGGCCATCCCGTTCCTTGAAGCGCATCACGACGCCATTGCGACCGTGGTCTTTCATGTCTCGGGCTCTCACTACATCCTCGATCACCGCAACGAGGGTGACAGTGACGCGGCCTTTGAGCCGGGCACCGAGGCACGGATTGCCGAAGAGAATATCGCCCTCACCTCTGCCTATCTGGCGCGGTTGCCTTCTGATCTCGATGTTCTCTGGCTTGGTCCCTTTGCCGAGGCGCGGGTGGACCTGAACAATCCCGGCAACTACAGCCCCGAGCGGCTGCGCTTTAACCCGGTGTCGCTCGCGCATTTTGAGGTGCTCGAGGAGCGGCTCCAGACCGAGGCCGAGGGTCAGAGCGCCTATCGCTATCTCTCGCTGCTCGACGCGCTCGATTTTGACCACGACACGCTGGTGCAGGGCGATTGCCTGACCTTTTGGGACGTGGATCACTTCAGCCCCTGCGGCGAGCAGATCTTTGGCCCGACCATCGCGGATCTGGTTCTGAGCAACGCTCCGCTCACACAGTGACGCTTTTGATATGGCAAATCGGACGTAGAATGAGTAAGCGACCCCCGAAACCGGTCACAATGCGACCGCCCCGCGTGACACCGGCAGAAAAGGCCCAAGCCCATGCGTGACACCCTCCGCCTGCTGCGCGCCTCCTTTCCCGAGGCCAGCAAGGTCGTCTGGCGCAAGGCCAGCCGACGCCTGCTCAAGCTCAAGATGGATATGAAAGGCGCGGATCAGGAAACGCGCATCCGCGCCGAGCGCCAGATGCGCGGGCGCGAGCAATTCGCGAGCCTGCAACGCGCCGATGCTGTGGTCGTGTCCTTTGGCAAGAGCGGGCGCACATGGCTGCGGGTGATGATCTCGCGGCTTTATCAGCAGGTCTATGACCTGCCCGAGGATATCCTCATCGGCTTTGACAATTTTCACAACATGGACCGCCGCGCGCCGCGTCTGTTCTTTACCCATGACAATTACATCGGCGACTACACCGGCCATACCGACAGCAAGGCGGATTTCTACGCCAAGAAGGTGCTCTTGATGATGCGTGACCCGCGCGATGTGGCGGTGTCGCAATTCTTTCAATGGCGCTATCGGATGCCTTCGGAAAAGAAGTTGCTCAACGAATATCCGGCCCATGGCGACGACACGCCGATTTATGATTTCGTGCTGCACGAGGGCGGCGGCCTGCCCAAGATCATCGACTTCATGAATCTCTGGGCGCGGGAAATGGACAAGATGCGCGCGCTCTGCCTCATCCGCTATGAGGACATGCGCGCCAATCCCCATGCGGTGCTGACCGAAGTGGCGCGGTTTCTGGAAATTCCCGCCGATGCATCGGCCATTCAAGAGGCGGTGGACTACGCCTCGTTCGAGAACATGAAGAAGAAAGAGGCCGACAGCAGCTTTCGCCTCAGCGGTGCGCGGGTCGCCCCCGGCGACAAGAGCAACCCCGACAGCTACAAGACCCGACGCGCCAAGGTGGGCGGCTATCGCGATTATTTCGACGACGCGCAAGTGGCCGTGATCGACGCGCTGGTCGCGGAACGGCTTGATCCCGTCTATCGCTACGGCACATCCCCCAAACCGGATAGCGCGGGCTAAATGCACCACCCTGACGCAATGCCCCGCATCTGGCGGGTTCTGGGCGACAAGCGCGGCGACAATGCTCAGGTCGAGATCGTGGCCGAGGCGTTGGCGCAGGAACGCGGCTGGGTGTCGGAACTGCGGCATCTCGAAATGCTGCCGCAATTCGTGGTGGGCAAGCCGCGCGTGGGCCCGACGCTCTATCACATCGACCAAAGCCTGAGCGATCCGATCGAGCCGCCTTGGCCGGACCTGATCCTGACGCGCGGCCGTCGCCCGGCCAATGTGGCGCTCTGGATCAAGAAGCAATCGGGCGGGCGCACGCGGATTGTTCTGGTGGGCAAGCCTGCGGGCTGGTTCTCGCATCAGATGGCGCAGTTCGACCTGATCGTGACCAGCGCCGAAACCCTGCCTGCGCCCTTTGACAATGTGATGCAGATCGACCTGCCCTTGATGAAGATCAGCCCCGAGCGGCTGGAGGCGGGGCGCAAGGCGTGGCAGGCGCGGCTGGGGGCCCTGCCCCGGCCTCTGGTGGTGTTTCTCATCGGGGGGCCAACCAGCCCCTTTGTCTATAACACCGAGATGGAGGCGCAGTTGCGCGCGCGCATGGCGCGGGTGCTGGCGACAGGCGGCACGCCCTATATCGTTGGCTCGCGCCGCACGCCCAAGGGGTTTCTGGACCGCGTGACCGCTGGTCTGCCCGAGGGGGTGCAGCGCTTTGACTGGACCCAGCCCGACGATCAAAACCCCTATACCGGCCTTTTGGCCCTCGCCGACCGCTTTGTTGTGACCGGCGACAGCATTTCGATGCTGGTCGAGGTGGCGCGTCTGGGCAAGGCGCTGGAAATCCTGCCCCTGCCCTTTGGCCCCTTGGGCAAGCTTGACGATGCACGCAGACGGGCAGCGGCGTGGATGTTTCAGGCCCGCCGCAACACCGGACTGGCCGAGCGTCTGCGTCTTACGCTCGCGCGTGGTCTCTATCACATGCGGATGTTGCAACAGACGCGGCATTTCCCCCGGTTTCACCAAATCCTGATCGATCGCGGTCTGGCCACTTGGATGGGCGAGAGCCAGGATGCCAGAATGGGCGACCGCCCTGCCCTGTCGGCTACGGATTCCGATGTGGCGCGCATCCTTGCGCGGATTGATCCGCTCTTGTCGGGGCGCTGACATGGGCAAGGCTGGCGGCGCGACCCGGATTTGCATGATCAGCAATCCAACCAGCGGCAACAACCGCAAATGGCAGGCGCGCATCGAGGCGCGGCTGGCGGCCTATCCGCAGGTCGCGCATCACGTCACCCGGTCGCCGCATGAGGCCGAAGAACTGGTGCCGCAACTGGCCGCCTCTTGCCCCGATGTGGTGGTGATCAATGGCGGCGACGGCACGATTGCCGCCGCATTGGGCATGATCCTGCGCCATTGGCCGCAGGACAAGCTGCCGCTCATCGTGCTCTTGCCCGGTGGCACCGCCAATATGACGGCGGGGGATATTGGCCTTGCGTCGTCGCACCGTCGGGCGCTCAAGCGGTTTTTCCGCTGGCTGGATCGCGGTGCGCCGCTGACGGGGGATATTCGCGCGCGGCATATCATGCGGGTCACGGGGGCTGCGGATGGCCATATCCGCCACGGGATGTTTCTGGGCACAGGGGCGATCATGCAGGCCACCCGCTTTGCCCACAAGACCGTGCATTCGCGCGGGCTGGGCGGCGAGCTGAGCCTTGGCATGGTGCTGATCCGCTCGGTCTGGGGATTGGTCCGCCAAGACCCGCGCTTTTACCAGCCCACCCATGTGGCGATGACGGTGCAGAATGGGGCGGGCGCGGAGATCACGCGCGACAAGGCCCCGATGCTGATCCTTGTGGCCAGCACGCTGGGGCGGCTATTCCTTGGCATCCGGCCCTTTTGGGCCAAGGACGAGGCCCCCATTGGCCTGACCGCGATCCGGGGCGGCGCGCGGCGCTTTGCCCGCGCCTTTCCCTCGGTGCTGCGTGGGCATCCCAACCGGCATGTGACGGTCGAAAACGGCTATGAGAGCTTTCGTGGTGCGCGGATCGAATTGCGCTTTGACGGCGAGTTGAACCTTGATGGCGAGTTGTTCGCGACGTCTGGGGGTGACGTGCCACTGGTGATCGAGGCCGAAGGGCCGATCCGCTTCCTGCGCGCGAAATAGCGCAGGCTGTTGGCGCGGGCGTCAAGCGCGTATAGAACCACGGGCACGACCCGATGCAAGGCAGCAGATATCCATGACCGGCGCGCAGTATCCCACCCCGGACGGCCCGACGCGAGACGGCTCGGCGGCGCTCCGGGCGTTGATGGACGCGCTCACCGCGCGCTTTGGCGATGGGTTGCAGGCGGTGATCCTCTATGGATCGTGCCTGCGCAGCACCAACCTGCTGGATGGGCTGGTGGATTTCTACGTGCTGGTCGAGAGCACGCCCAAGGCCGAACCCCGCCTCTGGCTGCGACTGGGCGGGCGCATCTTGCCGCCCAATGTCTATTACCTCGAGGCCCCCTTGGGCGCGGATACCGTGCGCTGCAAATACGCCGTTCTCAGCCTGCGGCAGTTCGAGCGCGGCACCGGACCCGGTTGGTTTCAATCCTATCTCTGGGGGCGCTTTGCGCAACCGGTCAAACCCGTCTGGTGCCAATCAAAGGACGTGGAACAACGCCTGCACGCGGCGTTTTTCCGGGCGGGCGAAACGCTCTTGCGCCGCGCCCTGCCCGCCTTGCCGCCCGAGGGGTCGCTAGAGGCGCTCTGGCAAGGGGCGCTGGCGCTGAGCTATGCCACGGAACTGCGCGCCGAAAAGCAGGGCCGCGCGGCGGAACTGGCAGGCCATGGGCGCGCGTTCTATGCGGCGATGACGCGAGAACTCTTGCCGCGCATGGGCGATGTTCTGCGCCTTGAAACGCACGCCGATGGCAGCCCGACCTATCACAGCACGGTTGCGCCCCGCGCGCGGCGCTTGGCCCCCGCGCTCTGGGCGCTGCGCCGGGTGCAGGGCAAGGCGCTGTCGGTGGCGCGGCTCATCAAGGGATTGTTCACCTTTGAGGGCGGATTGGATTATCTTGCGTGGAAGCTCTCGCGCCATTCGGGTCAAGTGGTGGAAATCCCTGACAAGGTGCGCCGCCGCCCGCTCCTCCATATCTGGGGATTCATGCGACAGCTCTACCGGCGCGGTGTGTTCCGCTAACGCGGCCCCAAGTTGGGCGAGAACCCGCGTATCGCGATCAGGTTCAGTTACAAACGTGTAAGATTGGGGCTATTCTCTGATTCAGATCAATACACGACAGTTTTTATTGTGTTTCTGGACATGGCGTCTCTGCAAATTCTGCTGTATAGAGCCGCTCAGAACAAAAAACCGAGGTTGCGGATCACTCATCATGAAACACGCTGTATTCATCCAGACGAACCACAAGCAGATTGTCGGCGCCATCGTCGCGGAACACGCGCTGCGTCGCTACTCCACCAACAATGACAAATTCGAGGTGCATATCGTCAACAGCCGCGATTACCCCTTCTTCCTTGCCCGTGAAGGTCAGGAATACATGCGCGACGGCGTCAAGCGGGTCTGGCTGAACGAGGATTTGCAATCCTTTACCCCCACGCGCTTTATGCCCCCGGAACTGATGGGCTATGAAGGCCGTGCCGTGGTCATCGACCCCGATGTGTTCGCCTGCGCCGATATCTGGGAATTGCTGAATCGCGACATGAAGGGCAAAGCGGTCATGGCGCGCATGCGCTCTGGCACCAAGGGCCTGATCGACAAGGCCTATGCCAGCTCTGTGATGCTGCTCGATTGCGCAAAGCTCAAGCATTGGAAGGTCGAGGAACAGTTCAACGCCATGTTCGACGGCGATCACGACTATTCCCGCTGGATCGGCCTGCGCAACGAGAACCCCGAAACGCTCGAATTCATTGAGAACGAGTGGAACGATTTCGACAAGTTCACGACCGACACCAAGATGCTGCACACCACCCGCCGCAAGACCCAGCCGTGGAAAACCGGCCTGCCGGTGGATTGGCGCCCGGCCGAGCGTTTCCGCCTGTTCCCGCCAGCCGCATGGGTGCTGCGTCTGCGCCGCAAGATATTTGGCGAGTATGGTCTCATGGGCAACTACAAGGTGCATCCCGACAAGAACCAGGAGAATTTCTTTTGGGGTCTGGTCAAGGAATGTGTCGAGCAAGGCAAGCTGACCGAAGAATTCCTGCGTCAGGAGATGAAGGACAACCACGTGCGCCACGACGCGCTGGAGGTCATCGCGCGCGTGCCGAGCCTGCCGCCTGCCCCGGCGCATCCGCTGAGCAGCGGCAATCTGGCCAAGGCCGCCTGAGCGCCTAGACGTTCAAAACAGCGCGCGGATACGCTCCGCTGCAATCTGCGCTCCGACTGATGGGTCGGGGCGCATTTTCTTTGCCCAAGTCTCACCTTCGGCAATCAACTGAGGTGCCTCAGGCAACCAGCGCGCATGGCCTGCCTGCACCAGCGCCTGCTGAATGCGCGACACGTCCCGCCGCATGCGGCGCGGGGCAAAGCGCATCGCAAGCGCGTGGCTGAGCGGTTTGGGGCGGAAATTATGCGGATGTGATCCCCACGCCCCCGGCGCATCGCCCGGATCAAAGATATAGAGCGGCCGCCCGAGGCTGGAGGCTTCGGCCAGCATCGACATGCTCTCGCCGGTGACGACAAAACGATCCGCAAGGCCCAGATAGGCGGCGTAGGGATTGGGCGTGGCGGGGTCGCGGTCATGCCACCAATAGCACTGGGCCGGCACGTCGAGCGCGGCGCTGACCGCCTCGGCCACGGCGCGCGGGGTGCGGGGGCTGCCGCTGATCAAGGCCGTGCCGCCGGTCTGGTGCAAGAGGCGGTTCACCCCTTGCGCCAAAAGCTGCCCCTTTTGGGGTGTAAAGACAAAGGGGCCACTGTCCCCACCAATCAGAATGGTCGTATAGGGGCGCGGCAGATGCGCGAGCGCCGGGGCCGCCTCTTGCGCCGCGTGATCCACACCGGCGCGGGTGAATTGATGCAAGGGCAGCGGATTGATCAGCACGGTCGGACCGGGGGTCAGGAAATATTGCGGCGTGCTGACGATGAGATCGTAGCTCTCCACAGGGGCCCACGGGCGACCCAGATGCACCAGCTTGGTGCGCCCGCCCGACTGCTGCTTGATCCAACGCGCCACAGGCTCGTTGCGGCGGCCTGCGCTGATCACGAGATCAGGCCAAGGCGGGCTGAGCGGGCTGGAGGCCTGCCGGTCGATGCCAAGAAGCGTGACCCGCAACATCAGATGCGGCAAGAGTTCCCAGCCGCGCGCAAGAATGGTTTTCCGCTCCATCGGCCAGCCAAGCGCATCGGCCAAGGCCAACACCTGCGTGTTGTCCCCCGCCTTGCGGCCCAAGAGGCACCAGACCCTTGGTTCTTGCGATGGGGTGCGACGTTGCAAACACCTCTCCCTTGCTGCTCTGCTCAGGCGCGGAATCATGCCCGATGCCTTCCGGGACAAAATTACCGATACAAAGACCGAGCGATACCCTCTATGAGAACCGCACGAAACCCCGATCCCTGACCAGAATGACGACCATGACCAATTTATCCTACCGCGAGATTCGGGACGTCGCCTCGCGTCACCTCATCCTCTCTGCCCTGTTCTTTCTGCCCAAGGGCAAGAAGATCGCCCTCGAGCGCCGTCTGCGCGGCCAACAGGAAAACGCCAAGCTGCAAGAGGCGGATTGGGCGCTGGTATCTTGGGGCAAGAGCGGGCGCACGTGGTTTCGGGTCATGCTGTCGCGGTTCTATCAACTGCATTACGGGCTTGAGACCGAATACATGCTGGAGTTCGACAATTTCCACGCGCTGAACCCGGCCGCGCCCAAAGTGCTCTTTAGCCACAACAATTACATCCGCGACCATTTTGGCCATGGCGACGATCTGGCCCAGTATCGCGGCAAGAAACTGGTGCTTCTGGTGCGCGATCCGCGCGATGTGGCGGTGTCGCAATATTTCCAGTGGCGCTATCGCATGCGCCCGCGCAAGAAAGATCTGAACGCCTACCCCGCCCATGGCAGCGACGTGGCGATCTATGATTTCGTGCGCAACCCCGACTGCGGCATCCCGCGCATTGTCGCGGCCTTTAACGCTTGGGCGCGGTCTCTGCCAAGCTTGGGCGATGATGTGCTGGTGGTGCGCTATGAGGATTTGCGCCGCGATCCGGCCGAGGTGTTGCGGCAAGTTGTGACCTTTACCGGCGTTGACCCTGATCCCGTGCATATCGAGGCGGCCAAGGACTATGCGGCCTATGAGAACATGAAAAAGCGCGAGGCGACGAATGAGGGCATGCGCGGCAGCGGCCAGCGGGTCAAGCCGGGGGATGAGAGCAACCCGGACTCGTTCAAGGTGCGGCGCGGCAAGGTGGGCGGCTATCGCGACTATTTCACCCCCGAAGAGGTGACGGTGGTCGATGCGATGGTCGAGGGCGCACTTGATCCGGTGTTTGGGTATAACGAGGCGTGAGCAACTGCTTGATGTGGGCGTTGTCGTGTTTTCCCGCGCGGCTCATCCACTAAGCCAAGCGAGGCAGCCCTAGACATAAATCACCCCTCGGCCCCACCGCGCCCCTCTGCGCTATATTGCTGCACCAGCACGTAATCCGACACCGAATCCACATCGACCGAGGCATGGGCAAAGGGCAGGATCACCACGCCGATGCGCACGCCCACCCGCCGCGACAGGCGCGCAAGCGCGCGGTCCAGCGTGAGCCAGCCCATGCGGTAGCTGAGCAGCGACCAGAGCCCCAACAGACGGATCACCACCAGCGGCTTTTTGCGATCCTTCTCGACCTGCCGCCAGAAATCCGCCACCCGGCGCCCATCTTCGGTGAGAAAGGCAAAGAGGTTGCAGCCGCAATAGCCGCCATCGCGAAACCGCAGCACGGTCTTTTTCAGCTCAGGATAGGTCACACGCACCAGATCATAGGGGGCCAGACCAATCACCACGTCACAACCGCTTTCGGCGGCCCCCCGGCAGAAATGATCGACGATCTCGCCGGTCAAGAGCGGATGGTCAGCGGTGGTGATCAGCACCGGTTGCGTTGCGGGAAAGCGGCGGAGCATCTGATGCGCGCTGGTGCTGGGGGATGGGCCAGAGGCCACCCAATCCACCTCGCCCCGTGCCACCAGACCTGCCAGCCCTGCATCACTCTGGACACAGGCCTCGGTCGGGCCGCTCAGATGGATCGTGCCAATCGACTGCGCAGAGCGCAGCGCATCGATCACACGGCGGATCATCGGCGTGCCACCAATGTCGAGCAACGCCTTGCAGGCCACGCCGGTCTCATCACGCAGGGCGTCACGGCTGTCCCGTTCGCCCGCAAGGATTACGGAAGCAAAGTCTGTCACGGTCTCACTTTCTCAGTGCCTTGGGTCGGGTCGGTTGCGGTCGCTCTACAGAGGTTTCTGATAGACGCGATAGCGCTTGTAGATCGTGCTGCCGATGGCCTCGATGATATGTCGCATGCCATGATTATCCTCGAGTATCCAGCCCATCTCGACCGAAGTGACGTTTCGTTGCTGCATCGCCTTGCGCACCGCGTCGATCACCAGAAAGGCCAGCGTCGGGCCAAGACGTGAATTCTGGTATTCCTTGCGCACGCCCATCAGCGCCACCCGCGCGCTGGTCGGCCCCCGCACCTTGAGCCGCCACAGAAGCTTGGCCCAGCCAAAGGGCAAAAGACGCCCACGCAGATCGCCAATCAACTCGTTGAGATTGGGAAAGGCGGTGATGAAGGCCACCGGACGCCCCTCGATTTCGGCGAACTGGATGTAATCGTCCGAGAGCAGGAACGACAAAACCTTGGCGGTCTCTGCGAATTCCTCGCGGGTAAAGGGCACAAACCCCCAATTATCCGACCAGGCATCGTTGAAGATGTCGCGCATCGCCTCGTAGTCCGCCGCCTTGCCCTTGCTGTTGAGGGGGCGAATGGTCACGGTGCGGCTGGCGCGTTGCGCCAGTTTGGTCATCACCTCGGGGGCCACGAAATCGGGGCGCACCTTGTAGGTCAAGAGGTCCTTGATCGTGGCAAAGCCCCGCGTTTCGATCTGCCTTTGGTAATAGGGCCGCGCATGGCCCATCATGACAAAAGGCGGATCGTCGAAATTCTCGACCAAGAGGCCAAGGTCTTCGTTGATCGAGAGATTGTAGGGGCCGCGCAGATGGGCCGCCCCCTTGCCGCGCAACCAGTCCTCGGCCGCGCCAAACAGGGCATCGAACACGGCCCGGTCGTCAATCGCCTCGAGCATCCCGAAATAGCCGATCTTGCCGCCCTCTTCAGCCTCGGGCTGAAGCGTATCAAGCTGCGCCGTGATCCGCCCCACCGGCACGCCGTCGCGGTAGGCCACCCAGCGGGCAACTGCGCAATGGGCGAAAAGCGGCGCATTCTCGAACACACGCTGTTTCTGTTCAAAGAGAAGCGGCGCAACCCAGGCCGGATCATCGGCATAGATCCGCTCGGGCAGGTGCAGGAAATCCCGGATACTCGGGCCATCATTGGCCTCGACCAGCCTTATCCCGGCGCCCTCAGGCTGTGTTGGCGACATCTTGGGCCTTTCTTGCGATGAGAGGGGCAGCGCGGCGCGCGGCCCTGCGTGGCACGCATGCCAGAGTGGCGGAACCAACCATGGAAACTGCTTGCAATTCCGGCACCTTGCCTCAATTAACAACCTAAGTATCCACACTGAACCAGAAGAAGTCGAGTCCTCCTTGGCCAAATTCATTCTCGCCAATGCCCATCGCGACAAGCTGTTCAACAACCGCGCCGCGCGTGCCGTGCTGTGGTTCATCGACTATGGTGTCATAGCCTCGGTCATGGGGCTTTTCCGTTTGTTGCCCGTGACATGGGCCTCTGCCCTCGGGGCGCGTCTGGGGCGGATGTTCGGCCGTATCTTTACCCGGCGCAATCAGCACGTGCGCGCCAATCTCACGGTTTCGCTGCCCGACAAAACGCCGGCCGAGATTGACGCGCTGGCGGGCGAGGTCTGGGCGAATGCCGGCGCGGTGCTGGGCGAGTATCCAAATCTGGCCAAACTCTGCAATCCCAAGCGTGACACGTTGGAAATCGAGGTTCTTGAGCAAATTCCCGCCTATTCCGACCCCAGCAAACCGGCGGTTTTCGTTTCGGCGCATCTTGCCAACTGGGAGATGATGGCCTGCGCCATTGCACGTCTGGGCGTGCGCCCCTGCGCCATGTATGCGCCGCTGACAAACCCCTGGCTCGATCGCACGATGCTGCATTACCGGGGCATGCTGGGGGCCGAGTTGGTGTCGCGCAGCGAGGGGCTGCGCGCCTTTGTCGATGCGCTGAAATCAGGCCGCTCGCCCATTATGTTGACCGACCGGCGCGTCGAGGGCGGCAAGCCGATTCCGTTCTTTGACGAGGACAAGGATTCCTCGCTCCTCCCTGCGCGTCTTGCGCTGCGGTTTGGCGTGCCGCTGGTGCCCGTGCAGGCCGAACGCCTGCCCGGCGCGCGCTTTCGCATCCGCTTTCATCCCCCCCTTGTTCCCAGTGATCCCACGATGGACCGCGACAATCAGACAGTTGACCTTGCACGCCAGATCAACGAAAAGTTCGAGCAATGGATAACGGCAAAGCCCGGTGATTGGCTTTGCACGAGCAAAATCTGGCCGTCTTCTATTCTTCGGGCAAAAACCGACATATATGAAGACGCGTAAGTCGGCGCAGATCAGGAGTGCCTAAAATGACAAGTCATCAACCCAGTCGCACGCATCGTGTCGACGAGTCGGTTCGGCTGTTCGAGAATCCGCTTCTTGAGAAGCTGAGCCATGTGCACCCCATTGTTCCCTTGCTGGTCTGGGGGCCGGTTGCGATCTGGTTGATCGCGCGCGCAGCGACGGTGCATGGCATCGGCTGGGGCGGGATGGCGGTGATCGGGGTGGCCGGTCTCTTTACTTGGACGCTGGCCGAATACCTGCTGCATCGCTACCTCTTTCACTTTGAGCCCAAGACCGACATGGGTCGGCGGTTCATCTATCTCTTTCACGGCGTGCATCACGACACGCCGCAGGACAAGACGCGCCTCTTGATGCCGCCCGCGGGCGCGCTGCCGATCATCGCCGTGCTCTACCTCATGTTCTACATCATCCTGCCCTACCCTTGGGCCGAGCCGTTCACCGGCTTCTTCATCATCGGCTATCTGGTCTATGACTATATCCACTATGCCACGCATCATTTCCCGATGCGGCACCCGGCGCTGAAGTTCCTCAAGCATTACCACATGCGGCACCATTTCTCGGATGATGCCGGGCGCTATGGGGTCAGCTCGCCGCTCTGGGATATGATCTTTCGCACCTATCCGACCAAGCCGGAGCGGTCCGAGCGGTCCTAGGCGCGGGCCCTATCCGCGTCGCCAGTCCGGGATCGGATATCGCCATGGCTAAATTCTTCCTCACGCCCAAGGGGCTGATCGCGCGGTTTCCGTGGGTTCAGACCCCGGCTTGGATGATTGAGGCGGGCGTTTTCTATCTCTTGCTTGGGTTTGCGCGACTGCTGCCCTTTTCGGTGGTCGCGGCGATCTTTGCGCGCGGCTTGGGCTGGCTGGGCTATCGCAACGCTCAGAAACGCCGCACCGTGGGCCGCAACCTGTCGCATGTGTTGCCCAAGGCCAGCGAAGCCGAGCGTGACGCTGTCATGCGCGACATCTTCCGCGCGACCGGGCTTGCCGCCGCAGAACTCTTTCTGCTGGAACGCCTCTGGCAAAGACGCGCGCGGCATCTGGAATTTTCCGTCCACCCCGAGGCCGAAGCGATCATCGCGCGCAAGGAGGCCGTGGTCTTTGCCACCGCTCATGTCAGCGCTTGGCAACTCTGCAACCTGATCGGGCGCGAGCGGGAGCTGACGATTTCCGTGATCTACTCGCCCGAGCCGAACCCCTGGCTGCACCGCTTCTTTCTCTCGCTGCGCCGCGCCTTTGGCGGTCCCTTGGTGCCAAGCGCAGGCGGTGCGCGCGAACTCTTGCATGAATTGGCATCGGGCCGCTCGGTTGGCGCGGCCTTTGACACCCGCATCGACCAAGGCGAGATGGTTCCCTTTTTCGGAACACCCACGCCTACCAGCACCCTGCCGGCGATGCTGGCCCTGCGCGGCTATCCGCTCTTGCCCATTCGGGCCGTGCGCCTGCCCAATTCCCGCTTTCGGATCGAGGTGCTGGCCCCCCTGCCCCCCGCTGATCCCGAGTTGCCGCGCAAAGAGCGCATTATCGACATGACCCATCGCCTCAACCTGATTTTCGAGGGTTGGATACGCGAATATCCCGGCGAATGGATCTGCATGAAACGTCGCTGGGCCAAGACCCGCGCTCCGGTCGCACAGGCCCCCGATGCCTGAACCGGACGGGATGCCGCGCGTCTGGGTGTTGGATGCCTACCGCTCGGGCGAGAAAACGCAGGTGCGCGCGCTGGCGCAGGCGCTAGGCTGGCCCTATGAAATCAAGAGCCTGAGCTATCGCAAAACCGAAATCCGCACGACGCTCTTTCGTGGGCGCGATTTGCGCGGGGTGGACCTCTCCGGCTCCGATCCGTTGACGGCCCCTTGGCCTGATCTGGTGATTTCCATGGGGATGCGCAACGAGCCTGTGGCGCGCTGGATCAGGGATCAATCGGGCGGGCGCACGCGGCTGGTGTTTCTGGGGCGGCTCTGGGCGGACCCTACGCATTTCGATCTGGTCATCACGACGCCGCAATACCGCGTGCCTGACCGGCCCAATGTGCTGCGCAACGCCCTGCCCCTGCATCCGCTTACGTTCGAGCGGCTGGAGGTGGCGCGCGCGCATTGGGCGCCCAAATTGGCCCATTTGCCCCGGCCCTATCTCACGCTGAATATCGGGGGGCCTAGCGGTCCTTATGCCTTTGGCGCGCGGGCCTCTGCGCGGCTCTTGCGCGATACGTTGGCGCTGGCGCAGGCGCGGGGCGGATCGCTGCTTGTCAGTTCCAGCGCACGCACCCCGCCCGAGGCCATCGCCGCCTTTGCCGCGCAGACGGACGTGCCGATGCAACTCTATCGCTTTCGGCCCAATGATCCGGAGAACCCCTATCTGGGGTTTCTCGCGGTGGCGGATGAGATCATCGTGACCGCCGACAGTATTTCGATGCTGTCCGAGGCCTATGCCACCGGCAAGCCGGT
>NZ_JAGPVV010000317.1 GCF_018066915.1 Roseovarius sp.
TTCCGCATGCTGGCGCATAATGGCGAGATCAACACGCTCAAGGGCAATACCAACTGGATGAAGAGCCATGAAATCCGCATGGCAAGCGGCGCCTTTGGCGATCTGGCCGAGGATATCAAGCCAATCATCCCGCAAGGATCAAGTGACAGCGCCGCGCTGGATGCCGTGTTCGAGGTGCTGGTGCGCGCCGGGCGGTCGGCACCGATGGCCAAGACCATGCTGGTGCCTGAATCCTGGTCGAAGCAGGCCGAGGAACTGCCGCAGTCGTGGCGCGATATGTATTCCTATTGCAACTCGGTGATGGAGCCTTGGGATGGACCGGCCGCGCTCGCGATGACCGATGGTCGCTGGGTTTGCGCCGGGCTTGACCGCAACGGCCTGCGCCCGATGCGCTATGTGGTGACAGGTGACGGGCTGGTGATTGCCGGGTCCGAGGCCGGGATGGTCCCGATTGACGAACGCACCGTCAAGGAAAAGGGCGCGCTTGGGCCCGGTCAGATGCTGGCCGTGGATATGACCGAGGGCAAGCTCTATCACGATGCCGAGATCAAGAACCGTCTGGCGGATGCACAGCCCTTTGGCGAGTGGGTCGGCAAGATCAACGAATTGGACGACGCGCTCTCGGGTGTGACCGAAGCGCCGCTCTATACCGGGGCGGAATTGCGCAAGCGCCAGATTGCCGCCGGCTATAGCATCGAGGAGCTGGAGCAGATTTTGGCCCCCATGGCCGAAGATGGCAAAGAAGCCGTGGCAAGTATGGGCGACGACACGCCGAGTGCCGTTCTGTCCAAGCAATACCGCCCGCTGAGCCATTTCTTCCGGCAGAATTTCAGCCAGGTGACGAACCCGCCCATCGACAGCTTGCGCGAATACCGGGTGATGAGCCTCAAGACGCGGTTCGGCAATCTCAAGAACGTGCTCGATGAATCGAGCGCGCAGACCGAGATTTTGGTGCTCGAAAGCCCGTTCGTGGGCAACGCCCAATGGGCCGAGATGATCAAGCAGTTCAACGCCGATGTGACCGAGATCGACTGCACCTTTGCGCCCGGCAAGAACGCCCTGCAAGAGGGGCTGGAGCGTATTCGCGCCGAGGCAGAGGATGCCATCCGCTCGGGCACCGGGCATCTGATCCTGACCGATCAACACCAGAACGAAAACCGCATTGGCATGCCGATGATTCTGGCAACAAGTGCGGTCCACAGCCACCTGACCCGCAAGGGATTGCGCACGTTCTCGAGCCTGAACGTGCGGTCCGCCGAATGTATCGACCCGCATTATTTCGCGGTACTGATCGGGGCTGGGGCAACGGTGGTCAACGCCTATCTGGCCGAGGACAGCATCGCAGACCGCATCGCGCGCGGACTGGTTGACGGCAGCCTGACCGAGGCGGTGGCGCGCTATCGCGCGGCGATTGATCAGGGCCTTTTGAAGATCATGTCGAAGATGGGGATTTCGGTGATTTCCTCCTATCGCGGCGGTCTGAATTTCGAGGCGGTGGGCCTGAGCCGCGCCATGTGCGCAGAATATTTCCCCGGTCTGACCAGCCGGATCAGCGGCATCGGTGTGTCGGGGATTCAGGCCAAGCTGGAAGAGGTGCATGCGCGCGGCTGGCGCGGGGCGCAGGATATCCTGCCCATCGGCGGGTTCTACAAGGCGCGGAAATCGGGCGAAACCCATGCCTGGGGCGCGCAGACGATGCATATCCTGCAAACCGCCTGTAACAAGGCGAGCTATGAGCTCTGGAAACGCTACAGCGCCGCGATGCAGGCCAATCCGCCTATCCATCTGCGCGACCTGATGGCAATCAAGCCGCTGGGCAAGGCGATCCCGATCGAAGAGGTCGAGAGCGTGACCGCGATCCGCAAGCGGTTCGTGACGCCGGGCATGTCGCTGGGGGCGCTGAGCCCTGAGGCGCACAAGACGCTGAACGTGGCGATGAACCGGATCGGCGCGCGCTCGGACAGTGGCGAGGGCGGCGAAGACCCGGCGCATTTCACGCCGGAATCCAATGGTGACAACCCGTCGGCCAAGATCAAGCAGGTGGCCTCGGGCCGCTTTGGCGTGACGGCGGAATACCTCAACCATTGCGAGGAATTGGAAATCAAGGTCGCCCAAGGGGCCAAGCCCGGTGAGGGCGGGCAATTGCCGGGCATGAAAGTGACCAAGCTGATTGCACGGCTGCGCCATTCGACCGAAGGCGTGACGCTGATTTCGCCGCCGCCGCATCACGATATCTATAGTATCGAGGATCTGGCGCAGCTCATCTATGACCTCAAGCAGATCAACCCGAACGTAAAGGTTTGCGTCAAGCTGGTGGCGCAATCGGGTGTCGGCACGATTGCCGCCGGGGTGGCCAAGGCCAAGGCGGATGTGATCCTGATTTCCGGGCATAACGGCGGCACCGGGGCAAGCCCGGCAACGAGCATCAAATATGCCGGCCTGCCGTGGGAAATGGGCCTGACCGAGGCGCATCAGGTGCTGAGCATGAACAATCTGCGCGAGCGGATCACGCTGCGCACCGATGGCGGACTGCGGACGGGTCGCGATATCGTCATGGCCGCCATGATGGGGGCCGAGGAATATGGCATCGGCACCGCAGCACTCATTGCCATGGGCTGTATCATGGTGCGTCAGTGCCAGTCGAACACCTGTCCCGTGGGCGTCTGCACGCAGGACGAGGCGCTGCGCGCCAAGTTCACCGGCAATGCCGACAAGGTGGTCAATCTCATCACCTTCTATGCGCAGGAGGTGCGGGAAATCCTGGCCTCGATCGGCGCGCGCAGCCTCGATGAGGTGATCGGGCGGGCGGATTTGCTGACGCAGGTCAGCCGGGGTTCGGCACATCTCGATGATCTCGACCTCAACCCGATGCTGATCACTGTGGATGGCGCGCAGCATCAGCGCTACGACCGGCTCAAGCCGCGCAACGAGGTGCCCGATACGCTGGATGCCGAAATCGTGCGCGATGCGCAGCGGTTCCTGAACGATGGCGAAAAGATGCAGCTGCATTATGCGGTGCAGAACACGCATCGGACCGTGGGCACGCGGGTCTCGAGCCATATCGTGCGCAAGTTCGGGATGCGCAACAGCCTGCAACCGGATCACCTGACGGTCAAACTGACGGGGAGTGCGGGGCAATCCCTAGGCGCGTTTGCCGCCCCCGGCCTCAAGATCGAGGTGTCGGGCGATGCCAACGATTATGTCGGCAAGGGCCTCTCGGGCGGGACCATCGTGGTGCGCCCGTCCATGGCGAGCCCGCTGATCGCGGCCGAGAACACGATCATCGGCAATACCGTGCTCTATGGCGCGACCGATGGCTATCTCTTTGCCGCGGGTCGCGCAGGCGAGCGGTTTGCCGTGCGCAATTCCGGCGCCAAGGTGGTGATCGAGGGCTGTGGCAGCAACGGGTGCGAATACATGACCGGTGGTGTGGCGGTGATCCTCGGCGACATCGGAGCCAATTTCGGCGCGGGCATGACCGGCGGCATGGCCTATCTCTATGATCCGCAAGGCCGGGCGCCGACGCTGGTCAATGGCGAAACCTTGGTGAGTTGCGCCGTGACAGAGCCGCATTGGGAGGCCGAGTTGAAAGGTCTGATCGAGCGGCATGTGGCCGAAACCGGAAGCCGCCGTGGGCAAGATATCCTGCAATACTGGGACCGGGAGCGGGCGCATTTCATCCAGCTTTGCCCCAAGGAGATGCTCAACAAGCTGAGCTATCCGCTGGGCATGGTGCCAGAGGCAATTCCGGCGGAATAGAGACACGATCCGGGGGCGCTGCCCCCGGACCCCCGGAGTATTTTCGCCAAGAAGAAACCGAGCCTGCGCCAAAGGTGTTTTGCACAGGCGCACGGGGCGCTATAGCTGGGCCATGGCACGCGCGCGCAAATCCCCCCCCTCACGGGCGAGACCCCGATGGACCCCGACAGCTTGGCTGCTGCGGTGGTGTGTCGTGGCCGTTCTGATCCTGCTGGGTGTGATTGCCCTGCATCGCGAGGTTGCGCCGCCCAAGACCTATTACATGGGTCAGGAAGAGCGGCGGCTGGGCCGGATTGCGCATGACTGGGTGCCGATGACGCGGATCGCGCCTGTGATGGCGCGGTCGCTCGTGGCGGCAGAGGATGCCAATTTCTGCCAGCACTGGGGCTTTGACATGGCGGCCATTCGCACCGCGATTGCCGAAGGCTCAGGACGCGGCGCCTCGACCCTCAGTCAGCAGGTGGTCAAGAATGTCTATCTCTGGCATGGGCGCAACTGGGCGCGCAAGGCGCTGGAAGCGAGCCTGACGCCCATGGTCGAAACCTTTTGGTCCAAGCGGCGGATCGTCGAGGTCTATCTCAACGTGGCGGAATTCGATGAGGGTGTGTTTGGCATTGAGGCGGCGGCACAGCATTATTTCGGCGTGAGCGCCGCCGATCTGAGCGCGGTGCAGGCGGCGCGGCTGGCCGCTGTGCTGCCCGATCCCAAGGACCGCTCGGCGGCGCGCCCCTCGAACGCCCTGCGCCAAAGGGCGGCCGGTATTCTGGACGGGGCGGCAACGATTGACCGAGACGGGCGGGCCGCCTGTTTCGAGGATTGAAAATCACGGCCAAAGGGGGCATTGAGGGGCAATCCCTAAGTTCCGAGGTGTAATTTTCCATGGCCAAGCTCTATCACGTCCCGCTCTCGCCCTTTTGCCGCAAGGTGCGGCTGAGCCTGGCGGAAAAGCGGATCGAATGCGAGCTGGTGGAAGAGCGCTATTGGGAACAGGACCCCGATTTCCTGCGCCGCAACCCGGCAGGCAAGGTGCCGGTGCTGCGGATCGACGGCAAGACCATGTCGGAGAGCGCCGCGATCTGCGAATATCTGGAAGAAAAGTATCCCGAACCGTCCCTGATGCCCAAAGGCACCGACGCGCGCTATGAGGTGCGGCGGCTGGTGGGGTGGTTTGATGACAAGTTTCACCGCGAAGTGACCGCCAAGCTGGTTTATGAGCGGGTGAACAAGAAGGTGATGAAGCTGGGCTTTCCCGACAGCCGCAATGTCAAGGACGGGGCCAAGGCGATCAAATACCACCTCGATTACATGGCATGGCTGTTGGATCACCGGCGCTGGCTTGCGGGAGATGTGATGACGCTGGCGGATTTCGCCGCCGCCGCGCATCTGAGCGCGCTGGATTACATCAGCGATGTGGATTGGACACGCAGCGAGGCGGTCAAGGATTGGTACGCCAAGATCAAGTCGCGCCCGGCGTTCCGGGGGATTCTGGCGGATCAGGTGCCGGGATTCCCACCGCCCGCGCATTATGCCGATCTGGATTTCTAGATCGGGGGGCGCTGCCCCTGTCGCCGCATGCGGCGACTCCCCCGAGGTATTTCACGCCAGATGAATAATGGGCTGAAACAGAGACTATTAGAGCAGGCGCAGGTCGAGGGATTTGACGCCTGTCGCTTGTGTCGTCCTTGGGATGTGGGGCATGTGCCGGAGCGGTTGGCGGCGTTTCTGGCGCGGGGCTATCACGGGCAAATGCGCTGGCTGGCGGAACGCAGCGATTGGCGCGCCGCGCCTGACCTGCTCTGGCCAGAGGCGCGCACGGTGATCATGCTGGGCGAAAGCTATACGCCTGAGGGCGACCCGCTGGCGGGGCTGGCACAGCGGGATTGCGGCAATATCTCGGTTTATGCCCGCAACAGAGACTATCACGACACGGTCAAGAAGCGGCTGAAGCGGCTGGCGCGCTGGCTGATCGAGGCGGGCGGTGGGGAGGTGAAGGTGTTTGTGGACACCGCCCCCGTGCCCGAAAAACCGCTGGGACAGGCGGCGGGGCTGGGATGGCAGGGCAAGCACACCAATCTGGTGAGCCGCGATTTGGGGAGCTGGTTCTTCGTTGGGTCCGTGTTTACGACGTTGGAATTAGACACTGATCCGGCCGAAGTCGATCATTGTGGGTCCTGTCGCGCCTGTCTCGACATCTGTCCGACCGATGCGTTTCCTGCACCCTATCAATTGGACGCGAGGCGCTGCATTTCCTATCTGACGATCGAGCATAAGGGGCCGGTCGAAGAAGCGTTGCGGCCCGGTCTGGGCAACCGGATTTATGGCTGCGACGATTGTCTGGCGGTGTGTCCGTGGAACAAGTTTGCCGTTGCCGCGCGCGAGGTAAAGTATCATGCGCGCGATGATCTGGTTTCGCCGCGCCTGTCGGAACTGGCGATGCTGGACGATGCGGCGTTTCGCGCGCGGTTCTCCGGGAGCCCGATCAAGCGGATCGGGCGCGACAGGTTTCTGCGCAATGTGCTCTATGCGATTGGCAATTCCGGCGATGCGTCCCTGCGCAGCGTGGCGCAGGCGCAGTGCGAGGATGCCGATGCGGCGGTGGCGGATGCGGCGCGCTGGGCCGTGCTGCGACTGGATCGTGACGCAAACGGGCTGGCATAGGCGGCAAAACCCGCTACACCCCTAGCCTGACAGAGAGCAAGAGGGCAGGCAAATGGCGTTGTTGTTGGGCGTGGACACAGGCGGAACCTATACCGATGCCGTGCTGATCCGGGATGAGCGCGAGGTGATCGCGAGCGCCAAGGCGCTGACGACACGCGCCGATCTGGCGATTGGAATCGGGGCTGCGGTCGAGGCGGTGTTGCGCGAGAGCGGGGCGGATGTGGGCGAAATCGGTCTGGCCTCTTTGTCCACCACTTTGGCGACCAATGCGTTGGTGGAAGGGCAAGGCGGGCGTGCGGGCCTCGTCTATATCGGATTTCGCGCGGCGGATTTGCAGGCGCATGGGCTGGCCGAAGCCTTGGGCGGTGATCCGGCGATTGTGCTGACAGGCGGCCACAACCACGCTGGGGGCGAGGCGGTGCCGTTGGATAAAGACGCGCTTTTGGCTTGGTTAGAGACTGGAACAGGGGCTGAGGCCTATGCGGTGGCCTCGCTCTTTGCCACCCGTAATCCCGCGCATGAATTGGCGGCAGCAGAGATGATCCGCGCGGTCACGGGGCGCCCCGTGAGCCTGTCGCATCATCTCTCGGCCAAGCTCAACGGGCCGAAACGGGCGCTAACCGCGCTGCTTAATGCGCGGCTGATCGGGATGATCGCGCGGTTGATCGACCGGGCAGAGGGCAAACTGCGCGAGTTGGGCATCCACGCGCCGCTGATGGTGGTGCGGGGCGACGGGGCGTTGATCAGCGCGGATCAGGCACGGGAACGGCCCATCGAGACGATCCTGAGCGGTCCTGCGGCAAGCATTGTGGGCGCGCGCTGGCTGACCGGGGCGGACCATGCGCTGGTGTCCGATATTGGCGGCACGACGACCGATGTCGCCGTGCTGCGCGAGGGGCGACCGGCGATTGACCCCGAGGGCGCGCGGGTGGGCGCGTGGCGCACCATGGTCGAGGCGGTGGCGATGCGCACCTTTGGCCTGGGCGGCGACAGCGAGGTGCATGTGCGTGACGAGGGGCTGGAGGGGGGCGTGACCCTTGGGCCGCGTCGTGTGGTGCCGGTGAGCCTGATGGCGGCAGAGGCGCGCGAGGCGGTGCATGGCGTGCTGGAGGAACAGTTGCGGGCGGTGGCCCCCGGAGAGCATGACGCGCGATTCGTGCGCGCGGTGCCGGGGATCGAGGCCGGGGGCCTTGGCGAGCGTGAAGAGGCGCTGTTGAGCCGGATTGGGGACGAAGTGCGCCCTGTGGGCAAGGTGCTCAAGACCCGGATGGATGGTGCGGCGCTGACCCGGTTGGTGCGGCGCGGGCTGGTGCAGGTCGCGGGCATCACGCCGTCGGATGCAAGCCATGTGCTGGGCGGATTGGACAGTTGGGATGCCGAGGCCGCGCGCATGGCGCTGGAACTGGTGGCGCGCAAGCGGACGGGATCGGGCAACCGGCTGGCCGAGGGGCCGGAGCAGTTGGCACGGATGATCGTGGATCGGTTGACGTATCAGACAAGTTTGGCCTTGTTAGAGACTGCTTTTGCCGAGGAAGAGATGGATTTCGGCCTCTCGCCCGCGACCCTGGCCGAGCATGTTCTGATGCAGCGGGGCCTTGATGGGCACCGCGGGCTGGTGCGGATCGAAAGCGGACTGGCGGTGCCGGTGATCGGGCTGGGGGCCTCGGCGGCCAGCTATTACGGCGCGGTGGGCGCGCGGCTGGGATGCGAGATGATCCTGCCCGCGCATGGCGGCGTGGCCAATGCGATCGGCGCGGTGGTGGGCCGGGTCACGATCCGGCGCGGTGGCACGGTGACATCGCCGTCCGAGGGCAAATTTCGCGTGCATCTGGAGAGCGGGCCGCAGGATTATGCCGCCTCTGACGCGGCGATGACGGCGCTGGAGACGGTCCTGCGCGCCGAGGCGCAAGCCGAGGCCGAGGCGGCGGGGGCGGTCGATATCCATGTGACCGCGCGGCGTGAGGTCAAGGAAGCGCAGGCCGAAGCGCGACGGGTATTTCTGGAGGCGGAAATCGTGGTAGAGGCGAGTGGGCGGCCACGTATCGCCGTCTGACGGGATTGGGGGGCGCTGCCCCCCGTCGCCCCAGGGGCGACTCCCCCCGAGGTATTTGACGGCCAGATGAATGGGAGGGGACGATGAGCGCGGCGGATCGGTTTGAGGCGGACATGGCGGGGCGGCTGGAGGAGTTGCGCGCCGAAGGGCTCTACAAGAGCGAGCGGGTGATCGCCTCGATGCAGGCGGGCGAGGTGCGGCTTGCGGATGGGCGCGCGGTGGTGAACCTCTGTGCGAACAACTATCTTGGGCTGGCGGATAACCCTGAGGTGATCGCGGCGGCGCATGACGCGCTGGATCGCTATGGGTTCGGCATGGCGAGCGTGCGGTTCATCTGCGGCACGCAGCAAGAGCATAAAGAGCTGGAGGCGCGGATTGCCGGGTTTCTGGGCAAGGAAGATGCGATCCTCTATGCGGCGGCCTTTGATGCCAATACCGGGTTGTTCGAGACCATTTTGGGGCCTGAAGATGCGATCATCAGCGATGCGCTCAACCATGCGAGCATCATCGACGGTATCCGGCTCTGCAAGGCAGAGCGCTATCGCTATGCCAATCGTGACATGGCCGATTTGGAACGCTGCCTGAAAGAGGCGCAGGGCGCGCGGCATCGATTGATTGCCACGGATGGCGTGTTTTCGATGGATGGGACTTACGCGCCCTTGGATGAGATCTGCGATCTGGCCGCGCGTTATGATGCGATGGTGATGGTGGATGATTGCCATGCCACCGGGTTTGTCGGCGAGACTGGGCGCGGCACGCCGGAGCGGTTCGGGGTGATGGACCGGGTGGATATCCTGACCGGCACGCTGGGCAAGGCGCTGGGCGGTGCCTCGGGTGGCTATACGGCGGCAAATGCGCGGGTGGTCGATTGGCTGCGGCAACGCTCGCGCCCCTACCTTTTCTCCAACACGCTGGCGCCGGTGATTGCGGGTGCCTCGCTCAAGGTCTTTGACATGCTGGAGGACGGCGCGGAGCGGCGCGCGCGGCTCTGGGAGAATGCGGCCTATTTCCGGGACCGGATGAGCACGCTCGGGTTCGAGCTTTTGCCCGGCGAACATGCGATCATCCCGGTCATGCTCCGCGATCCGAAACTGGCGCAGGAGATGGCGGCGCGGCTGAACGCGCGCGGCGTTTACGTGACCGCCTTCAGTTTTCCGGTGGTGCCCAAGGTGCAGGACCGGATCAGAACGCAAATGAGCGCCGGTCTGAGCCGCGAGATGCTGGACCGGGCGATTGACGCCTTTGGCACTGTGGGCCGCGAATTGGGAGTGATCTGATGCAGAACGAGATGAAGGCGCTGGTCAAGGCCAAGGCAGAGCCGGGGCTCTGGATGGAATATGTGCCGGTGCCCGAGGTGGGGCCGTCGGATGTGCTGATCAAGGTGAAGAAATCCGCCATTTGCGGCACCGATGTGCATATCTGGAAATGGGATGAGTTTTCGGCCAAGACCGTGCCGGTGCCGATGGTGGTGGGTCATGAATTCGTCGGCGAGATCGTCGATACCGGGCCTGCGGCGGTGAAATACAAGATCGGACAGCGGGTGAGCGGCGAAGGGCATATCGTCTGCGGCACCTGCCGGAATTGTCGCGCGGGGCGGGGGCATCTCTGCCGCAATACCAAGGGCGTGGGTGTGCACCGCCCCGGCAGCTTTGCCGAATACCTCTCTATCCCCGAGAGCAATGTGGTGCCGATCCCTGCGGATATTCCTGACGAGATCGCGGCGATTTTCGATCCTTTTGGCAATGCGGTGCATACCGCGCTCAGCTTTGATCTGGTGGGAGAGGATGTGCTGGTCACGGGGGCCGGACCCATCGGCATCATGGGCGCGCTGGTCGCGCAAAAGGTGGGCGCGCGCAAGGTGGTGATCACTGACATCAACCCCTATCGTCTCGATCTGGCGCGTCGGTTGGGGGTGCAGCATGTGGTTGATGTGGGCAAAGAGCAGTTGCGCGATGTGATGGCCGAAATCGGCATGACGGAGGGGTTTGATGTGGGGCTTGAGATGTCGGGGGCTGCCCCCGCCATGCAGCAGATGATCGCGCGGATGAACAATGGCGGCAAGCTGGCGCTGTTGGGGATTGCGCCGACGGAGTTTGCGGTGGATTGGAACGCGGTGATCTTCAAGATGCTGCATATCAAGGGCATCTATGGCCGCGAGATGTTCGAGACCTGGTACAAGATGATTGCGCTGGTGCAATCGGGGCTGGATGTGTCGGGTCTTATCACCCATCGGATCGGGATTGATGATTTCGAGCAAGGCTTTGCCGCGATGATTTCGGGCAATTCGGGCAAGGTGGTGATGGATTGGTGAGGGCCGGATTGCCTTTAATTCTAGGCAAATAGAGCGGGGCCGTTAGGCCGCGTTTCATAGTCTCTGACCCAAGGTGCCGCAAAGGAGCGGCACAGCATGGTCAAGACATTCGAGGGTCTGGATAACGAATTCGCAGTATCGACGGGTCGCAATGTCAACAACGGTCCGGGGACGTCGACCTTTGATTATCCGCCCAACGGCACCTTCGATCTGCTTGTCACCTCGCATGAGGGGGATGCCAATCCCAACCTCTTTCAGATCGGGGAAAGCTATACAGTAAGCTGGACCGGCAATGGCGGGGGCGGTCTGTTGGAGGATGCCGTCGTCGTGCGCAGCGATCTGGCACCCAACGGCGGTGGCATCGTGGTGTTCGAGGGTCTGGATGAGAATGGCGCATTGGCGCAGGTCGTGTGGACGCCGGAATTCGATCTGGAGAATTGGTACTGGTCGAATTTCAGCCAAGGTGCTTCGCCGGGGTTTTATACCTCGGACCGGAATACCGGCTATACCCATCAATTCGTCTGTTTTGCGGCGGGCACGGGGATTGCCACACCCAAGGGCACGCGGCGGGTTGAGACGCTGGAACCCGGTGACAGGGTCGAGACGCGGGATGACGGGGCGCAGCGCGTGCTCTGGACCGGGCGGCGCGTGGTGCGGGGCCTTGGGGCGGATGCGCCGGTGCGGTTCGCGCCGGGGACCATCGGCAATCGTGAGGCGCTGCTGCTCTCGCCGCAGCATAGGGTGATGATCCGGTCCCCCATGGCAGAGTTGCTCTTTGCCGCGCATGAAGTGCTGGTGCCCGCCAAGGCGATGATCGACGGGCGGGCGATCTGCGCGGCCCCCGTGGCGCGCGTGACCTATGTGCACCTGCTCTTGGAGCGGCACGCGCTGCTTGACGCGGCGGGCGGTGCCCCATGTGAGAGCCTGTTTCCGGGGGATGTGGCGACGGGGCTCTTGCGCGCCGAACTGCCACAGGGTGTGCCGCCCTATCGCGCCGCGCGCCCGATTCTGACCTATCGCGAGGCGCGGTGCGTGGTGGGCGCGCGGCTGCCCGTGGTGCGGATGGCGATGCTTTGACCAGCCGTCAAATCGGGAGGGCCGTGGTCTTGAACACGGTGCGCAACGCAAAGCTCGATTGCATCTTGGCGACACCGGGCAGACGGGTGAGGTATTGCCGGTGGATGCGGGCGAAATCCTCGGTATCCTCGGCCACGACCTTGAGGATGTAGTCGGCGGTGCCGGCGGTGAGATGACATTCAAGCACGTCCGGCACCCGCGTCACCGCCTTTTCAAAGGCGTCGAGCACCTCGTCGGCCTGCGTGGTCAGAGTGATCTCGACAAAGATTGTGGCGGGCACGCCCATCTTGCGGGCATCGAGCAGGGCGACATAGCCGCTGATATAACCGTCGGATTCGAGGCGCTGCACACGCCTGTGACAGGCAGAGGCGGACAGATTGACCTCTTCGGCAAGGTCGGCGTTGGAAATACGCCCGCGCCGCTGAAGAACATGCAACAAGCGACGATCTGTCGGATCAAGGGACATTCGCGCAAGACCTTTCCAACTAATCACACAATTCCCGAAGGATATTCACAGAATACCGTAGAAGGCGAGCGAAATTTCAATCTCCTTGCGTGCGTTCCGGTGCAGACTCCGCGCAAAATCACACAGGGAGGAGCCTAACATGAGAATCGGTTGTCCGACAGAAATCAAACCGCAGGAATTTCGGGTGGGCATGACGCCCATCGCAGCCCAAGAGGCCGTGGGCCATGGTCACGAGGTTCTGATCCAATCCGGCGCGGGCCTTGGGGCCGGGTTTGACGATGCCGCCTATCAGGCGGCGGGAGCCAAGATCGTTGGCACCGCCCAAGAGATTTTCGCGCAAGCCGACATGGTGGTGAAGGTCAAGGAACCGCAGGCCGCCGAGCGCAAGATGCTGCGCGAGGGGCAGGTTCTGTTCACTTACCTGCATCTGGCGCCGGACCCTGAACAGACCAAGGATTTGCTGGCTTCGGGCGCCACCTGCATCGCCTATGAGACTGTGACGGACCGCGCGGGCGGCCTGCCGCTGCTCGCTCCGATGTCGGAGGTGGCCGGGCGGTTGGCCCCGCAAGTGGGTGCCTGGACGCTGCAAAAGGCCAATGGCGGGCGCGGTGTGCTGATGGGCGGCGTGCCCGGTGTGGGCCCGGCGCGGGTGATCGTGATCGGCGGCGGTGTCGTCGGCACCCATGCCGCCAAGATCGCCGCAGGCATGGGCGCGGATGTGACCGTGCTCGATCGCTCCTTGCCGCGTCTGCGCTATCTCGATGACGTGTTTGGCGGGTCGTTCAAGACCGGCTATTCCTCGGCCGGGTTGCTGGCAGAGTTGCTGCCGCAGGCGGATATGGTGATTGGCGCGGTGCTGATCCCCGGTGCCGCCGCCCCCAAGCTGGTGCGCCGCGATCAGTTTCCGATGATGAAGCCGGGATCGGTGCTGGTGGATGTGGCAATTGACCAAGGCGGGTGCTTTGAAACCTCGCGCGCCACGACGCACCAAGACCCCATCTATGAGGTCGACGGGATCATGCATTACTGCGTGGCGAACATGCCGGGCGCGGTAGCGCGCACCTCGACGCTGGCGCTGGGCAATGCCACGATGCCCTTCATGCTGGCGCTGGCCGACAAGGGCTGGAAACAGGCCTGTGCCGATGATGCCCATCTGCTGAACGGGCTGAATGTGCATGCCGGTCAGTTGACCTATGCCGCCGTCGGCGAGGCGCTGGGGATGGCCACGGTTGATCCCAAAACCCTGATCTGACAGGGCATGCCCCCGGTCTGAACAGGGCCGGGGGCGCTTTCTGACAAGGCGGCGTCGCAAATGATGCTGGACCGCTTGCCCCCTCTCGACTAGCGTCACTGAAAACGCCAACAGGGGGCGGCCATGGCCATGTTCATCCTGCGCCGCGTCGGGGTTATGATCCTGACGGCGCTCTGCCTGACGTTTATCGTCTTTTTCTTGACGAACCTCTATCCCAATCTGGAAAAGCTGGCCAAGACCCAAGGCGACTTTCGCATGAGCGACGAGGAGGTGGCGAGCTACCTCGGCCGCAATGGCTATCTCCAGCCGATGGCGGTGAAATATGGGCAATGGCTGGGTGTGGTGCCGGGCTTTGTGATCCTCGATCGCGACGGGGTGACGCGCGGACAGTGTATTGAAGCGGGCACAGACCCCGAGGATGCCCCCCGGTTCTGCGGCATCCTGCAAGGCGACTGGGGCTATTCCACGGTGTTCCGCGAAGATGTGGGCAAGATTCTGGGCGACAAGCTGGCGCTGACCGGCAGGCTCATGCTCTGGGTGATGGTGCTGATGGTGCCATCGGCGCTGATCCTTGGGATTCTGGCGGGGATGCGAGAGGGATCGCGCACAGACCGCACGCTCTCGACCTTTGCCATCACCACCACGGCCACGCCGGAATATGTCTCGGGCGTGCTCTTTATCGCGGTGTTTGCCAGCACGGCGGTGGGCCTCAAATGGTTCAAGGGCACGGCAACGGCGGCGATGGATGCCCCGGATTTCGAGAACTTCTTTCTCCCGGTGCTGACCATCGCGCTCTATGGCATGGGGTATATCGCACGGATGACGCGGGCGAGCATGGCCGAGGTGATGACCGCGCAATATATCCGCACCGCTCGCCTCAAAGGGGTGAGTTTCCCCAATGTCGTGATGAAACACGCGCTGCGCAACGCGCTCATTGCGCCCTTTACGGTGATCATGCTGCAATTTCCCTGGCTTTTGAACGGGGTCGTGATTGTCGAGACCCTCTTCAACTACAAGGGCTTTGGCTGGACGCTGGTGCAGGCCGCAGGCAACAACGACATCGAGTTGCTCTTGGGGGTTTCGGTGGTCTCGGTCGTGGTGGTTCTGGTGACGCAGCTCATTTCGGACATCGGCTATGTCTTTCTCAATCCGCGCATCAGCGTGCGCTAAGGGGGTATCGAGGCCATGGAACCACTGAGCTGGAGCGAGATTGCCCTGCGGATGCTGGGGCTGTTCCTGCCGGTCTGGATCGCGCTGATCGTGACCTTTGCGCTGTCGATTACGTTCAAGCGGCGTCTGGGGCTCTATGGCAAGCTTTTTGACAGCCCCATCGGGATGGTCGGCTTTGCCATGGTGATGTTCTGGGTGTTCACCGGCATCTTTGGCGGGGCGTTCGACATGATCCTGACGCATGACGTGCTGTCACAATCCGCCACGATGAAGAATAAGGGGCCGGGCACGCCCTTTACGCAGATGATGGGCACGCCCGATCCGGGGGCCTATCCCTATTACCTCTTGGGCGGCGACAATCTGGGCCGGGATGTGTTCAGCCGGATGGTCGCGGGCGCATGGGAAGTGATCAAGATCGCGCCCTTTGCCAGCATGTTCTCTTTCATGGTGGGGATCACGCTGGGCCTGCCGGCGGGCTATTACGGCGGGCGGCTGGATACGCTCTTGTCGTTTCTGGCCAATCTCATCCTCGCCTTTCCGGTTATCCTGCTGTTTTACCTGCTGGTCACACCCGAAATCGTGGAAACAGGGATACCCGTCTATATGGCGGCGGTGCTCTTTCTCTTTCCGATCGTGTTCCTGCTGCTTTTGTGGAATTCGCGCTATCACACGCAACCCTCGCGGCGAAATGTCTATGTTGGGATCACGCTGGTGATCGGGCTCTGGCTCTATCTCGGGATTGCCTGGGATGCCGATCCGCTGGGCTTGGTCAGCTTTCCGCCCAACCTCTTGGTGGTGTTCGTGGCGGTTGTGTTCGTCAATTCGCCGACAGTGTTCCGCATCGTGCGCGGCCTGACCATGGACATCAAGACACGCGATTACGTCGCCGCCGCACAGACAAGGGGCGAGCGGCCTTGGTACATCATGCTGTGGGAAATCCTGCCCAATGCGCGCGGGCCGCTCTTGGTCGATTTCTGCCTGCGGATTGGCTATACGACGATCCTTCTGGGCACATTGGGATTTTTCGGTCTGGGCCTCAGCCC
>NZ_JAGPVV010000322.1 GCF_018066915.1 Roseovarius sp.
CCCGAAAGTCCGCGAGCTACGCGATCTGGTCGCATGGAGTGAGGGCATGGTCTGGTCAAGCCCTGAGCGTCACGGCGCGATGACCGGGTTGATGAAGACGCAGATCGACTGGATCCCGCTGTCCGAGGGCGCCGTGCGCCCGACGCAGGGAAAGACGCTGGCAGTGATGCAGGTCTTGGGCGGATCGCAGAGCTTCAACGCCGTGAACCAGATGCGGCTGCTCGGGCGTTGGATGCGGATGCTAACCATTCCCAACCAATCCTCGGTCGCAAAGGCATTTCTCGAATTTGACGAAGCTGGCCGCATGAAACCGTCAGCTTATTACGACCGCATCGTCGATGTCATGGAGGAGCTTATGAAGTTCACGCTTCTGACGCGTGACTCTGCGGACTATCTTGTGGACCGCTATTCTGAACGCCGCGAAAGCGCGGCTCAACTGTCGGCGCGGGTCAATCAATCCGGACTGTGATCGGCACCAAGGGACTGGATCCCGGCCAGGGGAGGGGCCTGAGATCATGGAGTATTCAATCGGTCGCCGCACTTTCGTCGGAGCGGGACTTGCAGTCTTCATCGCTGGTCATGCGGCGGCGCAGCCCGTCTTTCGCCTTGGACTGACGCCGGTGTTTCTCGACAACGATGCTGCGGTGATTGACGGCCTGCGGCGCGCCTTGTCGCGCGGGATGGGGCGTGAGATCGAACTGGTTCAGCGCCGCACCTATCAGGAAATCACTGGCCTTCTGCTGGAACGTAGTGTCGATGCGGCTTGGCTTTGCGGCTATCCCTATCTCCAGCACGCCGATTTGCTGGATCTTGTTGCTGTGCCTGTGTGGCGCGGTGGCCCGCGATACCAGTCTTACCTCATTGTCGGGGCTGAAGATGGAGCGGAAGCGCTGTCCGACCTGCAAGGGGGCACGCATGCATTTTCCGACCCGGATTCGAACTCTGGTTACCTTGTGACCGCGACCGATCTGCGCCGGATGGGGGAACAGGTCGAGGGCTTCTTCAGTCGATCCATTTTCACCTTTGGCCACCGTAACGTGGTGCGCGCGGTCGCGGATGGCCTGGTGCGATCTGGCAGCGTCGATGGCTATGTCTGGGAAGCGCTGGCCGTGATCGAACCGGGTCTGACCGCGCGTACACGCGTGAATGCCCGGTCGGAATGGCTGGGGTTTCCCCCTGTTTGCGCGCGGCGCGACAGCCTGGCTTCTGAGCCGGTTCAGGCTCTGCAAACCGCTTTGATGAACCTCGCCGAGACGGAGGAAGGCCGACAGGCGCTGGCGTCGCTGCAACTGGACGGGTTTCAGCAAGCTGACCCTGCGCTGTTCGATGGAATCGCCATCCGCATGGCCGATCTGGAACCCTGAAGCATGAAGTGGTTTGCCCCCATCCCCCTGTCGATCAAGCTCCCGCTTCTTGCGGCGGCGATGATGGTCCTTGTGGGCACGGTGGCGTCCCAACAGGTCCTGCGGTCGCTGGCGCAGGTTCAGGACGCGCGGATTCAGGAACTGGCACGGATGCATGTCGAGGGATTGTCGGTGGCCCTTGGCCCACTGGTCCTGCGTCATGATATCTGGGAGGTCTACGACACTCTCGACCGGGCCGCCCAAGGGAGCGAGGGGCGGCGGATGGTCCTGACCGCCGTGGCGGACGAGCGCGGAAGGGTTCTGGCAGCGACTGACCCCAGACGAGTTCCTATGGACAGCGATATCGCAGCCCTTGCCAGTGATGCGGTGGCGCTGGATGACCTGTCGGTGGATGGCGCGTCAAACATCCTCAGCCTGCTTGCGCCGTTGACCTACCAGGGACGCACCGTCGGGCAGATCGCGACGGAGCTGGATGTTGCTGACCTTCTGTCGGAACGCAGGCAGGCGCTGCTCTATTTGATCATGGGCAATGCGATTGCCATCGGCTTTCTGTCGATGGCAGGCTTTCTGGCGATACGAAGGATGCTGAAGCCGGTCACGACGCTGGCACGCCAGATGACCGAGACGAAGGGAGAGCCGCATCCTATCCCGGCCGCGGACATCCCGCGCGGCGATGGCGAACTGGCACGGCTGGCACGTACCTACAACTCGATGGTCGGCGCCGTAGCCGCCAAGGCCGAAGCCGAGCGGCGGTTGGCGGAACGGGAACGGTTCGTTGCCCTTGGCCGTCTGTCCTCGTCACTGGCGCATGAGATCAACAACCCACTCGGCGGGCTACTGAACGCGACAGATACGATCCGCAGCTATCCTGATCGTCCCGAGGTGGTGCGTCAGTCGGCAGATCTGCTCGACAGGGGCCTGCGCCATTTGCGTGATGTGACCCGAGCAACCCTTGACCAGAACCGCATGGACCCCGAGACCCGCGCGCTGACATCCGATGACTTCGAGGACATCAAGCTGTTGATCCAACCCGAGGTCTCGCGACTGGCATTGGATCTGGAGTGGTCTGTCGATCCGGCAGCAGTCATAGGGTGCAGCCTGTCCGCCGGGCCTGTGCGGCAGATTGCGCTCAACCTGCTGCTGAACGCCTGCTCGGCGGCAGGCCAAAACGGCTGCGTCGGCCTGATGGCCCGTACAACGGACGGCAACCTCAGCCTTGAGATCACGAACACGGGCGCGTCCATGCCGCAGGCAGCGTTGGATCGCTTGCTCGGGGACGGTCCGCTCTTGCCCGGTGGCGGCGTCGGGCTGCGACTGGTCCGCGACCTCGCGAAAACAATGGGTGGCGCTGTCTGCCATGCGCAAGAAAATGGCGTAACGCGCGTGACCGTCACCCTGCCTGCGTCATGGGAGGCGCGCGATGCTAAAGGATAGATACATCGTTCTTGTCGAGGACGACGAGATCATGGGCGGGTCGCTGCTGCAGCGGTTGGAACTGGAAGGGGCGCAGGTTCTCTGGCTGAAGCAGATGATGCGGGCGCTCGGTGCGATCCGCACCCCCAAGAAGCCAATCGACGCGGTGATCTGTGATATCGGCCTGCCGGACGGGTCGGGAGAGGAGCTGTTTTCAACGCTTCTGCGCACCGGGACACCCCCACCTTTCCTGTTCATCACCGGGCAAGGTGGGATCGGTCAGGCGGTCCGGCTGATCAAATCGGGGGCCGCGGACTACGTGACCAAACCGTTCGAAATGTCTGTCTTCCTCGAGC
>NZ_JAGPVV010000326.1 GCF_018066915.1 Roseovarius sp.
CAATGAACCATACGGCAAGCGTATTCCTGTTCGATGCCAAGGGTGAACTCGTCACCATGATTGACTATCACGAGCCAAGAGAATTCGCAGTGCCGAAGATCCGGCGTGCACTGACAGAAGACGTAGAGGGGGCAACATGAATATTAGAATTGTTTTGGCGAGCGCTGTGGTCGCAGGCGCTTTTTCGGTGACCGCCATCGCCATATC
The DNA here is from genome assembly GCF_018066915.1 of Roseovarius sp. Lineage (GTDB taxonomy): Bacteria > Pseudomonadota > Alphaproteobacteria > Rhodobacterales > Rhodobacteraceae > Roseovarius. Next base: position 208 of record NZ_JAGPVV010000326.1, read on the forward strand.
TGGCGTTCTTTCCAAAGAGCCAGTGCCTCCTGCGATTGCTGAAGCCACCCTCTGGACTCCCGATCCGCTCTCGATGCCTCAGATCGCCGACTACGATGTGACACCGCCCGCTGCATTTCACGCCGACAATGCTAGCCCAATGCGACCTCTGCCGCTCTTGCAATCCGTCTTCGCAGAAACCGCCTTGCCCGAGATTGAACCGCCTTTGATAACCTGGTCGCGTGAGATCGCGTCGGGCGAGACGCTGGATGCGGTCCTGGCGAACGCGGGTATCGCTGCGCCTGCGCGTGCCGAAATCGCGCTCGCGCTTGGTGCAGAATATGACCTGCGCCGATTGCGCCCGGGCCATGAGATCACTGTGATCTCAAAGGTGGACGGAAATCCGAGCCGCGTGGAACTGGCAGTTGACGATGGGGTGCGGATCGAAACGGTCTTTGGTCAGGAACTTGTCACACGCGTGTTGGAGCCAGACCCTGAAATGGTGACGTTCGCGGGCGAGGCAGTGATCGAAAGCTCTGTCTTCGCGGCATTGGACAAGGCGGGCATCCCTGCTCGCTTTGCGGTCGACATGGCGCAGATGCTGGGCGGCACAGTGGATTTTCGACGCGAACTTTCCGGTGGCGAGACGATGCTTCTTCTTTGGCGCGAAGCGCGCGACGGAAACGAGAGGATCGGTCAGCCCGAACTTGCCTTTGCCGCACTGAATCTTGGTGAAACGGTCTACGAGATCGTCTGGCCGGATGACGGCAGCGGCAAAGCGACGATCTATGTTGATGGAGAGGTCCTGCGTGTCTTTGCCCAACCGGTGGAAGGAGCGCGGCTGAGTTCCGTCTTTGGCCGTCGCACACACCCAGTCTATGGGAATGTGCGCATGCACACCGGCGTCGACTTTGCTGCAGCAAGCGGTACGCCGGTGAAAGCGACGGCGCCCGGACGCGTGAGCTTCATCGGACGTCGCGGTGGATATGGCCGGGTGGTGGAGATAGCGCATGGATCCGACACCCTGACACGATACGCACATCTCAGCGAGGTGCCGGACACACTCGAACAAGGGCAGCGCGTGATGGCCGGAGACATGATCGGTCGCGTCGGTGCGACCGGCACCGCGACCGGCCCCAATCTGCATTATGAGGTTCTTGTCGATGGTCGCCCGACGGATCCTCTCTCAGACGACCGACTGGCAGAGGCGGCCGAGCGGGATGCGGATGACACGGCTGCACTTGAGCGATTGGCTGAGGCACGCACGCTACTGGCCGAGAGGCTCACCAGCGAATTTATGCAAACAACAACCGAAAGGCTTTAATCCATGAAACGACTGGCTCTCGCCCTTGCAGTCACGCTGGCCTTGTTCCCCGCGGCGCAAGCTGTCGCCGATGCGATCCAGATTGATGTCCGGAAGACAAACGGCTGCGGCTGTTGTCTGTCCTGGATGAAGCACCTCGAGGAAAGCGGATTCGCGCCGACAGGCGAGGACATGTTCGGGGGATCTCTTGTGCGCTTCAAACTCGACAATGGCGTGCCTCAGCGCATGGTCTCCTGCCATACCGCTTTGGTCGACGGCTACGTGATCGAAGGCCACGTGCCGGCGGCTGACATCCAACGCCTGCTGGAGGACCGGCCAGACGCGGTAGGCCTGGCGGTGCCGGGAATGCCCTACGGGTCACCCGGCATGGGACCGGAGGACGACCGGGAGGCTTACGATGTCTTCCTGATCCACGAAGACGGATCGACCGAGGTCTACACCAGCTACTCGGCTCCTGACTGAACTCGCGGCAGAACCTTAACAATTGGAACCCCTCTACCCCATAGCGCTTGGCTTTCTTGGAAGCCTGGCCGCCGGATCGCTGACCGCGGTCGGGGCGGTCCCCGTTCTTTTTGGGCGCATCCCGTCCCGGGCCTCGCGCGATCTGCTGCTTGGCTTCGCGGCGGGTGTCATGCTCGCGGCTTCGTTCTTCTCGCTGATCATCCCGGCTCTCGAAGCAGCTGAAGGACAGTTCGACAACGGTGCTCTCCCGGCGGCCATCGTTTGTGTTGCGATCCTGCTTGGCATGGGCGCGGTCGCTCTGACGAACGAACGGCTGCCGCATGAGCATTTCAAGACGGGGCGGGAAGGCCCAGACGCTGCTTCGCTGCGCCGCGTCTGGCTCTTCATCATTGCGATCACGATCCACAATTTCCCCGAAGGACTCGCCGTTGGTGTCGGGTTTGGGGCTGACGGTCTGTCTGGTGGCTTGCCGCTTGCGATTGGCATCGGGCTGCAAAACGCTCCCGAGGGTCTCGCCGTAGCGGTCTCATTGCTTGGTGAGGGTTATTCCAGGCGCCGTGCGTGGGGGATTGCCGCCCTGACAGGTCTTGTCGAGCCGGTAGGCGGGCTTCTTGGGGCTGGGATCATCAGCATCTCGCAGCCGCTGTTGCCATGGGGGCTCGCCTTCGCCGCCGGGGCGATGCTCTACGTCATCAGCCACGAAATCATTCCCGAAACCCACCGTTCAGGCCATCAAAACAGGGCGACACTCGGTCTCGCAGCCGGCCTCGTGATCATGTTGTTCCTCGATGTATGGCTGGGAGGATGAGATGAAACTGACCCATTTCCAAGGTTTCATTGCGGCTGGAACTGCTTTTCTTGTCGATCAGGTGACAAAAGCAATTGTCGTCGCCAATGCGGCAGATTTGAGCACCGGAATTCCGGTCTTTCCCGGTTTCAATCTCATCTACCTGCGCAACGATGGCGTGACATTCGGACTACTTGGTGGAGCGCCATGGTGGAGCCTTACAGTGTTGGCCCTCGCTGTCTGTGGCTGGTTGACGGTCATGTTGGTGCGCACTGCCAGCCCGGTTGAGGCTATCGCCTATGGTGCGATTATCGGTGGCGCGCTCGGCAACGTCCTCGACCGCATCCGGTTTCGGGGTGTGACAGACTTCCTCGATTTCTACGCCGGATCCACGCATTGGCCCGCCTTCAACATGGCGGATGTTTTCGTGGTCGGCGGGGTGGGCCTACTGCTCATAGCTCCTTGGTTGAGCGCCAAGTTTCAGAATGGCACATGATGACGGGTTTGGCGCACATGTCTGTCTGGGGCCATTACATTCCTCTGCGTTCCGGAATTAGTTTTGTGGCGGGCGGTTTGACGGTTTTAGCCCTTCCGCCGTTCTCATGGCTCATCGCCGTTCCGGTTGCCTTCTCGGCGCTCTTTCTCATACTCCGACAGGTTTCCACAGCGCACGCTTTCTTTATCGGCTGGGTCTTCGGAATTGGCCAGTTCGGGTTCGGAATCTCTTGGATCGCCGAGAGTTTTTACGTCGATGCCGAAAGTTTCGCCGCGCTGGCGATCCCGGCCGTCGCGGGGTTGTCAGCGGGCCTAGCCATTTTCCCGGCCATGGCTGCGGCGCTCTATGCCGTCATCGCGCAGCGCAGACCCCTCGGGAGCATTGCCGCAAGTCTGCTTCTCGCAACCTGCTGGGTGGCGACGGAATGGTTGCGAGGTCATGTCCTGACAGGTTTTCCGTGGAACCTGGCCGCTTATGCTCTGGTCGATCACGCCGCGCTGCGACAGCCGGCAGCCTGGGTCGGAAGCTACGGGTTGAGCTTTCTCACCGTCCTTGTCGGCGTCATGCCGGGAGCTGCGTATTCCGCCGTGCCACGTCAACGGTCAGCCGTTCTGGTCTTGTGCGCGATGGCCATCATAGGACTCTGGGGTGCCGGTACGTTCCGCCTTGGATCAGAGGCGCCCTTGCCTCGCGTCGACTTGCGCATCGTGCAAGGCAACGTGCCGCAACGGGAGAAATGGGCGCCCGGAAACCGGGACGCGACCCTTGAGCTCTACCTCGACCTCTCATCTCGTCCCGGCAACGTCGATCTTCTGCTTTGGCCGGAGACGGCCTTTCCCGGTTTTCTCGACGAGGACGCGGCAGCCCGTACCCGGATCACCGGTTCTCTGCCCGAAGGTACGCTGCTTCTGACGGGAGTGCCCGATCGAGTGGAGAGCGTTGCGGGTACCCGCTATTTCAATACGGTCCAGGCCTATGACAGCAGCGGGGAAATACTGACCGGATATGCAAAGCATCATCTCGTGCCGTTCGGGGAATACGTTCCCTTCCGGGGCTGGCTGCCTTTCGCACGGCTGACCGAGGGATTGGGCGATTTCACGCCCGGACCGGGACCACGCACGCTCGCGCTCGCGGGTGCGCCGCTGGTCGCGGTCGCGATCTGCTACGAGATAATCTTTCCGGGCCACGTGGTCGATGATCTTTTCCGCCCCGACTGGATATTCAACGCCACCAACGATGCCTGGTTCGGAACCAGCATCGGGCCCGAGCAGCACCTCGCGGCCGCGCGCATGCGCGCGGTCGAAGAAGGTCTTCCCGTGGTCCGCGCGGCCAACACCGGGATATCCGCGATCATCGACGCCAATGGAGATGTCGTCGCGCGTCTCGATACCGGGGAAACAGGCGTCATTGACGCCAGCCTGCCCGGCGCGCGCGCTCCCACGCCCTACGCACGTTTCGGCGATTGGACATTGCTGATGCTCATCGGTGCGGCCTGGACCCTGGTCTATGCCGTCGGCTTGGCCGGACGACAGCCCAGTGCGGAGCATTCAAGAATGGAGGAATGGTGATGCTGGTACTCGCGGGTTTTGTCGGAGGTGCGATCTGGGGTGGCTATCTGGCGCGGCGGCGGAAAGGAAACCGCCTGGATATGCTTCAATATGCGACAAGCTTCGGCATTGCCTTCGGCCTCCTCGCCTTTTTCGCCTCGGTGATCCTGTTGCGCATCACGTCCTGAAAATGCTTCAGCATCGGCAACGAATTGAAACGACTGTTCAACATATTGCTTTACACTTTCCTGACGGTCTGCGCAGCGGGATTGGCCGTTTCCGGTACCGTCTACTTTCTGCTGCGTGCCTCCGTTCCCGACTATGACGAGGACTTCAGCGTTGCAGGCATAGATAGCCCGGTCGATATCCTGCGGGATTCTTCAGCCTTACCGCACATCACGGCGGGGTCCGCCGAGGATGTCTATTTCGCCATCGGCTTCGTTCACGCGCAAGACAGGCTCGGTCAGTTGTTGAGGGCAAGGCGTGCAACGAAAGACCTGTTGCCACTGGAGCCGACGACCGAAATTGACTCTTCGACATCCGATGCGCTCGAAGCATACGCCGCCGGTGTCAACGCGTGGCTTGGGCTGGTTTCCGAAGGCGGGCGCGGCAGGGGCTCACCCGAACTGTTGATCGCTGACGAGAGAATGATAGCGGCCTGGAGACCTGTCGATAGCCTCAGAATAGCCCATGCATTTTTGAGCGATCTTCGACCCAAGAGCCGGCAAGAATTGTCAGTCTCGTCAGATTTGCGGGTCCCGTCAGATCGCCCCGTCACACCCGAGTTGTTTGCGACCCCGCCCGAAGTCAGCCTCAATGCTTGGGCGCTGTCCGGCGACCGAACGGCCACAGGGGCACCAATTCTCGCCGCGGACATCGTTGGCCCTTTGTCGCTCCCCTCTGAATGGTACCTGGCGGATCTTCAGCTTCCGACAGGGGCCGCGATTGGCGCCACGTTGCCGGGCGTGCCGTTCGTTGTCATCGGCCGCAACGAGCGCGTCGCATGGGCGTTTGGATCAACTCCCCAAAAAGCCGTCAGAGAGCCAGAAGCTCCTACAGGCAGGGGTGCTGGCGATTATCTGATGATGCTTGACCGTCTCGCGAGGTCCACCGATGCGAACAACGCCCTTAGCGGAACCTCCGAAATGTTATCGGCCGGAATGGAGGTTCTAGCGATCGACCGTGAAACCTTGGCCCGCTGGCCCGAACGGGAGGTCGAGCGCCCTGCATCGTTTCGAGACGCCCGTTTGGCTGTGCTTGATGATCGACAGCTGATAATCTCGGTCGAGGGCGCGATTGCGGTTCAACGCGACACTGTCAGCGCAGCCGCACGCGCCCTTCTTCCTCTGATGGCAAAAGAGCTTTGGTTCGTGAGGTCCGCAAGCGGCATCGAAGAGACCCGCACCGAAAGGCTTCGCAACGAAATACTGGACAAGCTCGCGCAATGGAATGGCGACATGGATCGCT
>NZ_JAGPVV010000339.1 GCF_018066915.1 Roseovarius sp.
TCTCGACATGACCGAACTTCTGGACCAGGACGCAGAACGCTCCGCCCTGCTCGCCTATCTCTTCCGCCGTATCGAGCGCGTGATCGAGGATCGCAGACCAACAATCATTGTGATCGACGAGGCGTGGAAGATGTTGGCTGACGATATCTTCGTCAAGCGCCTCCATGACTGGCTGGTTACCATGCGCAAGCGCAACTGCGTGGTGATGATGTTGACCCAGACACCGGGTCATCTAGACCAAAGTTCGGTCGGCCAGATCATCGCGGAAAGTGTGGCAACCCAGATCCTGTTTCCCAATCCACGGGCAAATCCGGAGGATTACAGCATCCTGCGCCTGAACGCGCGCGAGGCGGATTTTCTTTCCAGCCCGACAGCCGGGTTGCGGCTGGCATTGATCCGTTCTGGCGCCGACAGCGTGTTCGTCAATACCGATCTCGCAGGCTTGGGTGGTCTGGTTGCTGTTCTTGGTGGCGGCAAGACCGGCGAGGAAAAGGCGCCTGCTGATTGGCGCAAGAAAGAAGAATTCTGGAAGGACATGATGTGAAAGCACGATTTTTTCTGTTGGTCGCCATGACGGTCCTGAGCGCTTGCGAAGGTGCATCAACAGGCGTGCGATCGCCCTGTTTTGAGCGGCCCTCTATCGCGTTCTCGGCCCCTGCTCCTGACCTTGTTTCTCGGAATGCGCATTGTGATTTCCAGAGCTTCTAGAATGGCGATTCCGTTGGCCTTGGGTCTTGGCTCGCTTGCCTCCGCGCAGGGCGTGCCAGTGATCGATGGCTCCAACCTTGCCCGCGCTGTGTCGCGCGTCGAAGAGCTCGCACGCGACGCCTTGCGGCAGGGCCAGAAGCGCGACGCCCGCCAGGAACAAGCGGACATCTATCAAGAGCAGCTTGAAGCCTATGAGCGTTTCCTTGCGGAGACCACCGGTGTCACCGACCTGAGTGGGTTCGAGGCTGGTGGGCCCGGCTGGGCGAGCGCTGCAGAGACTTACCCAGCCCAGGAAGATCATCCTGATGCCGATCGCCTCTTCGGTGAGCCAAGCGACGTGGAGCGCATGATCATCACGGTGGCGCGGCGCTATGAGGGTCATCCCGGTGTTGCGGCCGCCGGTCTGACGCCACTGACATGGCGTATCCTGTTTCAGTCACTGATCAAGCAGGAAAGTCGTTTCAACAATGCAGCCGTCTCCCACGTGGGTGCGCGCGGTTTTTGCCAGCTGATGCCGGGCACAGCATCGGATCTCGGTGTGAACCCGTATGATCCTTGGGAAAACCTGGACGGTGGCGCACGCTACATTCTCACGCAACTGAACCGCTTCGGTCGGATCGATCACGCTCTGGCGGCCTATAATGCAGGCCCCGGCCGTGTTCTCGAATATGGTGGTGTGCCTCCTTTCGAGGAAACCCAGACCTACATCCGGCGCATCAACGGCTATTACAACGACTATCTTGGCACCATCACCGGCGTCGACATGACGGGGTCACTGGCGGGCTTCGATGGTGCCTCGGCCGCCTGGGGCTACTGGGCGGATGCCTCGGTCGGCTATGGCGCCTACATGGGCACCCAGATCGATCAGGCCATGACGAGGATCGCGGCGCTTTTGCGTGAAGATCCGCCCCGTAACGCAAAAGAGGCGCTGGACCGCTCCACCTATATGCTTGCTGAACGGGCGCGGCTCATGGCGCTGACGCTGCGTCTGCGCGCGACCCACGTGAAAGTCGAAGCGGCACAAGGTTTGACCGAGGCCGCCGATCACCTAGAGCAATCCACTTTCTGGAGGTATTCCGATGAGGGCTGACACCCGCATTGCCGCAATTATTGTCGCGGGCACTCTCATGGCGGCACACCCGCCCCCTGCCCTCGCTCAGGGTGTGCCTGTGATCGATGGATCGAACCTCGCGCAGAATATCGAGCAGCTGCAGGCCGCGCTGCGCGATGCGGAAAACCAGCTCCAGCAAATCGAGGAATTGCGCACCCAGATCGAGCGCCTCACTGATATTCAGGGCCTTCTTGATGACGTCCTGGGTTCAATTACCGGCCTGAATGAAATCGCAGCCCTTTACAACGATGTGGAGGACCTGCGTGCCCGCGCCCAGAAGATCACCGATCTATCGGGTTTCATGGACAACCTGTCACTCGGGGATTTTGACAGCCTGCTGGACAATCTGCTCGATGGCGACGTCACCATGGGTGAGCGCCGCGCCGCAGATGCCATGCGCGAGACCATGGCCAGTGCGGGGTTCACCTCGGAAAAACTCACCGAGCTGAACGACGCCGGGAACCCGCAAGGCGCTGCCATAGCCGATCTGGCGGCTGCCAATGCCATGGTTATCGGGCAAGCCCAAATTTCCTACGAGGAAGCCGCCCAGAGCATCGAGCGTATCGATGGGCTGGTGGAAGCGATTGGCGATCAGGAAACGCTCAAGGAATCGATCGATCTCAACACGCGTATGGCCGCGGAGACGAATTACATGCTGGGCCAGATGTGGCGCCTGAATGCCGCCCAAGGCTTGGCGCAAGGTCAAAATGGCATCGATTTCGCGGCCGAGCAGGCCCGCACACGCTCCTTTTTTGATTTTTCCGGCGCTGAGGACTGACCCTTGAATACATCACTCAAAGCAGTTGCAGTTTTCATCGCCCTAGCAGGCAGTGCCTGGGCGGAAGACTTGCAAGACCTGCCCGACGATACGTTGCTCGGGGAGGTCGTCACTGCCACCGAAAATGGGGAGGAAGAACGCCTCCTCGATCTGATGCGCGAGGTACAGGCAAGAGGGCTCTTGATGTTCCCGAAGCCGCAAACCTGCACATTCAGCTATCCGGACACTGATTTTTTCGGCAACGAGATTTTCCGTGGAGCGGTTCGATGGGGCTTTGGCACTGACCTGAGAGAGCTAGCAATGTCGCAGGGCTTCTGCGGCTGCATCTATGATCTCGGGTCGCTCGATGCGTTCACAACTGAACGGGTCGACAAGCCTGCGCATGCGCTCACAGCGGCGGATTTCAATACCATGCGCCGGTATCGAAATGCTGAGTGGAATACCATTGATCAACGGTATGCAACCTTTCGCAAAGAAAGCTGTGGCTCGTAATGGCGATCATCGCGGACGTATTGACTATGGTCGACGCGACTGTGGCAGGTGTCGCAGCTGATACCTATGACAACACCGTTGCAGCTGTGCGCCCCGTGGTGCGAGCAGCGTCCGTATTAGTAACGATCCTCGTTGGTGCCAATTTGCTGATCCAAAGCGTTGAACTTACGCGTGCAACGATCGTCGCCCTTGGTCTGCGTTTGGCGTTGGTGAACGTGTTCCTGACCTTCGCGAACCTCTCTGTCCCCTATGACGCTTTGACAAACGCCCCGGCGGAGCTCGGCGCTGGGATACTGAACTCACTGTCAGGCGGCACAGTTGGGAACCTTTATGATGGAATCGACGATCTCTACTCCCAAGCCCTGAATGTCGGACAGGCGATCAGCCAGAATGGAGGCTGGCTGGCCGGTGCCATGACCAGCGTGGTCATGTTTCTTGTGGCCGCCGCCATGGCGACGATCACCATCATCGTTCTGTCGGCTGCCAAGATCATGTTGGCGGTATTGATCGCCATCGCACCAGTGGCCGTGGCCTGCACATTGTTCAAACAATCCGCGCCGCTGTTCGAGGCCTGGGTCAAACTCGCCATCGGTTTTTCCTTTGTGCCGCTTTTCGTGGCTGCCATGGCAGGATTTACCATTGCCACTGGCAACGCCGTCGCGCCGGGGAGCCTCGACAGCGTCGAAACACTCGGGGACGCGATTTCGTTCGTCGTGGTGATGATGATCGGCGCCGGCCTGATGTTGCTCGTGCCAACTTTCGCGCAAGGGCTTGCCGCCACGAACATCGGCCTCGCCTCGATCGGTGCAAATGCCGCGCGGATGCCCGGGAACGCGTGGCGCAATACCGGTGCCGCGATCCGAGGCGGAGATGACATGCGACGGGGCTTCAACGCAGGAGTTCAGGGACAGGGCGTCTCCGACCGATCATCCAGCGCGGCCCGTGCCGGGAGCTATGCGGGCGGTGCGGTCAAGCTCGCCGGAAAGATGAAGAAGGGATAGTCATGAGTGGTTTCGATATCGATTTGGTGATGGGTCCGCGCCGGGCAGCGCGCGCCGCATGGATCGTTGCGGGCTGTTCCTGCGCCGTATCCGTGCTGTTGGCCCTGACCATTACGGTTATGTTGCCCCTGCGCGAAACCGAAGTGTTTACGGTCCTCGTCGACAGCACGTCGGGTGCAGCAGAACGCATCTACCAGGTTCAGCCGACCGGTATCACCGATGAGGAAGCGATCAAGGAATCCCTGCTTGTCAGCTATATCAGCGACCGCGAAAGCTATTTTAGAAACGGCATTCAAGAACGGCTCGAAAGTGTCCAGCGGCGCTCCAGCGGGCCAGCGCGCGCCTCGCTGATAGAACTCTGGACCACGGGGTCCGAGAATTATCCACCACGCAGCTATGGCGCGAATGCGCAGGTCGATGTCCGCGTGCGGGCGATCACCTTCCTGCAAGACGAAGTGGCCCAGATCCGGTTCGACAAACGCCTCACCCGACCCAACCAGACCCCCGTCACGCAAACATTCATCGCCACCGTAGGGTTTGAATTTGCCCCCCGCCGCGAACGCTCCCTGACACGCGTTTGGGAAAATCCCCTTGGCTTCTCGGTGACCGCTTACCGGGTCGATGCCGAAACACTGACACGAGAATAATTCATGAAATCCTTTCTTCTTGCCATCGCAACGGTCTGGGGATTGCTCGCAACGCCCGCATGGGCCGAGCGTGCACCGGTCACCATGGGTCAGGACGCCCGCGTTCGCCACGTGACCTTCAACCCTACGGATGTGATCCGGATCGACACCCACCTTCGGGTAAACACGTCAATCGAACTCGGTCCCGGCGAACGGATCAATCAAGTCCTGATCGGTGACTCCGCGTCCTATGAAGTGGAGGTTCTGTCAAACCGCAATACGATCTCGATCAAGCCTGTCGAGGCACGGGCCGCGACAAACCTGACGATCTTTACCAACCGCCGCGCTGTCGCCTTCTATCTGACAGAGGGACGCTCGCGGACACAGTCTTTTCGGGTCGTTGTAAACTTTCCCGACGAGCGACCCGCCGGGCGCCAGCTTGCGGCTGGAGGCCGAGATACCGGCTATCAGTTCGCGGGCAGCGGTGCGATCCGCCCGGTGCGGGTCTGGAATGATGGGCGCTCGACCTTCTTTGAATTCCGGCCCGGCGTGCGGCCCTCGATCTTCGGCTTGAACGCCCAAGGCTACGAGATCACCCAGAACAGCCAGACCCAAGGTGCGGTCGTGAGGGTCACCGGCGTGCGGGACGCCTACACGATCCGCATGGGCGACGATCATATCTGCATTACCCGTGAGACTGGTGGGTTCACGACCGAGGCTGCTGCCGTGGCCGCCCTGCGTGGACGGGAGTTCTGATCATGAGCGACGAGAAAACCGGGGAAAAGGAATACAGCTTCGCGCCCAAGCGGCGCGCATCTCTCGGGCTCAGGCTTGGTTTGGGTGCATTGCTTCTGGCAGGGACCGCCATCATTGCCTACCCGCTTGTGCAAGGCAGCGGCATCACTTCTGCCGTTGAAACATCGAAAGCCGACGACTTTCAGGATCAGGTCGACGG
>NZ_JAGPVV010000004.1 GCF_018066915.1 Roseovarius sp.
GGAGCGCTTGGCGGGGATCGAGGGCGATGATGTGTTCTACAACGGCTATACCTACTGCGGGCATCCGGTGGCCTGCGCCGCCGCGCTCAAGAATATCGAAATCATCGAGCGCGAGGATATTCTGGCCCATGTCCGCCGCATCACCCCGCAATTTCAGGCGCGGTTGCGCGCCATCGGCGAGAGGTTCGACATCGTCGGCGACGCGCGCGGCATGGGCCTTTTGGGCTGTCTCGAATGTCGGCCCGACCTCAGCGACGAAAGCTACGCCAAACATCTGCAATTCGGCGCCAAGCTCGATGCCGCCTGTGAGGCGCGCGGCCTCTTGCTGCGCCCCTACGGCAATATGGCGGTGTTCTCACCGCCGTTGATCATCACCACAGAGGAGATAGATGAAATGTTCGATATCATGGAGGCGGGACTGACCCAACTCAGCGCCGAATACAATGGTTGAGGTCGCGCGCCTGAAGGCGGACACTGACGCGGGCACCGTCGCCGACACCCTGCTCAGGGATGGCGGCGTGGTGGTCAATGCGGTGGCGGGGGCCGATCTGCTGGATCGCATCACCGCTGATCTGCGCGGCCCGTTCGATGCGCAGGGGCATAAGTTCGCCAATGATTTCAACGGCTACAAGACGCGCCGTCTGGGCAGTATCCTCAAGATTTCCGAGGCGGCGGCGGATATTCTGGCACATCCGCTGGTGATGGACGTGGCCGACCGCGTGCTCAAACGTCATTGCATCAATTACCGCATCGGATCGTCCACCGCGATCGAGATTCTGCCGGGGGAAAAGCCGCAGGTGCTGCACCGCGACGATGACTTCTACCCAATCCGCATTCCGGGCGTGGAATTCCAGATTTCCGCCATGTGGGCGCTGGATGATTTCACCGTCGAGAATGGCGCGACCCGCGTTGTGCCCGGATCTCAGGACCTGCGCCCGATCAAGAGCATCACCGAGGATCAGATCACCCAAGCCGTGATGCCGCGCGGCTCGGTGCTCTTCTACCTCGGGGCCACAGTGCACGCGGGCGGGGCCAACCGCGCCAATGCCCCGCGCAAGGGGCTGATCACGACCTATTCGCTGGGCTGGCTCCGGCAGGAGGAAAATATGTATCTCTCGGTGCCCAAATCCAAGGCGGATAAATACCCCGATGCGGTGCGCCGATTGCTGGGCTATCAGGGCCACGGGCGCAATCTTGGGGTCTATCCCGGCGATCCCGATGGCTATTGGTTTGACGCCTGAGCCCGATGATCATCCCGGCTTGCGACCCCGGATATGGTGCGGGCAATGCTCGCCCGACCGCACAACCGGCACCATCGCGGTCCATGTCTCGATCTGATGCGCGATGAACTCCGCGCCATGCCGCGCCTCCCATGTCGCGCGGCGCGGGCCTGACAACTCCTGCAGTTCCGCCGCTGCAACTTGCGCATACCACGGGCTGCGGTCCAAGAGCGCCACATCGACAAACCCCGCCGCCGTCAGCGCCGCGCGGTAGCGCGCGGGCGAGGCCATGGCGAAATCGAGCGCCTCAAGGGCGATGTAATGCGCCATTTCCGGCGAGGGCGCGCCGTCATGCGCACGCAACCAGTCCGAGGCCGCAAAGATACCGCCGGGTTTCAGCACCCGAAACACCTCGGCCGCGAGCGCCTCCTTGTCGGGGATATGGATGATCGAATCCTTGGAGAACACCAGATCAAAGCTCTGATCCGCATAGGGAAACGGCCCCGGCGTGACCTTGTCGATGGTGATCTGCCCTGCCAACCCCGCCGCATCGGCACGGGCGCGCGCGGCGGCACAGACCGGGTCTTCGACGTCGATCCCCGTGACATGCGCCGCCCCATGGTCGCGCACCAGATTGACCGCAATCGCCCCTGACCCACAGCCGATGTCGAGCACTCTAGCCCCGGTCAGATCAATCCCGTCCAGAACCCGCGCCACTTCCTCCGGCCCACCGGGCGAGAGAAACCCCTCGCCCCAAAGCTCCTCAAGAAAGCCGATATGGCTTTGATCGTAGAGAATATCCTCGGACATGCGCAGCCCCCCTGACTGAATACCCGTTCAGAGGAGTATTCCGCGAAGCGCCCGCTCAGACAAGCCCCGCCTCAGAGTTGCCCCGCCGCAAGCAACCGGTCCCAGGCAAAGCGCAGATAGCTGCTGCGAAAGGTATGTCCGCCCGGATGCAGGCAGAAATCGAGCACGTCACCCGTTGCATTGCGGCGGTTCTGACACTCGAGGTCCTCGAATTCCATCTCTCCACTCGGGCTGAAGCCGCCCAGCGCCTGATACATGTCCAACGAGTCGGCCACATCGCCCTGGCGCGTCTCCAGAATAGGCCGCCCGGCCAAAGGCACCGTCGGATCAGTCGTGCCGTGAATATGCACAAGGCTCGCCGCAGGTGTGGCGCAGGTCTCGGGCGGTTTCATCCAGAAGGTTCCGGCGATTGCGGCAAAGCCCGCGAACCGCTCGGGCATGGTGCAGGCGAGGTTCCAGACCATCATGCCGCCTGCGGAAAACCCCGCCGCCATCAACCGCTTGGGATCAATCGGAAACCGGCGCGCGGCATCCTCGATCACCGCCTCGACATAGCGAAATTCCACCGATCCGTCGCTGTCCATATGGCGCGGCGCATAGGGAATCACCCAGTCATCATCAGCGGATTTGAGCGCGATCAGCGCCAGCCCCATGTCCGACACGACCTGACGCAGGTTCTGGTTCTGCATCACCGCCGCCGCCGATCCGCGATAGCCATGGGCAAAGACCACCGCCCCCACCGGGGCACCCGCCTGCCCCTCGGGCATGGCGATGCGGTAATGCCGGTCGCCCAGTTGGCAATCGGTATCCGGCCCACAGGCCAGCGCAGGCTGAGCGCCCAAAATCACGCCCAAGGCCAAGATCACCGATTGAAACCGCATTGCACCCTCCTGAAACCGACAGGCTCTATCCTGTGCCTAACCCTGACAGAGACAAGTCACAAGCGCGTGGCGCGTGGCCTTGGCTCACGCGGTTGTGATCTGCGCGATGCCTGCGGATCAACCCTTTGGTAACGTCCATGCGCTTGGATGGGTGCGACGCTGCCCGATGACGGAGATGCCGCATGACACGATTAGCCCTTCTTGCGCTGCTGGCGCTCAGCGTGTTTCCGGGCATGGGCGCGCAGGCGCAAACCCTGACAGAGGTGCGCACCCAGCTTCAGGCCGCCCTGCAACGCAGCCTCAGCCGGTCAATGATGGAGGGCGCGCTGCCGCATCTCGACCTGACCACCGGGCAACTGACCAAATTCTACCCGACCGAGAATCACGAGATCATCCTCAAGATGGACGAGGTTTATGTCATGTGCGCCACGCTGCTGGGCCCCGATGGCAAGGAAGTGCCGGTGGATTACTACATCTCACAAAGCGGCGGACGCTATGGCGTGATCCGGACCGAAATCAACAACCGCACCCCGCTCAAGGCGCTGATGGACGCGGGCCGCGCCACCCGACTGGAGTGACGTCGATGACCATGACGGACGGGGCGGCGCTGCGCACGCCGACGCTGGGACTGTATCTCAAGCTGACGGCGGTGATGGTGCCGACCTTCTTGCTCTTCGCCGCCTCCGGGCTCTTGTGGCTGAGCGAAAAGAACCTCTTGCGCAGCGAAGAGGCGATGGCCATGCGCATCGGAAATGCCACGTCACGGCTGGGCGGCGCATTGGAGCGGTTCAGCGATCAGAGCGACGGGGCGGTGGATTGGACCAGCGCCTATGTCACCGACCTCATGCAGACGCTGCTGGGCGATCCCGCGATCCGCTGCGTGGAATTGGTGGACCCGGCCAGCCGCGCCGTGCTGGCTGTGGTGCCCGAGGGGCTGGGCTGTCAGGGGGCCGATACCGCGCTCTCGCTTCCCTATGAGGTGTTTTCCTGGCCGATAACCGAGCTTGTCACCCGCTTTGACGAGCGCGAGATTGCCACCGTCAAACGCTATCAGCGCGATTTCCTGCTCTTGCTGCTGGCAGGCGGCATCCTCATTGCCGCCCTCGCCAATTGGCTCTCGTTTCGGGTCATCGTGGGCCGCCCGCTGCGCCGCCTCATCACCCGGCTGGAAGAGGCGCGCGAGGTGGCGGTGATCGCCAATGACGCGAAATCCGATTTCCTCGCCAAGATGAGCCATGAGATCCGCACGCCGATGAACGGGATCATCGGCATGGCCGACATGCTCTCGGAAACCGATCTGACCCCGGAACAGGATAGTTATGTCAGCACGATGGTCCGCTCGGGCGATGCGCTTTTGACCATCATCAACGATATTCTCGATTTCTCCAAGATCGAGGCGGGCAAGCTCACGCTCGCCTCCGAGCCCTACCGCCTGCGCGAGATTGTCGAGGATGTGACCCAGCTTCTGGCGCCGCTCGCCGCGCGCAAGGGGCTGATGCTCTATGCCGATGTCGCCCCCGACCTGCCCGAGATCATGCTGGGTGATGCCGGGCGCCTGCGCCAGATCCTCGTGAATATCGCGGGCAATGCGGTGAAATTCACGCTCGAGGGGCATGTCGCCCTGCGCGCCAGCGCCGCTGGTCCCGGCCAGATCGTGATTCGTGTCCATGACAGCGGCGTGGGTATTCCTGCGGATCAGCAAGACAAGGTCTTTACCGCCTTCGAGCAGGTGGACAACACCGCCACCCGCAGCTTTGGCGGCACCGGTCTGGGCCTTGCGGTCAGTCGCCAGTTGGTGACGCTGATGGGCGGCACGCTGACGCTGCAGTCGCGCGAGGGGATCGGCACGCGGTTTGACATCACGCTGCCGCTCATCCCACAAGAGGTGGCCGGGCGGGGCCTGCGCGCCACGCCTCTGGCGCTTCCCGGTCAGGATGCGCCGGTGATCTGGCTGCTGGACGCGTGCGCCGACCGACGCGCCGGGCTTGCCTCTCTTCTCACCCATCTTGGCACCCGCGTGATCGAGGGGAGCACAATCGCGGACATGCCCCGTGCGACCACGCCCGCCCTCATCCTGCGCGATGACCGTGTCGCCGACGAGGGCCTGCCCGCCACGATCCCGCAAATCCTCTTGTCGGACCGCGCCGCAGCGCCCGGCGGCAGCCTGCGCAGCGTGCTGCGCAAACCCCTGCGCCACGCCCTGCTGATCGAGGCCGCGCGTGCCGCCCTTAGTGGCACCCTGACCGCGGTCCCGACCGATCACGCGCCCCCGCGCCGCGCCGAGGATTGGGCCAAGGGGCTGCGCATTCTCGCCGTCGATGACAACGCCACCAACCGCCTGCTGCTCGAACGCTACTTTGCCCGGTCCGGCGCGCAGCTCCGCCTTGCCGCCAGCGGTCCCGAGGCGGTGGCCCTCTATGGCGCAGAGGCGGCCGATCTGGTGCTGATGGATGTCTCGATGCCGGGCATGGACGGTTATCAGGCGACCGGCCTCATCCGCACGCAAGAGGCAGCGCAGGACCTGCCACCTGCGCATGTGGTGGCCGTGACCGCCAATGTTCTGGACCAACACCGGCAAGAGGCGCATCTGGCGGGAATGGACGGGTTCCTTGGCAAACCTCTGCGCAAGGCCGATCTTGTCGCCTATGTCGCGCAGCGGCGCGAGAGCGGCGAGTTGGTGCCGCACCCCGTCGCACACCGCCCCGCCGCCGAATAGGCGCGGGTTCAGCCCTCGCCGGACCCATCCCGCCAGCGGTTCACGATCGGATAGCGCCGGTCGAGCCAGAACGCCCGTTTGCTCAACCGCGTGCCGGGGGCCGCCTGAAACCGTTTATATTCACTGATATAAAGCAGATGCTCCACCCGCTTGGCATCGGCGCGGTCATAGCCTGCCGCCACGCAATCCGAGATCGAGCCGTCCTGATCCACCAGAATGGTCAGTATCCCGTCCAGCACCGGATAATCCGGCAGCGAATCGCTGTCCTTCTGATCGGCGCGCAATTCGGCACTGGGCGGCTTGGCGATGACCCGCTCGGGGATCACAGCCCCCGCGCGCCCCATCATCCAGCCGCGATGCTGCGCGTTGCGCCAGCGGCAAATCTCGAACACCCGGCTTTTGTAGAGATCCTTGATCGGGTTATACCCCCCCGCCATATCGCCATAAATCGTGGCATAGCCCACCGCGACCTCGGATTTGTTGCCCGTGGTGAGCAGCATCTCGCCAAACTTGTTCGAGAGCGCCATGAGCAAGAGCCCACGCAGCCGCGACTGGAGATTCTCCTCGGTCAGGTCCGGTGCTGTGCCTGCAAAGAGCGGTGCCAGCGTCGCCGTGATCGCCGCGCGCCCGGCGTCAATCGGCACGAAATCATACCGGCACCCCAGATTTTCCGCGACCGCCTTGGCATCCTCGAGCGACTCGGGCGAGGTATATTCCGATGGCAACATCACGCAGCGGACATTCTGCGCGCCCACAGCATCAACCGCAATCGTCGCCACGATGGCACTGTCCACCCCGCCCGAGAGACCCAGCAAGACCTTTGAAAACCCAGATTTGCGCAGATAATCGCGCAACGAGAGCACCATCGCGTGATAATCCTGCTCCATATCATCGGGCAAAGACGCGAGAGCGCCCGGCACCGCGCGCCAGCCCTCCGGCCCCCGCTCCAGATCAACATGCGCCAAAGCCTCGTCAAACATCGGCAATTGCAGCGCCAGCGCCCCACCGGGGTTGAGCACGAAAGAGCCGCCATCGAACACCTGATCGTCCTGCCCTCCCACCATATTGAGGTAGACGAGCGGCAATCCGGTCTCGATCACCCGCGCCACCATCCGGTTTTGCCGCAGGTCCATCTTGTCGCGGTCATGCGGCGATCCGTTGGGCACGAGCAGGATTTCCGCCCCGGTTTCGGCCAGTGTCTCGGTCACATCCTCGTGCCAGGCATCCTCGCAAATCGGGCTGCCGATCCGCACGCCTGCCACCGTATAGGGCCCCGCCACCGGCCCGCTCTGATAGAGCCGCCGCTCATCGAACACGGTCTCGTTGGGCAGGTGATGTTTGAGCACGCGGGCGCGCACGGCCCCCCCTTGCAGGACATAATAAGCATTGTAGAGCCCCACCCCCTCCAGCGCCGGACCGCCGATGGCCAGCGCCGGACCCTCGGCGCAGTCGCGTGCCAGCGCCTCGATCGCGGCAATCGCCGCCTGATGAAAGGCAGGTTTCTGCACGAGATCTTGCGTGTTGTAGCCGGTGATGAACATCTCGGGCAGCGCCACCAGATCGGCCCCCGCCGCGCGCCCCTCTTCCCATGCCGCATGCGCCAGACGCGCATTGCCCGCCAGATCCCCCACCGTGGGGTTCAACTGCGCCAATGTCAGGCGAAACCGGTCAGCCATGCGCGTGCCCTCTGCATATCCACGCCTCCGATGTAGCAGATCGCCGCCGGAGGAAAAGCCGATTTGCCCAAAACCCGTTGTCAGCCCCTGCCCTGTCCTCTAGATTTGGCGCAGCCGCCGTATCATCGGGCGGGATCGGGCATCGGGGCAGATATGAAGTTTTCGCGCACAAGACCCATCCTTCTGAGCATCGCCCTTGGCGCGGCCACAATGGCCGCCGCTCAGGATGCAGAGGTGCAGACCAAGCAATATGACGATGGCGGCATCTACGAGGGCACGTTCAAGGACGGGCTGCAACACGGCACCGGCACCTACACGCTGCCCAATGGCTATGAATATACCGGCGAATGGGTCGAGGGGGAAATCCGCGGCAAGGGTGTCGCACGCTTTCCCAACGGCTCGGTCTATGAGGGCGAATTTGCGCGCGGCAAACCCAATGGCATCGGCAAGATCGTGTTCACCGATGGCGGCACCTATGAAGGCGCTTGGGAGGATGGCAAGATCACCGGGCAAGGTGTTGCGATCTACGCCAATGGCGTGCGCTACGAGGGTGGATTTCTCAACGCGATGCACCACGGGCGCGGCCGGATGCAGAGCCCCGGTGGCTATATCTATGACGGCGATTGGGTGAATGGCGTCAAAGAGGGCATGGCCAAGATCACCTATCCCGATGGCGCGGTCTATGAGGGGGCCGTGGCGCGCGGCGCGCGCGAGGGCGAAGGCACGCTGACCATGCCCGACGGGCTGATCTATCAGGGCACCTGGCGCGCCGGAGAGATTGACGGCAAGGGCAAGCTCACGCAGCCCAATGGCGATGTCTATGAAGGCGATCTTGTCGCCGGACGGCGCGAGGGCATGGGCCGTGTCACCTATGAGAATGGCGATCTCTACGAGGGCGCCTTCAAGGATGACAGCCGCCATGGTCAGGGCAAATTCACCGGCACCGATGGCTATCTCTATGAGGGCGAATGGGTCGCTGGCAAAATCTCGGGTCAGGGGCGCGTCACCTATCCCGATGGCTCGGTCTATGAGGGGCAGTTCCGCGATGATCTCGCCAATGGCGAAGGGCGCATCACCTATCCCGATGGCTCCACCTATGAGGGATCATGGATCGGCGGCGTGATCGAGGGCACGGGGCGTGCCACCTACCCCAACGGTCTTGTCTACGAGGGCGAGTTCCAGAACGCCCGCAACCATGGCACCGGGGTCATGACCTATCCCGACGGTTATCGCTATGAGGGCGAGTGGCAGAACGGTCAGCGCCACGGCACCGGCACCGCCACCTATCCCGATGGCACGATCTATGTCGGCCAGTTCGTCGAGGGCCAGCGCCACGGGCAGGGCAAGATCACCATGCCCGATGGCTTTGTCTATGAGGGGGAATGGCAGAACGGCGAAATCTCGGGGCGCGGCGTGGCCACCTACACCAATGGCGATACTTATGAGGGGATGTTCCGCGCGGGCAAGCGGCAGGGCGAAGGCACCATGCGCTATGCCACCGGGCAAGAGGCCAGCGGCACATGGGAAGACGGCGCGCTGTCAGAGGCCACGACCAAGACCGAGTGATCAGACGATACGCCCCGCCTCCAGATCGCCCAACACCCGCGCGGCCCCGTCCAGCACCGCCTGACGGCGGGTGCCGTCCATCTTGTCCCAGGTGCGGTAAACCGGCCCCATGCGCGGATTGCGGCCAAACCTATCGCGATGCCGGATCAGGAAATCCCAATAAAGAAGGTTAAAGGGACAGGCAGTCTCGCCCGTCTTGTCCTTGACCGAATAGGCACAGGACCGACAGTAATCCGACATCTTGTCGATATAATTGCCCGAACTCACATAGGGTTTGCTGGCGATGATGCCGCCATCGGCAAACTGGCTCATCCCGATCACATTCGGGGCCTCGACCCATTCAAACGCATCGGCATAGACCGCGAGATACCATTCATGCACTTGGCCCGGATCAATCCCGGCCAGAAGCGCGAAATTGCCCGTTACCATCAACCGCTGGATATGATGCGCATAGGCCTCTTTTGCCGTCACCCCAACAGCTTGCGAGACGCAGTTCATCCGCGTCTCGCCCCCCCAATACATCGCAGGCAGATCGCGCCCGTGGCCCAGCGCGTTGCGCGTCACATAGTCCGGCCCCTCGCGGAAATAGAGGCCGCGCATATATTCCCGCCAGCCGATCACCTGCCGGATATAGCCCTCGGCGGCATTGATCGGCACTCGGCCCGCTTGCCATTCCTCAACAATTCGGGTGCAGATATCCACAGGATTGAGCAATCCGATGTTCATATACATCGAAATCACCGAATGGTGCAGGAACGCATCCCCTTCGAGCATCGCATCCTGTGTATCGCCAAACCCCGGCAGCAGGTGCCGCGCGAAATGGTCAAACGCTTGGGCGGCCTCGGCCCGTGTCACGCCAAACCAGAACGGGCGCAGAGTGCCGAAATGCCCACCAAACCGCGCCTCGACCAGATCGAGCACCTCCGCCGTGATCGCATCCGGCTCAAACCGCAGCGGCTTTGCGCGCAGCAGGTCCACTTGCGCCCGCTTGCGGTTGTCATGGTCAAAATTCCACTTGCCCCCCGCCGGTTGGTCGCCCTCCATCAGGAACCCGGTCTTGCGCCGCATCTCGCGGTAAAAATACTCCATCCGAAGCTCTTTGCGGCCCTCGGCCCAGCGGTCGAACTCCTCCAGCGCACAGATGAACCGGTCGTCGGGCAGTTGCCGAACGGTCAAGGGGGCCTCAGTCAGCGCCGCAATCAGCCGCCATTCCCCCGGCTGCGTGGCAATCACCTCGGACGCGCCAAATTCCTCAGCCCGCCGGATCACTTCGCCGACAATCGAGGGCGTGGCCTCGGGATCATCCAGCCGCGTATAGGCCACCTGCCAGCCAGCCGCGCGCAACTCTTCTGCAAAATGCCGCATCGCCGACAGGATCAGCGCAATCTTCTTGGGATGGTGCGGCACATAACTGCCCTCGTCCATCACCTCGGCCATAACCACCACGTCGCGTGCCTTGTCCGCCGCGCGCAAGGCAGACAAATCCAGGCTAAGCTGATCCCCCAGCACCAAAACCAGCCGCGTCACCATGGCACGGGTTTCCCCTGCCAATCAAAGAACCCGCCGCTGTCCTCAGGCCGCAAGCCTGCGATGACGCGCAGCAGGTTTTCCGCCGCCTCTGGTGCAGGCACCGCCGGGTGCCGCCCCAGATACTTGCGGGTAAAGTCGGTCTCGACCGTGCCGGGATGCAGCGCCACGCAAATCGTCGCGCGGTGGCTGCGCCCCAGTTCAACTGCGCCGGTGTGGATCATCTGGTTGAGTGCCGCCTTGGCGGTGCGATAGGAATACCAGCCGCCGAAACTGTTGTCGCCGATCGAGCCCACCCGCGCCGAGAGCGCCGCAAAGACCGCCCGCCCCTCGCGCGGCAAGAGCCGGACACTGTGCTTGAGCACAAGCGATGGTCCCACACAATTGAGCGCGAATTGATCCAGCATCGCCTGCGCGCTCACCTGCCGCAGCGCCTTTTCCGGCGCGGCGTCGCCGATTTCCAACGCCCCCGTCGCCACAAGGATCAGGTCAAACGGCCCCGTGAGCGCCCGAAGGGCTGCCGCAACCGAGGCCTCATCGGTCACGTCCAACCCATCGTCCCTCCGCGACAGGCCGGTGACCGACACGCCCCTTGCCTCAAGGGCGGCGCTCACAGCCTGCCCGATGCCGCCCGAGGCGCCGATGATCAATGCGTTTTCCATGGCGCAGACCTAGCCGAAGCCCGCGCCGCTTCAACCCCCAAAGCCAAGCGCAATTTCGGGGTTTTCTTCGCCGCGCGGCATGCCTATAGTTTCGCCCATGTTGATGCAGGATCATATCACGCCCTTGCCCCACGCCCCTCGGCGTGCCGCACGTGCTGTCCTGCTAGGCCTAAGCCGCCTCTGAGCGTGCCGTCTTGGCGCGACCGCTCAGAGGATGTGCCGTTTTCGCGCCGCAGGCTTAGGATTTTTTGAAAGAGACCAACATGACCAACACCTCTAAAGATCGCGTCGTCATCTTTGACACAACCTTGCGCGATGGCGAGCAAAGCCCCGGCGCCACCATGACCCATGCCGAAAAGCTCGAAATTGCCGGGCTGCTCGATGACATGGGCGTCGATATCATCGAGGCGGGATTTCCCATCGCCTCCGAGGGCGATTTCAACGCCGTCAGCGATATTGCCAAGAACGCAAAGAACGCCGTGATCTGCGGCCTCGCGCGGGCCAATTTCAAGGATATCGACCGCTGCTGGGAGGCGGTGAAACACGCCGCTCGCCCCCGCATCCATACCTTTATCGGCACCTCGCCGCTGCACCGCGCCATACCCAATCTCGACCGCGACCAGATGGCCGAACGGATTCACGAGACGGTGACACATGCCCGCAATCTCTGCGACAATGTGCAATGGTCGCCGATGGATGCCACCCGCACCGAATGGGATTATCTCTGCCGCGTGGTGGAAATCGCGATCAAGGCGGGGGCAACCACGATCAATATCCCCGACACCGTGGGCTATACCGCACCCGAGGAATCCGCCTCGCTCATTCGCCGCCTGATCGAAACCGTGCCGGGGGCGGATGAGGTGGTCTTTGCCACACATTGCCACAACGACCTCGGCATGGCCACGGCAAACGCCCTCGCCGCCGTTGCAGGCGGCGCGCGGCAGATCGAATGCACCATCAACGGCCTTGGCGAACGCGCAGGCAACACCGCCCTCGAAGAGGTGGTGATGGCCCTCAAGGTGCGCGGCGACATCATGCCCTATGTGACCGGCGTCGACACCCGCAAGCTGATGAACATCTCGCGCCGTGTTGCCGCTGTGTCGGGCTTTCCGGTGCAGTTCAACAAGGCCATCGTCGGCAAGAACGCCTTTGCGCATGAATCCGGCATCCATCAGGACGGCATGCTCAAGAACGCCGAAACGTTTGAGATCATGCGCCCCGAGGATGTGGGTCTCACCGAGACCAATATCGTCATGGGTAAACATTCGGGCCGTGCCGCCTTGCGCTCCAAGCTCAAGGATTTGGGCTATGACTTGGCTGATAATCAGCTCAACGATGTGTTCGTCCGGTTCAAGGAACTCGCCGACCGCAAGAAGGAAATCTACGACGACGACCTCGTGGCCCTCGTCAATGCCGGTGTGGATTCCGAGAACAACCGCTTGCAGATCAAACACTTGCGCGTGATCTGCGGCACCGAAGGCCCGCAACAGGCCACGCTCACGATGGAAATCGACGGGCGCGAGGTCTCGACCGAGGCCACCGGCGACGGGCCCGTCGATGCCACGTTCAACGCGGTCAAGGCGCTCTTTCCACATGAGGCGCGGTTGCAACTCTATCAGGTCCATGCCGTGACCGAAGGCACCGACGCACAGGCCACCGTATCGGTGCGCATGGAAGAGGCGGGGCGCATCGTGATGGGACAATCGGCGGATACCGATACGGTCGTGGCCTC